>CABSBF010000008.1 GCA_902475855.1 uncultured Eubacteriales bacterium
CAGATTCCACAATAAATTCCGCAACGAAAGATTTATTGTCCCTCTTGTTTCTTCATATTGTGTTTGTTCAAACCGCGTTTGACCATCATTAACGTTCATTATTAGCACAAACGGGGCTGGAGTTTCATCTAAAAGCCCTATTTCTCCTGCTCCTTCGTCAACATACTGTATCACAAGTCGAGTTTTCCCCCAACAATGCCCCATTTCCTCTGCTTTAGAAAAATCAAGGCCATTATCATTCCCATATGTGTTTAATTCGTAAGCGGCTTGGAGAAGCTAAAGCAGCTCTTCTCTGTCTTTAACCGGTCTTTGAAAATCCATATTCGATTCTATCCACATCTGACAAATAAAGCATAGTATCGCACACCTCTATGCTCGGCTCGTCAACGCCAAATTCTTCCAAGTTCGTGCCTGAGGAATAGGCAAAACACTTCCCGGTATAGCTTTTTCCGCCAGTGCTGACTACAGTCACTTCCTTGCCTGATTCCATGAAATCGAACAACTCTTTCTGTGTATATTTCATCTTTGCCTTATTCCCCTTCCTTCTTGGCTCTTTCGAAACGATCATATTCGATTTCGTCAATGTCGGACAAATAAAATCCAATCAATCCTTTTTTCGTTTGGATGGCAATTTCTTCTTCCCCGTTGACACTGTCGATGGCGGGCGTATACGCCACCGCATGGCCTTTCCACCTCGTCCCATCCGTATCAACGATAATAACGTCATTTCCAAAATATTCGAACAATTTCGCCATTTCTCTCATCCTTTCGCTTTCTGCACCATGTGTGTCGGAGTTACTATACTGGACATATGCCATATTCGCCGGTTTTCCTTCCCGAATTTCCGGGAGCCATGCCCGCTGCAATCAGCTTTCTTGTTTTAAGGATTGCTTTCCCTCAATAATGCCGTGCTTCCTACACTTTTGGCACATAGCGAACAGAGCATTCCTGTCTTCTTCCTTGACAATCTTTTCGTCCTTTATTGCCCGTGAAGCAATCAAATACATATCTAAACATTCGTATTCATCAATTACCCTGTCGTAATATGGGCAACGCCATTCTTTCACTTCAGACATTTTATCACGCTTTCTCAGCAGAGCTCCCTGCTCTCGGCGTAAGCCTTGCGACATTCGTCTAGGGACATAATATTTCCGCATCCTGCCCAATCCGGATATTTGGCTTGAACAAGGTCATTTACCCATCCACATACGGGACAATCTTCAAACTGTTCCTTGAACTTATATTTCCCACACACAGGATGAACAATTTCGTCCGGTAATTATCCATAATCCTTCCTCCGCCTTTCTGTTTTTGAGCAAAAAGCCGCGGCAGTGCTCCTGCCGCGGCTTTTTCGATTCATGCGCGGGCCGCTTGCTCAATCAACTCCGCACACAAATCCATTCCCAAAACGCCGCTGTTCAGGCAGATATCATAATTCTTCGCCTCGCCCCAGTTGCGGCCTGTGTAGTTCTTATAGTATACCTTGCGCTTCTGATCTTTTTCGGTCAGGCGCTTTTCCGGAGATTTGTCCTTCTCGCCGTAGAATTCAACGATATGCTTGGCGCGGCTGGCAATGTCCGCGCAGATAAAGGCATGAAGGCAATCCTTGCGGTCGCGCAGGATATAGTCCGAGCAGCGGCCGACGATGACGCAGTTCCCCTTTTCCGCCAGTTCTTCGATGACCTTCGTCTGCACAATATAGATTTGGTCATGCATGGACAGGTTTTCCATGGAATGCTGCTTGGCCGTTGCCCAGTAGAACAGCAGGCTGCTGCGGGCACTGGCGTATTCTCCGTTTTCCTCTATGAAATCCTGAGAAAAACCGCTGCGCTTTGCGACCTCTTCCACCAGCTCGCGGTCAAAGAAATCATAGCCCAGCCGCCGCGCGACCTCCTTGCCTATGGTTCTGCCGCCGCTGCCGAATTCACGGCTGATAGTAATGATACGTTTCATAGAAAGCCCCTCCTGTTTTCCTGTGGTCTTAGCTCGTTTCTCGGACATCCTACACGGGAACGGGTGTCCTCTTCCACTATTCCTATTTATATTATAGTGCATCACGCAAAAAAATGCAAGGCAGAAAACGGACGTCCCGCTGCCGCGGAACGTCCGTTTTATATTACGTGCCAACCTGATTTCCGGTATAAAGCTGGTAATACCGACCCTTCTGGGCAATCAGGCTCTCGTGTGTGCCGCGTTCAATGATACGGCCCTGCTCCAGAACCATGATGCAGTCTGCATTCCGCACGGTGGACAGGCGATGCGCAATGACAAAGGTCGTCCGTCCATGCATCAGACCATCCATGCCCGCCTGCACCAGCGCCTCCGTGCGGGTGTCAATTGAGCTGGTCGCCTCATCCAAAATCAGCACCGGTGGATCAGCCACCGCTGCACGCGCAATGGTCAGAAGCTGCCGCTGGCCCTGTGACAGATTCGCGCCGTCTCCGGTCAGGAGCGTGTTATACCCTTCCGGCAGGCGCTGGATGAATCCGTCGGCGTTGGCAAGTCTGGCCGCTGCCATGCACTCCTCGTCCGTAGCGTCCAGACGTCCGTAACGGATGTTCTCCATGACCGTTCCGGTGAACAGATGCGCATCCTGCAAAACCATGCCGAGTGAACGACGCAGATCGGCCTTTTTGATTTTGTTGATGTTGATGCCGTCATAGCGGATCTTGCCGTCGGCGATATCATAAAAGCGGTTGATCAGATTCGTGATCGTCGTTTTGCCTGCGCCGGTGGAGCCGACGAAGGCGATTTTCTGTCCCGGCGTTGCGTAGAGGTCGATGTTGTGCAGGACGGTCTTTTCCGGCGTGTAGCCGAAATCCACATCATTAAATACCACATCACCCGCAAGCTTCGTGTAAGTCACACTGCCGTCAGCCTTGTGCGGATGCTTCCACGCCCAGACGCCGGTGCGCTTGCTTGTTTCGGTCAGTGTGCCATCGGACGCCTCCTCGACGTTCACCAGTGTGACATAACCGTCATCCGCCTCCGATGGCTCATCCAGCAGGCGGAACACACGCTCCGCGCCCGCCATCGCCATAATGACGGAGTTAAGCTGCTGGCTGATTTGAGTAATAGGCTGGCTGAAGTTGCGGTTCAGGGTCATAAAGGCCGCAAGCGTGCCGAGCGTCAGGCCGACATAGCCGTTAGCCGCCAGCGCCGCGCCTGCCACCACGCACAGCACATAGCTCAGGTGACCAAGCTGCGCATTCACGGGCATCAGAATATTGGCAAACGTATTGGCCTTGCAGGAGCTGACACGCAGATTTTCATTCAGCTCACGGAAGCGGTCGAGCGTCTCTTGCTCGTGGTTAAAGACCTTGACGACCTTCTGCCCCTGCATCATCTCCTCGATGTAGCCGTTGACCGCGCCGAGATCCTTCTGCCGCCTGACAAAGTACTTGCCGGATTTCCCCGCAAGCTTTTTCGTAGCAAAAAGCATCAGCGCAACCATGACGAGCGAAATCAGCGTCAGAGGAACATTCAGGACGATCATGCTGACCAACACGCTCACCACACTGATCAGGCTGGAAAAGAGGTTTGGCAGGCTCTGACCGATAAACTGGCGCAGAGTGTCGATATCGTTCGTATAGATCGACATGATATCACCGTGCGCGTGTGTGTCAAAATAGCGGATGGGCAGGCTCTGCATGTGGCTGAACAGCCGGATGCGCAGATTGCGCATTGTGCCCTGCGAAACATTGATCATCAGGCGGTTGTACGCCCAGGAGGAAAACACGCCGACGGTGCAGACCGCACCGACCTGCAAAAGCTGCATCAGAAGCGGGTGAAAATCTGCATCGCCGCTTTTGATCATCGGCAGAATATAGCTGTCGTATAGCTTCTGCAAAAAGAGCGTACAGTTAAGCTGCGCCGCAACGGTGCCGAGAATACACACGACGACACCGAGACAATGCCATTTATAATTCTTCCAGACCTCGCCGAGCGTGCGTCCGAGAACTTTCCCCATCTTCGCAGGGCGCTCGGCGGCCACGGCCTGTGGGCCGTGCGGGCCGCGGGGAGCTCTTGCTGCCATCAGGCCTCACCTGCCTTTTCATCAAAATCGCCGCCGCCTTGTGTCTGGCTCTGCCAAACCTCCTGATAAATACGGTTCGTGGCAAGCAGCTGCTCATGTGTGCCGAAGCCGTTGACCCGACCCTCGTCCAAAACGAGGATCCGATCCGCATCCTGCACGCTGGAAATTCTCTGGGCAATCACCAGCTTTGTTGTGTTCGGGATTTCTTCGCGCAGGGCGCGGCGGATTTTTGCATCCGTCGCAGTATCGACCGCACTTGTGGAATCGTCCAGGATCAGAATCTTCGGCTTCTTCAGCAGCGCACGGGCAATACACAGGCGCTGCTTCTGGCCGCCGGAAACGTTCGTTCCGCCCTGCTCAATGCGGGTTTCGTATCCGTCCGGGAAGCTGCGGATGAATTCATCTGCACAGGCCAACTCGCAGGCGCGGCGGCACTCCTCTTCGGTAGCATTCTTGTCGCCCCAGCGAAGGTTTTCAAGAATCGTGCCGGAAAACAGCACATTTTTCTGCAATACGACGGAGACCGCATCACGCAATGCCTCCAGATCGTACCGACGCACATTGTGTCCGCCGACCAAAACCTCGCCCTCGGTGGCGTCATACAGACGGGAGATCAGGCTGACCAGGGTGGACTTTGCGCTGCCCGTGCCGCCCAGGATCCCGATGGTCTGCCCAGCCCCGATTTGCAGGTTGATGTCCTGCAAAACCGGTTTTCCGCTTCCTTCCTTGCTGTAGGAAAAGGAAACATCGCGGAATTCGATGCTGCCGTCCGGGATGTCCGTGAGGGCGTTCTCCGGGTTGGTCAGATCAGCCTTTTCGTTGAGCACCTCGCAGATACGCTGCGCACTCGCGACGCTCATGCTCATCATAACAAAGATCATGGAAAGCATCATCAGGCTCATCAGAATGCTGATGACATAGCTGAACAGGCTCATGAGGTTGCCCTCGGAGAAGCCCTCCGTAACGCAGGCCTTCGCCCCCAGCCACGACAGTGCCAGCATGCAGCCGAATACCGTCGCGTTCATGATGGGATTGTTCAGGGTAACAAAGGACTCTGCCTTGACAAACATCCGGTAAACAGCTTCGGCTGCCTTGGAAAACTTCGAACGTTCATAATCCTCGCGCACAAAGGCCTTGACCACGCGGATGGCGCCTACATTTTCCTGCACACTGGCGTTCAGGTCGTCATACTTTCGAAAGACGCGATTAAAATGCTTCGTCGCGTTCGCGATTACGAAGGACAGTGCAAGGATCAGAAAGACGACCGCAACAACAAACACCAGACTCAGTTCCGAATGAATGGAAAAAGAGAGAATCAGCGCCGTGATCAGCATCGTCGGCGCTCGCACGCAGATGCGCAGCAGCATCTGATAGGACATCTGCATATTGGATACGTCCGTTGTCAGGCGCGTGACCAGGCCCGCCGTGGAAAAGCGGTCGATGTTCGCAAAGGAAAAGGTCTGAATGTTCGCAAACATCGCATCGCGCAGGTTCGTCGCATAGCCAGTAGAAGCAATGGACGCAAAGCGCGCGGCCAGAATGCCGCAGGCCAGGGCGCAAAGCGCCACGGCAAGCATCCATCCGCCGTATTTCAAAATCGCGGACATTCCGCCGTCGCCATTCACGCCATAATCGATGATCTTCGCCATTAAAAAGGGAAGGATCATATCGGCCACGGCCTCCAGTGCCGAGAAAATCGGCGTAACGAATGACACGGCCTTATACTGTTTCACCTGTGCTTTCAGTGTCCTCAGCATTGCACAGCCTCCGTTTCAAATTGCATACATTTATATAAATTATAGTGCAGGCTGTACAAATAGTCAAGGAACGAATTGTGAGCAATTCCGAAAAGCAGGTGCAAAAGGCCGGCGACTGCGGTGAGGAATTGGACGTGAAAGAGAACCCATCTCCGCTTCAAGCGTCGCTGCTTTGCGCCGGTTGCGCTCCGAAACACCTCGCTGCCGCTCGCTGTGACAGTTCCCTTTCATTCCAGAATTTCATAAAGAACCTAAATTTTGCACAAGAAGAGAGGGCACGCCAACGGCGTGCCCTCAGTGCGCAGAACGCACGTGTTTTTTTGATTTTCAAAATCAAAACATGCAGTATTACAACTATCCTTTCCTCTGAATCTTCCGGCAGGATGGTCATTTCAGTTTTTCTCAAATATACTCCACGCGAAGCTCTCCGAAGCTGACCTCCGGATGAAGCAGGATCACAGCCTCCGGCGTTTCCTCCGGCTGGCCAACAGTGTTCACTGCCGAACAGAAGTTCTCCTCTGATTGCACGGTTTCCACACGGAAGCGGCGCGGTATCCGCAGAACTGTCTCGCCAAAGCTGGCTTCTACCCTGAGATTGCAATCCGGCGCGACGCTTTTGCAGCCGGAAAAATCAATGCAGTAGCTGCCAAAGCAGGTGCTGATGTCTCCGCCGCGGAGTTCGGGAAGACAAGCCTGAATCGTTTTTTCTCCAAACTCCGCACTCACCCTCACCCAGCCATTTTCGAAGGAATGCTTACTGCCGCCGCCCGATGCATGGACAACGGGGTGTTTTTTCTTTCTGCCGAAGAGCACGTCGATCAGGAGGCTCACACCCCAGAGCAGCAGGAACACCGGCAGCACGACCTTCCAGCCGAGGTTGGTCTTCCATAGGCCAAAGCTCGTTATAAGAAAGTACGCACCTGCCAGCATGACCGCCAGAGGGAAGAAAGACGGATGGTGCACCATTCCGGCAAGGCCGCCGATCAACAGAGCCGTCGTCCAGAGAACTGTCCACCATGAAACGCCCAGCTCCGGCCGGAGCGCAGACAGCAGGAGCAGCCCGCCGATACAAAGAATGTAAATTGCGAACCAGATGCCCTCCAGTGGCTTCCACTCCATATGGAAGCTCTTGCCGCGCTCGGAGGATGCCTCGACCGGTTCGGCCGTTTTGACCGCGCTGCCGGAAGGTTCCTTTCCCAGCAGTTCATCCACTGAGATTCCAAAAATCTCCGCAAGCTGCGGAAGCAGCGTGATATCCGGGCAGGACAGGTCATTTTCCCACTTGCTGACTGCCTGCGCACTGACGCCCACACGTTCGGCAAGCTGTTCCTGCGTCATGCCCAGCCGCTTGCGGTGCTGCATGATACGTTTTCCCAATGTTTTTTCGCTCATTTTGTTCCCTCCTTGTTTCTGCACTTACTATGCCATATTTCAGGAGAAAAGTCTATCATCCGTCCGTTAAAAATTCAAAAGATACAAATCAACCCCCGGTTGAGAAGAACTCAACCGGGGGGGTGTCTTGTTCAGGCAGCTCCGTTCAGACCGTATAAATCGCGCCAAGGAAGAGGAAACACTGCATCTCGCGGTCGTAGATGCCGCACACAAAGGGTCGGTCTACACGGACAGTCTTGCACTCCTGCGGGATGGCCGTCGATTCCGCAATCATCTCCACTGCGGTCGCCGCTGCTGCCTCCGTGCCGGTTTCATTGACCTGTAAGAAGGTCTTGTGCAGCACGCGGCCAATGCGCAGGAAATTCTCCTTCGCCTTCGGCGACATTGCGGAGAAGTCCGCCTTGTATTTATCAAAGGCATCCGTCATGCCAATGGTCTGAAGCACCGCACCAAGCTCAATGGAATACTCCGTCGTAAATTTCGGCATCACGGCATGAATCTTCTCCTGCGAAGCATTTGCCATCAGAGCAGTCAGTTTTTCACCGGTGAGGGAATCAACGTAATCGTCCAACGATGTACCCTCCTGCGGCATCAGGACGGCATAGCAGAAGCGATCGTTTTCATAATTCTTGAGGAAACCAACCGTGTTTTTGTCCCGCAGATACCAGTATTCGTCAGAGTACATCAGCTTAGCCTGTATGTCGCCGGAAGCGGCATGGAAGGGCTCCTTTTTGACATCAGTGGCAATATATTCCTTCTGCCATGTTGCGCTGAATGCCAATGCATTGACCAGATACATCACCGCGTCCGGATCCATCTCGTCAAGGATTTTTTTTATTCTCCCTTTGGTCTGATCGTTGACCCAGTCGTTGATCGCATTGCGGGTGGCGGCATTGAAGGGTGTCGAGTTGATCTCCGCGCCATAGTAATCGCGGTCGGTCCGGAGAAAATCCTCGCTGACCGGGAAACCCTCGCGCAGCCAAAGCGCGTTGGCTGCGGCGAATTCTTCCGCATTCTTCTTTCCGCAGGCAAGCAGGTAGGCATTGAGCTGCTGCACCGGCAAACCGAGCGCCTGCTCCATCTGTGCCAGTGTATCCCCGGAAGCACCGTTGGCCGTCATTGCCAGCGCGATCTGAACGGAATAAGGGGAAATCACAGTGTTTTCACCCTTTGCAGCGTTTTTCAAAAGCGTAGCGGCAAAGGCCGCACTCGCTGCCGCAAAGGCTGCGTCTGGTTCCCTCGCCTCACCATTTCCGGTCAGAGCAATGCCCGGATTGCCGGACGGTTTCTCCGGTTCTGACGTTCCGGGCTGGATATCATCCGCCGAATTCTGCGTGGACGGTTGTTCCGTGTCTTTGCCGCCCGGCTCCGGTGTGTCGTCAACTCTTGCCGTGCTGCAGGCAGCAAGCTGGAAGCAAAGCGCCGCAAGAAGCAGCAGTGTCAGCCATTTTTTCCGTTTCATGGTTTCAACCTCCTGTATTATTCCTTTTGTTGATAAGACGAAACCGCTAAAAAAAAGTTCCAAAAGCCGGTGGCCTTTGGAACTTTATCAATTGGACTCTGTCAGGTACGCCGCAGGAAGATTTCGCCGCACTTGCGGCAGACCACCTTGGTCTGCCCGCCGTTGACGGGAACGGACTGCACTGCATGGCAGGCCGGGCAGCGAAAATGGCGCTTCTTTCTGCGCTGCCGCAGACGGAATTTTGATTTTCTTGCCGCAAGAAACGCAATAAAACGCCGCTTCATGCCTGCCCCTCCGCTTTTCTTCCCGTACCGCGCAGAATGGCCGTGTAGCGGATCAGGTACAGCACAAAGGCCATAGCGATCAGTACCGAGCAGACGATCGCATCCACAAGGACAAAGGTCGGATCTGCATCACGCCAGAGCATCAGCGTAAACATGGACAGATAGATCACGAGGGTGCAGATCTTACCGTACCAACCGGCACTGTAGACACTGTGCGTGCGGCGCAGGGCAATCAGTGTCAGAATGCCGATGGATGCCTCCTTCGTCACCAGAATGCCCACCATCCACCAGTATTTCATCGGCATCAGGCACAGCAGCAGTGCGATCTGCGTCAGCTTGTCAGCGACCGGATCGATCGCTTTACCGAAGTCCGACACTACATGGAACGTTCTGGCAATCCAGCCGTCCACTACATCCGTTGCGCCGGAGAGCACCAGCAGCCCAAAGGCCCACCAATGCTGCTCGCGAAAATACAGGCAGATGATCACCGGGATCAGAAGGATGCGGAAAAAGCTCAGCAGATTCGGCACCGTGAGAATCCGGTTCGTATCCGCGCGCTGCGCGTTCTCAATTCTCTTCTGTTCTTTCTCGCCCATCCGAGTCATCCTCCTCTCGCACGGTCGGGACAAACATCTCCGCGACCTTCGATCTATGCTTGCTTTTCTGATGGAAGAAGCCAATCACGCTGAACACCAGCGCACCGACCAGGTTGACGATCAGATCTCCCATGGTATCATACAGTCCGATGTCCAGATAGCCGCCCAAGCCAAGGCTCTCGCCGTTGACCACAACATCCTGAATGCCGGAAATTGTGATTGGAATATTGCTGTTGGTCGGGTCAAGCGTGACGGACGTGATCGTCTGGATGATGGTATCCTTCTGCATATCCTTCATGAACAGGCGGTCCACGGAGAATTCGAAGATTTCCCACAGTGCGCCGATCGTCATTGAGAAGCAGAATGCCACCAGCGCCAGGAAGATGGGCGACAATTCAAACTTCGTCCGGCGGTCGCGGTTGAGAATATCCGCCATGGAATAGCCGACGGCTGCATAAATAAAGCCGCTCGTCGTATGCAGCGCCTTATCCCAGAACGGCACCTTTACATAGAAGCAGGCCAGCTCGCCCAGAATTTCCGCTGCAAAAATAAAGAGAACCACCGTGACTTCCAGTCCGGTTGGAAGCTGCATATGCAGCTTTCTGGAGACGATTGCGGGCAAAAACAGCAAAAACAGCGTCAAAAGGCAGGTAAACACGCTTTCAAGCTGTCCTGTGAAAATCGAGCGTACCAGCACGCCCAACACAAGCAGACGCACTACCGTATAGGTGACTACGGTCAATTTGCTCTTTTTTTCAAGATAACTTCTCCAGCGGCCTTTTTTCATCTTTTTCATAGCGCACCTCACTTTATAAGAATATGATACCCGCTGAACATCAACTCAACATGAACTGATTATAAACTTCCGTTAAAAAAGGAAACATTTTCTTTTACAAATCCGTGTCTTGTATGCTATACTTATCTCATTGGAGGTGATCTCATGTTCAAAATACTGGTCGCAGAGGACGATGCCGAGTTACAGCAGCTTTTCTGCCGTGTTCTGACGCGCAGCGGCTTCACCGCAGTGGGTGTTCCTGACGGCGCCGCCGCACTGGAAGTTCTGGAAAAGGAATACATCGACCTGATTGTTTCGGATATCATGATGCCGCGCATGGACGGTTACACGCTGGTGCGCAGTCTGCGCGATGCAGGCAGTACCATCCCCATTCTGATGATCACCGCCAAGGACAGCTTTCAGGATATGCAGTTTGGCTTTCTCGCAGGTGCGGACGACTATCTGGTCAAGCCCATCAATGTCAATGAACTGGTTCTGCGGATTCAGGCGCTGCTGCGCCGCGCACAGATGGTCGCCGACCGCCGCCAGAGCATCGGCTCCACGACCTTTGAGTTTGACTCCTTCACCGTTCGCAGCGGAAACGGTCAACTCGTTCTGCCGCAGAAGGAATTCCTGCTTCTGTATAAGCTTGTTTCCTCTCCCGGCCACATTTTCACGCGCCAGCAGTTAATGGATGACATCTGGGGCGTAGACTCCCAGACGGATCCGCGCACGGTAGACGTCCACATCAACCGTCTGCGCGACCATTTCCGGGGCAACCCGGATTTTGAGATCACAACGGTCCGCGGGATCGGATATAAGGCGGTAAAAAAATGAAGCAGAGAAAATACTCCCTGCGGATGCGTACTTATTATATGCTGATCGTCTTTGTGATCGTGCTGTTTTCCTTCGGCACAGTCGCAGGCGCGCTGCTGCTTTTGCAGCGTTTCGGCTTTATACACAAGCTGAACCTCTCCGCCCTGCTGGGACTACTGGTTGTTTCCGCGATTGCAGGCGGGCTGATGAGCTATTTTATCGGCCGCCGTATCCTCACTCCCATGGTCAAGCTCAGCAATGCCTCCAAGGAAGTCGCGCGCGGCAATTACACAGTCACCATTGAGGACTCAAGCAAGATGGAGGAGGTGCAAACCACCTTCCGCAATTTCAATGCCATGGTGCACGAGCTGAACAGCATTGCTACACTCAGCAACGACTTCATCGCCAACGTCTCTCATGAATTCAAGACGCCGCTGACAGCCATAGAAGGCTATGCTATGCTGCTGCAGGACAGCACGCTCTCCCCTGCTGAGCGCGAGGAGTACCTGAGCAAAATTCTGTTCAATACGCACCGTCTTTCTACGCTGGTCGGAAACATTTTGCTGCTTTCCAAAATGGAAAGCAAATCACTCTCCGAGCAGAGTACTTGCTTCCGGCTGGATGAGCAGCTCCGTCAGGCCGTGGTTGTCCTGGAGCCGCAGTGGACAGAGAAGAATATCAGTTTTGATGCGGTACTTGATCCCGTAAGCCTGATCGGATGTGAGCGCCTTCTGAGTCAGGTCTGGACAAATCTGATCGGAAACGCCATTAAATTCAGTGATGAGGGGCAGGAAATCGTGATTCGCCTGCTGGAGCAGACGGAATGTGTAGTCGTCAGCGTTCAGGACTATGGCTGCGGCATGCCGCCGGAGATCCAGGCACACATTTTTGAAAAGTTCTATCAAGGAGACACCTCGCGCCGCTCACTCGGAAACGGTCTCGGTCTCGCGCTGGTCAAGCGCATCGTGGAGCTTTCACAGGGTGTGATTGAGGTGGACAGTGTCCCCGGTGGCGGCTCCACCTTCCGGGTCATACTGCCGAAGTAGCCGCAGACAATCTCAACAATCGCGTCAAGATTAGCACTCATCTCGTTCGAGTGCTAATCTTTACAATTCCTTCACATGATAAACAAGAATCGTTCATAATCCGGCGGGATAATGAAATCAGAAAAAGAAAGAAACTTCCCCGCAGCACAGGAAACCGTGGGGGAGCCTGAATTGGAGGAATTGATTATGTTGAATCTCACACCGTATCGTAAGCACAATACCGAAACTGCCATGTTTAACCCCTTCCGTGAACTGGACGACTTTGAGCGCAGCATCTTTGCGCCGGACACGCTGGCATCCTTCCGCACCGATATTGAGGACGAAGGCGACAAGCTGGTGCTGTCAGCCGATCTGCCGGGCTTTGATAAGAAGGATATCCACATCGACGTAGACGATGACACGCTCGTCATCCACGCCGAGCGTCATTCCAACTACGAGAAGCAGGAAAAGAAGGCCGGCTACCTGCGCTGCGAGCGCTCCTACGGCAGCTACAGCCGCAGCTTTAACCTGGACGGCATCGACTCCGATAAGATCAGCGCCGCGTATGACAACGGCGTACTGAAGCTGACGCTTCCGAAGCAGACTCCTGCAAAGGCAACTGCCCGCCGTCTGGAAATCGAATAAACAGCATAGTTTCCCATCAAATAAGCGAAGCCCGCAGCTGGTGTAAACCGGCTGCGGGCTTTTGTTATCTTTCATTATTTCAAAACCTTCGGATTCTTATGGATATACAACACGCCGAGGCAGCCCTCGCCGCAGTGACAGGAGATTGTGCAGCCGGCGCTCGTTTCATAGATATGCTCAAACGGGCCGCACTGCTTCACCGTGCGCCAGACTGTGTCCAGCACCTCCTGCGACACAGGCGTGTGTGTGATGAAAATACGCTCATAGATCAGGTCGTCCGCCCCCTCCAGACGGGTGCGCACATACTGCTCCATACACTTGGCATAATTCCCGCGGAATTTTTTACCAACGACCATTTTGTTATCAACCACTTCAATGCAGGGCTTGAGCTTCAGCAGGTTCGCGCCCAGACCGACGACGGAAGAGCAGCGTCCGCCTTTAACCATATAATCCAACCGGTCAAGCAGGAAACTCGCATCCACACGGGGCGCCAGCTCATTGAGCGCGGCACACAGCTCATCCAGATCTGTCGCCGTCTTTGCCAGCTTGCAGGCCTCCAAAACCACGTGTCCCTGCCCGGTAGAAAGGTTGCGGGAGTCGATCACGCGCACATTGGCCAGGCCCTCGGCCGCAATGCAGGCATTCTGGTGCGTAGCGGAAAAGCCGGAGCCGATGTTTACATGAACAACGCCGTCATACTCTTCGGACAGTGCCTCAAACCGCTCCCGGTAGGTTCCGATGGGTACCGCCGCCGTGCTGCACAGGGCGCCGCCCGCTGCAACATGGGCAAAAATATCTGCCGGCTGAATGGTCACGCCGTCCAGAAAGCTCTCATCTCCCTTGTTGATGAACAGAGGAAATATTTCAATGTTATTCTCCCGGATCAATTCGGGAGAAAGGTCGCAGGTGCTGTCGGCAGTAATTTTGATTCTCATTTGGTTCGCCCATCCTTTCTCGATTCCAAGTGTATCATATCCTCTCTTTCCTGTCAAGTCAAGGCACAAAGTTCGATTTATTTCCGCAAATTTTGCATTTTCGGATTGTAAACCGTCTCATTTTATTGTATACTCCACTTGAGGTGAAGCAAATGACACTGATTGAAACCTACCTGAATTATTTGCAGCAGCTATCCGCAGGAACGAGGGAAGCACCGCAGGGCATCGCTCTGACGCAGGTCGATTCCCTCCCCCGTGCTGCCGAATTACAGGAGCAGATTCAGGCAATGGGCGTACCGGAATTCGTGCGCCGCTGCGCCGCGCAGGACGGAACCGAGCTTCCACAGGCGATGTTTGACGAATATCGGGAGGAGGATCTCCGCGGCGCGCTCGCTGCCCTTGCCGGGGCGATGCCGGAGGAGGCCGCGCAGCCCGACCCGGAGGCGCAGCCTCCGCAGATCGACGAGCCGGACGGCCCACGGAGCGCCTATGAGGTACTTGTGGACTGCTGCTGTCTGAATGAAAATCTGCTGTACTATCTGATCGACGTGCTCAAGCGCGGCGCGGAAGAAGAATTTCAGAAGCTGGCGCTTGTTACCGCACGCAAGGCCTTCACGCAGGCAGATTTTCTTTTCTGGTTCGCGACCAAGCAGGACCGCGCGCCGCAGGAGGAGCTGATCTGCGTTACAATCATGGATGCCTGCCTTGATCGGCTGGCTCAGGAGGGGCAGAATGAGCTGATCGCCGCCCTGCTCTGCGGCGACCGGACGACCTTCGAGCTGTTTCGCTGCGAAGCGCCGGAGCTGGTACATCTGCCGCAGGCGACTTATGAGTGGTTTGAGCACAATTATCTCAGCGGCTACTATTCCATTCGCTATATGCTGAAATTCAACAAAATCGCTTTCCCAAAGGAGGCCCCGCAATGAACTACGAAGAACGCGCCATGCAGAACTTTCTGAACGGCTGCAACTGTGCGCAGTCGGTTTTGCTGGCCTTTTCCGATCTGACAGATCTGGACGAAGCCACGGCGATGCGCATTGCCTCCGGTTTCGGCGGCGGCATGGCCAGGATGCGCGAGGTCTGCGGTGCCGTAAGCGGGATGTTCATGGCCGCAGGTCTGCTGTATGGGGCTTCTTCCCTGTCATATGAGGAAAAATCTGCGCACTACCTGCGTCTTCAGGCGCTGGCCGGGGAATTCCGTGAAAAGAACGGCAGCATCATCTGCCGTGAGCTGCTCAGCGGCACCCACGCCGACGGTTCTCCCCTGCCGGAGCGCCGCACGGCGGAATACTACAAGAAGCGTCCCTGTGCCGCATTGGTCGCAGACGCTGCCCGCATTCTGGCGCAGTATATTCAAGCACATCCTCTTGAAAGATAACAGAAAGCCCGCGGCGTTCTGCCGCGGACTTCCTTCTTTTATTTGGCCGCTGCTGCGGGCAATTCTCCCTTCGGATGAATCTCTCCGGCCTTGTTCAGGGCAATCTTGGTCAGCATCGGGCCGACCAGCTCATAAATCAGCACAGAGAACAGCACAATGCTGCGGATGATCGCGCCCTCTGCGCCCAGTTCCGCAACTGTGATCGACATTCCAAGCGCCACGCCTGCCTGCGGCAGCAGTGTCAAGCCCAGCCATTTCTGCACCACAGGCTCGCACTTCATGAATTTCGAGCTGATCCCAGCACCGGTGATCTTACCCAGAGAACGGAACAGAATATACACGAGGCCGATCAAAACGCAGGTCACGTCGCTGAATACGGACAGATCCAGCTCTGCACCGCTGATCACGAAGAACAGTACAAATAAGGGTGCTGTCCAGCGGTCGGTCTTAGCCATAAGTTCTTCCGAGCTGGGGCAGATGTTGCAGAAGATCGTGCCAAGCATCATGCACACAAGCAGGGAGGAAAAGCCGATTTCCACGCCTGCACCGGGAATGGTAAACTCCATCATGGACAAGGACACCGCAAGGATCACAAAGGTAATCGCCACACACAGACGCTTGCTGCGCGAATGGAAGAAGCGCTCGACATAGGTGTAGATCAGGCCGAGGAATGAGCCAAGCGCCAGCGAGGCAACGACTTCGATCAGCGGATTGACCAGTACACTGACGGCATTCAGCGCCGCGCCGCTGGAGAAGGTCTTGGCTATGCCGAAGGAAACCGCGAATATGATCAGGCCGACCGCGTCATCCAGCGCGACAATGGGGAGCAACAGATCCACCAGCGGGCCCTTTGCCTTATACTGATTGACGACCATCAGCGTGGCTGCGGGCGCTGTAGCCGTGGCAATTGCGCCAAGGGTGATTGCCGTCGGAACGCTGATTTTATCCGGGACAATCAGATGCAGAATCAGCAGGCTCACATCGACCAGCACGGTCGCAGACAGCGCCTGAAATACTGCAATTACCGTTGCCTTTTTGCCGATCACGCGAAGCTGACTCAACCGGAATTCATTGCCGATGGCAAAAGCGATAAATCCCAGCGCGACCTCGCTGAAGGGCTTGAGGTGTTCGACCTCATCAAGCGTGCGGAAGCCCAGACCGGGAACACCAATCCTTCCGAGCACGAAAGGGCCGATCAAAAGGCCAGCTACCAGGTAACCGGTTACGGCGGGGAGCTTTACTAGTTTCACCACACGTGACATCATCAGTCCCGCAAACATCGCAACCGCGATGGAACACAACACCGTCATTTTAATATCCTCTTTTCTTCAAAATACAAAACACAAAGTTGTATTATAGCATGTTCTCCCGGAGCTGCAAGAGCAATTTTGGCTAAAATTTATCGTCCGCGCGAGGCAAATTCCAGTGAAAATAAGCAGAAAGCAGACGCAAAAGCAGAACCGTCACGGCGCCGGCAAGCATCGCAACATAATTTGGCACATACCGCCACAGAACCGCGCAGGTCACCGCCCCCAGCAGAGAGGCGCAGGCATAGACATGCTTGACAAAAATGTAAGGCGTATTCCCCGCAAGAATATCACGCAGGACTCCGCCGCCGACACCGGTCATGACGCCGACAAACACCAGAAGGAAACGGCTGCGATCCGGAGAAAAATCCAGCGCGTTCCAGATTCCCATGACCGTGAAAATGCCAAGGCCGACGGAATCCATCACAAGAAGTACCGTGTCAAACACCTTCTGATTGTACATCAGCCCCCGCCGCACGCGCGGGAAGAAAAAGATCACGGAGACTGCAATTGCCACCATCACCGCCAACGGATCGCGAAAGGCCAGAGGGGGCGTAATTCCCAGCAGGACGTCGCGGATAATGCCGCCGCCAACCGCCGTTGTAATGCCCAGGACAATCACGCCGAGCAGGTCCATTTTCTTATGCATGGCGGTCAGCGCGCCCGAGGCGGCAAAGGCGACCGTACCGATCATCTGGAGAACCGTGATAAACAGATCCATTTCACACCTCTAAAAAAGCACATCCGGCTTCGGATGTGCTTTTATTCCATAGCTGGTATTATACGACTGCCGGGATCGGATTGTGATCCGGTGTTTCGATCCGGCGGATGGAAGCCCCCAGCGCTTCCAGCTTGCCGATCAGGTTCTCATAGCCGCGCTCAATATACTGCACATCCTCGACCACCGTAACCTGATCCGCCGCAAGACCCGCAATGACCATTGCCGCGCCCGCACGGAGGTCGCAGGCACGCACGGTGCAGCCGTGCAGCTTTTCCACGCCCGTGATCACGGCGACCTTGGTGGTGACCTTGATGGACGCACCCATGCGGTTGAGCTCTGCACAGTATCCGAAGCGAGTATCATAAACGCTCTCTGTAATGATGCTCACACCCGATGCCAGCGCCATGCATACCGCGATCTGCGGCTGCATATCCGTCGGGAAACCGGGATAGGGCAACGTCTTGACATTGGCGCGGCGCAGAATACCTGTGCGCTGCACGCGCAGAGCATCGTCATATTCCGTGATCTTCACACCCATCTCGCGCAGCTTGGCGGTAATGCAGTCCATGTGCTTGGGAATGATGTTTCGGATCATCACATCTCCGCCCGCGGCGGCCACGGCTGCCATATAGGTGCCGGCCTCGATCTGGTCGGGAATAATGGAATATGCGCCGCCGGTCAGCGCACGCACGCCGCGCACCTTGATAACATCGGTACCTGCGCCGGACACCTTCGCACCCATGGCGTTCAGGAAGTTCGCAAGATCAACGATATGGGGCTCTTTTGCAGCGTTTTCGATGATCGTCGTGCCGTTGGCCAGCACTGCGCCGATCATGATATTCATCGTCGCTCCGACGGAAACCACATCCAGATTGACACGGCCGCCGATCAGGCCGCCCGCAGGCGCCTCGGCGCAGACGCATCCGCCTTGCAGGGTAACGTTTGCTCCCATGGCCTCGAAGCCCTTGATGTGCTGATCAATGGGGCGTGGACCGAAGTTGCAGCCGCCGGGCAGCGCAACCTTTGCATGGCCGAAGCGGCCAAGCTGCGCACCAATGAGATAATAGGAGGCCCGGATACGGCGAACCAGCACATCGTCCGGCTCGGAATCGCGCACGTGGGAGCAGTCGATTTCCAGTGTGTTCGGGCTCAGGCGGCGGATCACCGCGCCCATTTCATCCAGAATCTCCAGCAGCAGGCGGACATCAGAGATGTCCGGAACGTTTTCAACGCGGCAGATGCCCCTGACCAGAAGTGTCGCCGGAAGAATAGCAACTGCGGCATTTTTTGCGCCGCTGATTGTGACAACGCCGGAAAGCGGTGTCCCGCCGTGAATCATGTATTTTTTCATGTTATACCCTCTCAATCAGAGTATATGCAATATGTAGCCTTTCAGCAAAGGCAAAATCTGCACAAAAAGGAAGACGCTGAAAATGGCGCAGGCACCTGAAATTTCCAACGTTTTGCGCTCAAAGTATAGCATAGTTTTAGAGTTATGTAAAGGCCTAATACAAACAAAAACACAGAAATATGCAAAAAGGTCGCAATAAGCGTCAATTCTTACGGCGCAGTCCTTTCGGGTAGTGGTTTTTCAGAATGCCGCCCGCGCCATAACCCCAGCCAAGCGCGCAGCCCTGTGTCTGCACCAGTGTCCAGCCGCTGCAATTACAGGGCAGCGTCTCTCCGCGCAGATACGCAGCAAGCTCCCGGCTCCCGGGCGCAAGCTCGGCCGTCTGCGGAAAGTTCTCCAACCACAGCGCCAGCGCGTGCGCCGGAAGGAAGCGGCCCTTACGCACCTCTCCCAGCTCCAGCCCCGCGCGCAGCACATGCAGTCCCCGAAGCTGCGGAAGCATTGGAGGCGCCCAGAACCATGTTTCTCCAAATGGCAGGGCAAATCCCTCCGGCAGTTCGAGCCGGTGTTCTCGCAGAAATCCGCGGATGGCTGTGGGGAGCTCGGCTCCGGCCTGTGATTCCTGCACTTCCGGCTCACCTTCTGCGTTGCTTTGCAGCACGGCGGCAAAATGTCCCTCTCCGCGCAGCTTGTGCGGCCAGAGACGGAACGTGCGTTCCAGTCCCTCCGCCGGATCCGCGATCCAGTCGGGACGGCCGGGCGCAAACCATGGTGCATTCACCTGTGCCACGGAGAACTCCGGATGGGTCTTCAAAAAGCAACTGATCACGCCCTCGTTTTCCTCCGGAGAAAACGTGCAGGTGGAATATACCAACCGCCCTCCGGGTCGGAGCATCTGCGCCGCCGTCGCAAGAATCTCCGTCTGCCGCGCCGCGCACATGGTAACTGCCTCTTCGCTCCAGTCTGTCACGGCAGCCTCTTCCTTACGGAACATTCCCTCACCGGAACATGGCGCATCAACCAGAATTCGATCAAAGCAGTGCAGAAACCGGAGCCGCTGGGGGTGTTCATTGATCACCAGCACATTGCCTGCGCCCATGCGTTCAAGATTGGAGGCAAGCACGCGCGCCCGCTTCGGATGGATTTCGTTGCAGATCAGCAGTCCCCTGCCCTGCATTGCCGCAGCAATCTGGGTTGATTTTCCTCCCGGCGCCGCACATAGATCCAGCACCATTTCCCCCGGCTGCGCATCCAGCAGTGCGGCGGGCGCCATAGCGCTCGGTTCCTGCAAATAATATGCTCCCGCATCGTGCAGGGGCGACAGGCCCGGACGCTCCTGCGGTGGATAATAATAACCGTTCTCTGCCCATGGCACACGCTCGGTGCAGAATTCCGGCGGTTGTACCGCTCTGCGCGGATTCAAACGCAGGCCAACACTCCGCGGCCGCTCATAGGAAGCCAGAAACTCCTTATATTCGTCCCCGAGCAAGCGGGACATCCGTTCAGAAAATCTCTCCGGAAGCATAGCATTCTCCCCTGGCACACAGCATTTTCTTCATCATAGCATACCGTCTCCGGAAACGCAAGCGCTGCCCTCCGGCAGGCTTTGGAAAAGAAATTTGCAGAAAAGAAAAAAAGTTGTTGACAAACCGCAGGGAAGTCTATATAATAATCATGCTCTGTTTGAGATGCCGGTATAGCTCAGCCGGTAGAGCAGCTGATTTGTAATCAGCAGGTCGGGGGTTCGAGTCCGTCTACCGGCTCCAGAGTGCTTCTCAAATAGCAAACTTCATATGGGGGAATTCCCGAGTGGCCAAAGGGGGCAGACTGTAAATCTGTTAGCAGTGCTTTCGGTGGTTCGAATCCACCTTCCCCCACCATCAAATGCAAACAGTGCAGCGTCCGATAAAATCGGACGCTGCACTGTTTTTGCAGATATGAACCTGAACTGCATTTTACACAGAAATTACCGCAGCGCGCTATCGAATTTTACAGGCAGGACTTATGATTATGGGTGTATATAAAATGATAACGCAAAGAGGAAAACGATATGAAACAAAACAAAGAAGGAAAAGAACAGAAAGAGAAAAAGCGCATATCGCCGACCGTCTGTATGTGTCTGAGCATTGCGATGGGGGCTGCATTCGGCGTGGCCTTCGGCACCTCAATGGATGACGTCGGCCTCGGGCTGAGCCTCGGCACCTGTCTTGGAATCTGCATTGGAGGAGTATGGGCTGCATGAGCAAGAGACTGAACTATGTTTTCTGTTTTTGCTTTATAACCTCTGAAAAATGATTTTGACCCTAAATGAAGTATTTTCGGATTTTTCTTTTCCGGCATTCGACGCAATTACTTATAGCTCAAACAGGAAAAGAAAAGCCACCGTAATTCTGCGAATTACGGTGGCGGTATGGTGGACGATATAGGACTCGAACCTATGACCTTCCGCACGTCAAGCGGATGCTCTAGCCAGCTGAGCTAATCGTCCGAAGCGAGATTTATTATACAAGCTCATTCTCGTTTTGTCAAGCATTATTTTCGTTCTTTTGCTTTTATTTTTCGGGCGGCAGTCAGGCCGGCTCTGCCGCCCGAAAAATCTCATTTCTTTTCTGCTTTCTTGGCGTGATAGGTCAGTCCTCTGGGATAGAAGAAGCGAATCGCCTGCGGTGCGATCTCAAATTTTGCCTCTCGGGACATCAGCAGCTCGCCGTCAAGATTGATTTCGCTCTTACGGTCACAGTGTACCTTCACCCGCTTGCAGCGGAAATGACGGATAAGATCAGGAAGCTGATCGAACTTCCCGGCCTTGTATTTTCCAATGACATTTGCTACGGTCAGCCGAGAAACCTTCTTGACCAGAAGCACATCCAGCCACCCGTCATCCGGCTCCGCGACCGGCACCGGATTGAAACCGCCGCCATACCAGCGTCCGTTGGCAATACATATGAGCGACTGGCGCGCATCGAAGGTCTGATCGTCGATCTGCACGACATAGTGCTCGTGCACGCCCTTGACCAGATTGACCGCCGTGGACAGAATATACGCGCCGGAGCCGCTGACAAGCGGCAGACGCTTGTACTTCCCAATCTCCGTACCGATGCGCGCATCAAAGCCCATGGAGCAGACATTCAGTGCATAGTGGTTCTCCTGGCAGCGGATCAGGTCAAAGATTGCCTCATCCGCATCCACCAGCCGGTCCAGCTCGCGGAAGGCCGTGGGCTCAGAGAAAATCTTGATAAAGTCGTTGCCGGAGCCGCCGGGATAATGTGTCACGGCAACATTTGCATGGCCTGCCGCACCGTTGACGATCTCGTTGAGTGTGCCGTCGCCGCCGCAGGCGTATACACGCAGTTCCTCTCCGGCTGCGGCAGCAGCCTGCACGATCTTAGTGCAGTCTCCGGGCGCACGGGAAACAAGAACCTCATATTTTTCTTTACGGCGGTCAAAAACTTCTCGGATCTTCTGTGTAAACTCTCCGGTGTGGTCGTACTTGCCCGCCGCCGGATTGATGACAAACAGGTGCTTCATCTTTCCTACCGTCCTTAGTAATACATATAAACATTGCATTGGAGGCGGCCGTTGTAAAGTTTTCGCTTCTTGGTCGCCTGCTTCCCAAACCAGTGTTCAAATTCCGGCTCCGAAGAAATGATATACTTATTCCACCGGTCGGCGAATTTCAGATGCCGTCCAAAGCTGCGCACAAGCTGCTGCGCCGCCCGCTGCTCAAGCATACGCTCGCCATAGGGCGGATTGCAGACAATCACGCCGCTCTCCGCCGGAAGTGGCAGCTTTGTCGCGTCGCCCTCGCGGAATTCGATGTATTTGGCAACCCCCGCCTTTTTTGCATTAGCAATCGCGATGGAGAGGCTGGCCGGGTCAATATCCGTGCCAAGGATGCGGTACTCGCCGCGATATTCACCGTCCTTTGCCTCCTGATAGGCGCGTTCCCAGACCTCCTGCGGCACGCAGGCCCATTTCTGCGCTGCGAAGGAGCGGTTCAGGCCCGGTGCACGATTCAGTGCTGCAAGCGCCGCCTCGATCACAATCGTTCCGGAACCGCAGAAGGGATCCCAGAAGAAATCCCGGCCGCGATAACGCGAAAGATTGACCAGCGCAGCAGCCATCGTTTCATGCAGCGGCGCTTCATTAGCCACCGCGCGGTAGCCGCGCTTGTGCAGGCTCGCGCCGGAGGTATCCAGAAACACCTCACAGACATCCTTCATAATGGAAAAGCGGAGCTGATAGGTTTCCTCCGTCTCCGGCAGCCAAGACATTTTATAATATGCGCCAAGGCGATCCACCGCCGCTTTTTTGGCAATAGACTGGCAGTCCGGCACCGAATGAAGCTGGGAATCCAGGCTGTATCCCTTCACCGGAAAAGCACCGTTGACGGGAATAAAGCGTTCCAGGGGAATCGCCTTGACTCCCTGGTACAGCTCCTCAAAGCTGCGCGCCGGAAAGCGCGCCAGCAGGATCATCACCCGTTCTCCCATGCGCAGCCGCAGATTTGCGCGCGCCATGTCAAAAGCGTCTCCCTCAAAAAAAACGCGGCGATCTTCGACGCGTACCTGCTCCATTCCCATGCGGCGCAGCTCATCGCCGACCAATCCCTCCAGCCCGAACAGGCAGGGAACGGCCATGGTCATTCGTTCCATACGTACTCCCCTGAATAAATGAATTTTATCTATTATACTCTCTTTTCCGGCGTTTTGCAACGAAAATCTCACCGCTCGCAGGCATCCTAATGATTCATCTCGCATTCCATGCGGTACTGGCCGTTTTCTATTGACTTTCCAGCAAAAAAATGACATACTATAGACACCAAGAAAGGAGGGGATGCAGCTTGCATATGGAACTCGTCTGGCTGGTGCTGCTGATTGCCTTTGCGATCGTGGAAGGTGTGACGGTCTCGCTGGTATCTGTCTGGTTTATGGGCGGCTCGCTGGCGGCGCTGATTGCGTCACTCTGCGGTGCAAAGCTATGGCTGCAGGTCGTGCTGTTCTTTGTCGTTTCCATTCTTCTGCTGCTCTGTCTGCGTCCGTTGAGCAGGCGTCTGCTTAAGCAAAAGAAGGTCGCCACCAATGCCGACAGCAACATCGGCAGAGAGGCCGTCGTCACGGAACCCATCGACAATCTGCGCGGCAGCGGTGCGGTGCGCATCTCCGGCGTGGAGTGGTCGGCGCGCAGTGCGGACGGCTCCGAAATTGAAAAGGGTGCCGTCGTCCGCGTCCTGCGGATCGAGGGCGTCAAGGTCTGCGTACAGCGCACAGAAAACACAAACACTGAGGGAGGAACAAAATGAATCCGGCTATCTACTATGTTATCATCGGCGCGGCAGTCCTGCTCGTGCTCATTATCATCATTAAAAATATCTGCATCGTGCAGCAGTCCCGTGCCTACGTTGTTGAGCGCCTTGGCGCCTTCTCCGCAGTCTGGGAGGTAGGCATTCACTTCAAGGTGCCCTTCATTGAGCGCATTGCCCGCCGCGTGAGCCTCAAGGAGCAGGTGCTTGACTATCCGCCCCAGCCGGTCATCACCAAGGACAACGTCACCATGCAGATCGACACGGTCGTCTATTTCCAGATCACGGATCCCAAGCTCTATACCTACGGTGTGGAACAGCCGATGCTCGCCATGGAAACCCTGACCGCAACCACGCTGCGTAATATCATCGGCGATCTGGAGCTTGACCAGACGCTCACCTCCCGCGATGTGATCAACACCAAAATGCGTGCCATTCTGGACGAAGCCACAGACCCCTGGGGCATCAAGGTCACACGCGTGGAACTGAAGAACATTTTGCCTCCGCAGGACATCCAGAATTCCATGGAAAAACAGATGAAGGCCGAGCGCGACCGCCGTCAGGCGATCCTCCAGGCAGAGGGCACAAAGCACTCCCAGATCCTTGTGGCAGAGGGCGAAAAGGAATCCGCCATCCTGCGTGCAGATGCTGAAAAGCAGTCGGCAATTCTGCGGGCGCAGGGTCAGGCAGAGGCCATTCTTGCCGTGCAGAAGGCAACGGCAGAGGCCATGCGGATGCTGAATGAAGCCTGCCCGAATGATCAGGTCATCAAACTCAAGGCTTTGGAAGCCATGCAGAAGATCGCAGACGGAAAGGCAACAAAGATCATCATCCCCTCCGAAATGCAAGGGCTGGCCGGTCTTGCCAGCGGTCTGGTTGAGTCTGTCAAAGAACCGAAGAATTGACCCCATTCCGCCGTGCAGTTTCCTGCACGGCGGCTTTTTTGCTGTGTAATCCTGTGCGCGGTTATAAAAGACCCGCCTGATACTTTCCGGTATCAGGCGGGTTCGTATTGATTCCGTTCTTGATCAGACCAGACGGGAGCCGGCGGGGATCTTGTCGTCCAGCATCAAAAGGTTCAGCTTGTCACCGCGCTCGGCGGACAGCAGCATTCCGCAGGATTCCTGCCCCATCATCTTACGGGGCGGCAGATTCGTCACCGCAACCAGGGTCTTGCCGAGCAGCTCCTCCGGCTTATAGAACTTGGCAATGCCGGAGAGGATTTGCCGCGGCGTGCCGGTGCCGTCATCCAGCGTGAATTTCAGCAGTTTTTCGGATTTCTTGACGTTCTCACAGGCAAGAACCTTCACAACCGTCATTTCAACCTTGCAGAACTCGTCAAAGCTGACCGGGGGCAGGGGCTCGGGCAGAGGATCCTCCTCCGGAGTCTTTCTGGCCTTCTCCAGCTCTTCCAGTTCCCTGAGTTCCTTCTCCATATCAATGCGCGGGAAGAGAGCCGGACCGTTCCGGACGCTGACATCCTCAGGCAGGCCGCCGAAGGCGCACAGGCTCTCCCAGTTCGTACGTTCCGCGCCGACGCGGTTCAGGATTTCCTCAGCCGTCTGCGGCATGAAGGGAAGCAGCATCCCGGCGCAGAGGCGGATGGTTTCCAGAAGCTGATACATAACGCGCGCCAGACGCGGGCGGTTGATCTCGTCCTTGGCCAGTACCCAGGGGGCGGTTTCGTCGATATACTTGTTTGCACGGGAAACAACAGTGAAAATTTCACTGAGCGCATTGTGGAACATAAAATGCTCCATCTGCTCCTCATACTTCTCGTGCAGGGCACCCGCCATGTTCATCAGCTCGTCGTCCTGTTCCGGGCAGGTGATCTGCTCTGCGGGCAGCTTGCCGCCAAAGTACTTCTGCACCATCGCAACCGTACGGGATACAAGATTGCCAAGGTCGTTGGCAAGATCGGTATTGATGCAGGAGATCAGCAGCTCATTGGAGAAGTTGCCGTCCGAGCCGAAGGGGAAGCTGCGCAGCAGGAAGAATCGCAGTGCATCCGTGCCGTAGCGCTCAGCCAGCAGATAGGGATCGACGATGTTGCCCTTGGATTTGGACATCTTGCCGCCGTCCAGCAGCAGCCAGCCGTGGCCAAAGACCTTCTTCGGCAGCGGCATCCCCATGCTCATGAGCATGGCAGGCCAGATGATGGAATGGAAGCGCACAATCTCCTTGCCGACAAAGTGTACGTCCGCCGGCCAGTATTTCTCATAATCGTCGTATTTCTCATTCAGGAAGCCCAGGGCAGTGGTGTAGTTAAAAAGCGCGTCCACCCAGACATAGACCACGTGACCCGGATCGAAGTCCACGGGGATACCCCACTTGAAGCTGGTGCGTGAGACGCACAGATCCTCCAGGCCGGGGTCGATGAAGTTCTTGACCATCTCATTGACGCGGCTGCGCGGCTCCAGGAAATCGGTGTTCAGCAGCAGATCGCGCACAGGCTGGGCATACTTGGAAAGGCGGAAGAAATAGGCCTCCTCCTCTGCGGGCTGACACTCGCGGCCGCAGTCCGGGCACTTACCGTCCTTGAGCTGGCTCGCCGTCCAGAAGGATTCGCAGGGTGTGCAGTACATTCCCTTGTAGGTTCCCTTATAGATATCGCCGTTCTCGTACATTTTGCGGAAGATCTTCTGCACGGATTCCACATGATAGTCATCCGTGGTGCGGATGAAGCGGTCATTGGAAATGTTCATCAGCTTCCACAGGTCGAGGACACCTTTCTCGCCGGTGACAATGCGGTCGACGTACTCCTTCGGCGTGACACCCGCTGCGGCAGCCTTGGTTTCGATCTTCTGGCCATGCTCGTCCGTTCCGGTCAGGAACATCACATCGTAGCCGCGCAGACGCTTATAGCGCGCCATGGTATCGGTGGCAACGGTGCAGTAGGTATGGCCGATGTGGAGCTTATCCGATGGATAATAGATCGGCGTGGTGATATAGAACTTTTTCTTACAGGAATCGCACATATCAGGAACCTTCTTTCGTAAATTAACGTCTTTTAATTGCGGAGATGAGCCACATCAGCAAAATGCCCGCCATCGCGCCTATGGAATCCAGCCAGACGCTGCTGAACTGCGCCGCACGGTCGACGACAAAGACCTTGATCGACTCATCACCGACCGCTGTAAGCAGGGTGAAGAACATGGGCTTAAAGATCGTAAAACGTTTGGCATAGCAGAATGTGCCGGTCATCAGAAAGCCCAGCAGGAAATACTCAATAAAATGCGCCGCCTGACGCAGCGCACTGTGCGTCAGCCATGGAACAAGCACCCGCGCCAGTGCCAGCACGCCATTGCTCTCGGCATAGCTGGCATCCCCCGGCAGGAATGCCTGTAGCAGCACGACCGCGAGCCAGAGCAGCGTCAGAATCAAAAAGTGCGGAATTTATAATGCCTCATACTGCCTCCGGAAGTTCAATCGCGGCGCAAAGGCCGCATTTTTGTTATTATAGCACATTCTTCTGCATTATGCAATCCCGGCCTTTTTCGTACTTCGGCTTCTGATCGTCTTGTTAAATATAATCTGTTGATTTTCTACAAATTTTTTCCCGTGCGTGGAGCCGCGTCCCGTAATGCGTTTCTATTTCGTCTTGTTACGTTATTATTCAAAAATCCTCATCCTACGATCGCACGTCGGGATTCCCCGGCTTTCGATTTTCTTTTCTCGCAATTTGTGGTATTATGTCTACTCAACAGCCATCGCTTGTGGTTTCCGCCGCACTGCTCCCTGCGGAAAAAACTATGGTGAAATTGCTGAATCTCCTGTTGAAATTTATGCGAAAAATGTCTGTGGATTCTAGCTTTCCAAGGCCCGTTTATGCTATAATATACTTTACTACTGCTTCGCAGTTTGATTTGATTCTATCCTACCGAAAATGGGGTTTCCGATATGCTTGAATTACTTTCTCCCGCCGGGTCGCTCGACGCCCTGCACGCCGCCGTCTGCAACGGCGCGGACGCGGTGTACCTTGGCGTTGACGCCTTCAATGCACGGCACGGCGCAAGGAATTTTACATTGGACGAGCTGCCTGATGTGGTGCGTTACTGCCATGTGCGCGGTGTTGCCGTTCATCTCACACTGAATACACTGGTTACCGACCGCGAAATGCCCGGCGCTGCGGAGTATATTGCATCCGCCGCACGCGCCGGTGTGGATGCTTTCATCGTTCAGGATCTCGGCATGGTTTCCCTCTGCCGCCAGATCGCGCCGAAGGTAGCTCTGCATGCTTCCACGCAAATGAGCCTGCACTCTCTGGAGGGTGTGCGCGAAGCGGCGGAGCTCGGGCTCACCCGCGCAGTTCTGGCCAGAGAGCTTCCGCGCGATGTGATCGCCTTCATCTGCCGCAACAGTCCCATTGAGATCGAGGTATTTGTCCACGGCGCACTGTGCATGTGCTACTCCGGTCAGTGCTATATGTCCTCCGTCATCGGCCGCCGCTCCGGCAATCGCGGGCAGTGCGCCCAACCCTGCCGCCTGCCCTACGGTTACGATCATTTTGAGGACAAGTATCCGCTGAGTCTGCGCGACAACTGTCTGATCCGTTATCTGGGCGAGCTCGACCGTATGGGTGTGGCCAGCATCAAAATTGAAGGCCGCATGAAGCGTCCGGAATATGTTGCTACGGTCACCGGCATCTATCGCGAGGCACTTGACGGCGCCGGTGTGGGGCGCGGCCAGATGGAAGCGCTGCGCGCCGCATTTTCCCGTCAGGGCTTCACACAGAGCTACTATGAGGGCGCGCCGGGCCGTCAGATGTTCGGCACGCGTCTGCCGGAACAGGAAAACAAGGCGCTTTTGCAGTCTGCACGCGCAACCTACGAGTCTATTGAACCGCAGCGCGTGCCGGTGCAGTTTTATGCCATCGTCGCGCGCGGGCAAAATCTGATGGTCGCTGCGCAGGACGAAAGCGGCAACATCTGCAAAGCGCAGGGAGAGATACCGCAGGAGGCCGAGCGTCGCGCAGTCACGCAGGAGGAATTGGCCGCCCGTCTATCCAAGACCGGGGGGACACCCTACGTCTGTCAGGGCGTGCGCAGCGTGGTCGATCCGGGACTCAGTGTTTCCGCTGCGGAGTTGAACCGGCTGCGCCGTGAAGTGCTGGCGCATCTTTCTGCCGTCCGTGGCCGGCGTGCCGCGCCGGAGATTGGAAAGTACCATGAGCCGGTCAGTTTTCCGGGGCAAAAGGCACAGCCTGCGCTGACCGTCAGCATTCTCAAAACCTCGCAGATTACACCGCAGATGCTCCGCCTGAAGCCGGCGATGATCTATGCTCCTCTTTCGGAAATTCTTGAAGAGCAAGCTCTCTTCCGCAAACTGATCAAGGACGGGCAGCCGGTTGCCGTTACGCTCCCGCGTGTCATCCGCGACGATGAAACGCGCGAGCTGCTCAGCAATTTGCAGGATGCCGCCTCGCTTGGTATCCGCCGTGCGCTTATTGGCAATCTCGGCCATCTCCCGCTGGTGCTTTCTCGCGGTATGGAGCCTGCTGCCGATTTCGGCATGAATCTATTCAATTCCCGTGCAGCGGAGCAGCTTCTGCATCTCGGCTTTGTATCCTGCACCGCATCGTTTGAGCTTTCCCTGCCGCAGCTCCGCGATCTTTCCAAGCCTCTGCCGACGGAGATGCTCGTCTACGGCCGGCTCCCGCTGATGCTGACAGAAAACTGCCTGATCAAAAATCGCACCGGCGCCTGCACCTGCCACGCCGGGCCCGTCAAACTCATCGACCGCATGGGGGAGGAATTCCGCGTCGTGCGGGACTGCGGCACCTGCCGCAGCGTCATCCTCAACGGAAAAAAGCTGTATTTACTGGATAAAAAAGAAAATGTGCGCAGATTTGGTCTGTGGGCACTGCGGCTGTCCTTTACCACCGAAAACACAGGTGAGGTCAACAGTGTGTTGTCCGCTTGGTCGGGCGGTGCGGTCTTTGATCCCGGAGCCTGCACCCGCGGGCTGTATCTGCGCGGTGTAGAATAAAGTGGAGGTCTGTCATATGGCTATCATTCTTGCATCGAAATCCCCCCGCCGTCAGGAGCTCCTGTCGCGCATGGGGCTGGAATTTACCGTCAAAGCCAGCCGGATCAGTGAGAAAATGGATCCCTTTGCACATCCCAGTGACGAAGTCGCCCGCATCAGTCTTGCCAAGGCGCAGGCCGTCGCAGGAAGCTGTGCGCCGGAGGACATCATCATCAGTGCCGACACGATCGTGGTCTGCGACGGCCTGATGATGGGAAAACCCCATTCTGAAAGTGAAGCCTTCTCCATGCTACGCAGGCTGTCGGGACGCGACCACCAGGTCATGACCGGCCTGACCGTCATGGGCAGCGGCCGCACCGAGAACCTGACCGTCACGACGACGCTCCGCTTCCGCGCGCTGTCCGATCAGGAGATCCGCAATTATATTGCCACCGGCGAGCCGATGGACAAGGCCGGCGCCTATGGAATTCAGGGTTTGGCCTCAATGTTTGTCGTCGGTCTGGATGGTGACTACTATAACGTGATGGGTCTTCCCATCTGCACGCTGACCATCCTTCTGCGGCGCTTCGGCGTCAAGCTGCTGGGCTGTTGAGCTTGCGAGGTGACTTCTATTGAAACGAAAGCTATCCGGCCGGGTCAAGCTGATCCTGACGCTTGCCGCCGTACTGGCGGTCGCCACGGCCATCACCGCCGCACTTTCCGGAACGGTCTGGGGCGGGAAAGCCGTTCAGACCATTCTGACGCCCATCCGCAGCGGTGTCAGTGCGCTGACGCGGACTGCGGAGCGGTACTATAATTATATTTTCAATTACGAGGCGCTGGAAGCGCAGAATGCCTATCTGGAGCAGCGTATTACTGCCATGGAAGATGAGGTACGCAGCGCCGACTCCCTCCAGCGTGAGAACGAGCATCTGCGTGAGCTTCTCGGGTTGAGCAAGGAGCATGAGGATTATAAATTCTGTGCAGCCTATGTGGTCTCCTGGGATTCATCCAACTGGAAAAGCACGTTCACCATCGGCAAGGGAACCAATTCCGGCCTGAACACCGGCATGGTCGTCATCACGGAATATGGTCAGGTCGTCGGTCTGATCACGGAAGTCGGCCGCAACTGGTCGAAAGTCACGACCGTACTCGATACCTCCCTGGAGATCAGTGCCTGCATCGCTTCCTCCGGCTACACCGGCGTGGTGCAGGGTGCCTACACCACCGGCAATGCAGGCCGCCTGCGCATGAACTATCTTCCGACGGAGGCCGTCCTGCGCAACAATGATCAGGTCGTCACCACCGGCTCCACGGTCTATCCCAAAAATCTGATTCTCGGCTATATTGAAGACGCGGGCTTTGATGAGACCGGCGTCGCCAAGTACGCCATCCTGCGTCCGGCAGCGGATCTGGACGATCTGGTGCAGGTCTTTATCATCACCGACTACGTCAGCCAATAAACGCTTAGGAGGCGTCTGTCTTTGCTGGATAAACTCTATATCACCCCGCGGCAGTGGCTTTTGATCCTGCGCTGGACGCTCTACAGTCTGCTGTTTCTGTCCGTCATGATGGTACAGACAGTAGTGTTGGGCAATCGTACCGTTTTCGGCACGCATCCCAGTCTTGTGCCCATTGCCATCACCTGTGTCTGCCTGCGTGAGGGTGCCGAGCGCGGCGGCCTGTTTGCGCTTCTGGCCTCCCTGTTCTGGTGCTTGTCCGGTGCAGATCTGGGCAGCCTGAGCATTTTTGTTCTGACCGTCATTCCCGTACTGGGCGCACTTTTGTGCCGGGCGGTTCTGATCAACCGTTTTCTCCCCTGCCTGGCAATCAGTTTTCTGGCACTCGTCTTTGACCAGTTCCTCGGTTTCCTTCTGAAATACTTTTTTGGTCACGTCCCCGCCGCACTCTTTACACGGGAGCTGCTGCCCTGCGTGTTTCTGTCCATTCTGAGCCAGCCGCTGCTTTACTGGCTGGTCAAGTGTATCGCAAAAATCGGAGCAAGCTATGAATCAACATAAATTTTCCTTCCGAGTCGGCGTGCTTATCCTGCTGATTGCGGTCATGGCCGGTATTTTCGGTGTCCGGCTGTACGACATTCAGGTCACGCAGGCCAAGCAGGTCGACCACACTCCCTCCGGCTCGCACACCTATCGCACACGCGTCACCGCGGCGCGCGGAGAAATTCTCGATCGCAACGGCAAGGTGCTGATCGGCAACCGCGCCAGTTACAATCTGACGCTGATCTACGCCATCGTCTTCAGCGCAGAAAATCCGAATGAAAATCTGCGCAAGCTCACCAACCTTTGCCATGAGCTTGGACTTGAAATGACGGATCATTTCCCAGTGACCATGGAAAAGCCCTACGCCTACACCACTGACGAGTATTCCTCCACATGGAACCGCTATTTCAAAACCTTTCTGGATGAGCGCGGCTGGGACAGCGACATCTCCGCGCCGCAGCTCATCCGCCGTCTGAAGGACACCTATCATCTGCCTGCCGACTGGTCGGAGGATGAGATCCGGCGCGTGATCTCCATCCGTTATGAGCTGGATCTGCGCCGCTGGACCTCCCTGCCCACCTATGTGCTTCTCAACGATGTGGACTCGATTTCTCTGGCAGCAATCACAGAGTTGAACATTCCCGGCGTGAATGTGGAAACTTCCACCGTCCGGCAGTACAACACCACCTACGCTGCCCATATTCTCGGCCGCATCGGTCTGATGAACGCCGAGGAGTATGAAATCTACAAAGAAAAAGACTACGCCATGGACGCCTATGTCGGCAAGGAGGGGCTGGAAAAGGCTTTTGAGGACGAACTGCACGGCACTGACGGATTGCGCGTCACGACGATTTCCGCCGACGGCACGGTTCTGGAGGAATACTATAAGACCGTGCCGCGGGCGGGCCAAAACATCGAACTGACCATAGATATTGATCTGCAAAAAGTCAGCGAGGACGCTTTGGAGGCACACATTCTCTCCCTGCGTGAGGACGACGGCGATGCCGAGGGCGGCGCAGTCGTAGTGCAGGAGGTCAAGACAGGCCAGATCCTTGCCTGCGCCAGCTACCCCACCTTTGATCCGGCAACCTATTCTCAGAAATACAATGAGCTGCTGGAAACAGACTTTGCCCCGCTTTATAACCGCGCATTACAGGCGGCCTACCCGCCGGGTTCCACCTACAAGATGGTCACAACCATTGCCTCCATCGACTCCGGCACCATCGGTCGCTGGGTTGAAATTGAAGATCAGGGTATTTACCGCCGCTTCGAGGACGTAGGCTATACACCGCGCTGTATGCTCTACACCACCGCCCGCGCCACCCATGGTTATGTCAACGCAATGGAGGCGCTGGCCGTTTCCTGCAACTACTATTTCTACGAGGTCGGCTATCAGACCGGTATCACAAAGATCGACGAGACCGCCAAAGCGCTCGGCCTTGGCGAAGCCACCGGCGTAGAGCTGGACGAGAGCATCGGCCGCCGCGCCAATGCTGAAACGAAGAAACTCCTGTACAGCGAGGGCTACGATGGCTGGTACGACGCAGACACCGTCGCAACCGCCATCGGTCAGTCGGAAAACCGTTTCACGCCGATGCAGCTCTGCTGCTACACCTCTGCGCTGGCCAATCACGGCACACGCTATAAGGCGACGTTCCTCCAACGCATTCTCTCCTCGGACTACAGTGAACTGCTCTATGAGTCCTCCCCTGTTGTCGCAAGCCGGCTGAATATCTCCGACGAAGCCTTCGCCGCATATTCGGAAGGAATGCGGCTGAGCGTCACATGGGCAAACGGCACCTCGCACTACTATCTGGGCGACTACGATGTAGCCGTCTGCGCCAAAACCGGTACGGCTGAGCACGGCGGAAACGGCTCCGACCATGCCGCTTATGTGCTCTATGCACCTGCGGACGATCCGGAGATTGCCATCGCCGTTTATGTAGAAAAGGGCACACCCGGCAGCCGCCTGGCAAAAATCGCCCGCGCCATTATGGACGCCTATTTCTCCACCAGCAGCAGCGTTGATACTGTCCCGGGCGAAAACACGGCAAATTAACCAATGACCGCGCAGAGTCTCCTGCGCGGTCGCTTTTTTGAATGTATTCACTTTGGCGGGATGAAGATCGGCAGCGGCGGTGCTGCAAAGGTAAAGAGAATCAAGCCGGAACCATACAGAAGGACAAACATCAGGAGAATTCCGGTGTACCTTTGCAGCTTCCCTGTTTGATACAGCCACCGGGCAAGGCGGAATCCGGCAAACATCGTCAGATAGTACAGGACGATTTCCACCGCAAGTCCGGATATTCCGAGCAGCCGCAGCAGATAGTACAGGCTCAGAAGAAACATTGGCATTGCCAGCAGCGCTGTCAAAAAGCCGCTCCAAAGCCGGACGCGGCAGGGTTCCCGTACAGATAGAACAAGCGCCGCTCCCAATATCGGCCAGAACAGAAGCTTCAGATGCTCCCAAACACTCTCATTGACAGGAGAGAGCAGGGCGGAGAGCAGGTTTGGAGACAACCGGTAGAGAAAATGCAGCACCGTGCCCGCTGTCGCTGCCGCAATCGCCGCGATTACGTATCTTCGCTTCATTCGCATCACCTGTAAAGCTTATGCAGGACTTTGCGCCGTGCAGAACAAAAAAACCGCCGGGGATCCGGCGGTTTTTTGTATAGGTGGAAGCTTAGGACAGGAATGCGCTGACCGCACCCATGATGATGTAGAAGAAGATGGACGTCACAGCGTTGAATGCCAGGCCGGTTGCCGCAAGGCCCTTCTTCGCGTTTTTCTTGCAAACGCCGACGATGGACAGGATCAGGCCGGGGACGCACAAAATGATTGCAATGATCAGAAGGACAAAAGTGATTGCGATCAGGAAGATGTTCACATAGAACAGAAGCGTTCCGATTGCAAGCAGGATCAGAGCAATCAGGCCAAGTACAAAGCCGGCCGTGCCAACGCCGTTCTTACGCGGGCCGGCAGCTGCGGGCTGCTGGTAAACCTGCTGATAGATAGGCTGCTGATAGACAGGCTGCTGGTAAGTGGGCTGCTGGAAATTCGGCTGCTGATAAACGGGCTGCTGCATCGGCTCCTGATAGACCGGCTGCTCCGGCTGCATGGGCTGTGCCACCGGCTGCTGTTCCGGTTCCTGATAAACGGGCTGCTGTGCAAGCGGTGTGCCGCAGTTCGGGCAGAATGCAGCGCCGGTATCATCAATCGTGCTGTTGCAGTTTGGGCATTGAATCATTGCCATATTTTTTCCCTCTCTTTACTGGAATTGAGGTAGTTTCCTCATGTTCTATTTTACCTGCTATACAAATTGGTGTCAAGAGTTCCGGCAAAAGATTCTCGTTTTTTCAGGGAAAGAGTTTTTTATATGCCATGGCAGGACTTCCTGTTTCCTGTAAATACGGAAAAAGAGGAAAAAAGTGTCCACAGGACAGGCATCGCTCCTCTCACCTTCTCTGAAACCGAGTCTGAGCATGCAAGATTGTGCTGCCTCCTGCATGGCCTCTGCGGCAGTGCAAAGTATACAGAAAAACCAGTCATTACGAAACACAGCCCCGGCACGGAATTCCATGCCAAGGCTGTGTACTTCTTATTTGCCGTTTGCCACGCTCAGGCGGTTGAGCGCACGAGCCAGCTTTGCTTTTGCCAGTGCTATATCGCGGGCTTCCTTCGCCGAGGCGACACGCTCCTCAGCGGTCTTCTTTGCGCGCTCCGCGCGCTCCACGTCGATCATATCCGCATATTCAAACGTCGTTGCAACAAGGCGAACCTCGCCCTGCTCCACGCTGAGGAAGCCGCCGCCGCAAGCCGCCTCGCGCGCCGTGCCGTCCTGCGTCACCGTGACGGTGCCGATCTCCAGCGCGGCCAGATAGTCTGCGTGGCCTTTGCGAATGCTCACATAGCCCTGCGTCGTGTAAACGCGCAGCGCCTCGGCCTCGCCGTCAAAGAGGCTGCCGTCCGGCGTGACGATTTGCAGGCGAAAGCCGCTCATTGCTTTGCACCCTTTCCTGCTTTTTCAACCGCCTCATCGATCGTGCCGACAAAGAGGAAGGCGGATTCGGGCAGGTCGTCGTGTTTGCCTTCCAGGATTTCCTTGAAGCCGCGGACGGTTTCCTTGATGGGGACATAGCGTCCCTGATAGCCGGTAAACTGCTCGGCAACAAAGAACGGCTGGGAGAGGAAGCGCTGGATCTTACGCGCACGGCTGACCGTCAGCTTATCCTCCTCGGAAAGCTCGTCCATGCCCATGATCGCAATGATGTCCTGAAGGTCCTTATAACGCTGCAAAATACGCTGTGTTTCGCGAGCAACCTCGTAGTGTTCACGCCCGACAACCTCCGGTGAGAGAATACGGGAAGTAGATTCCAGCGGATCAACCGCCGGGAAAATGCCCAAGGAAGCGATTCCGCGGTCGAGAACCGTCGTTGCATCCAGATGGGCGAAGGTCGTCGCCGGAGCCGGGTCAGTCAAGTCGTCCGCAGGGACATAGACCGCCTGCACTGAGGTGATGGAGCCCTTCTTTGTGGAGGTAATGCGCTCCTGCAACGCGCCCATCTCAGTGGCCAGGGTAGGCTGGTAGCCGACAGCGGAGGGCATTCTTCCCAGCAGAGCGGAGACCTCGGAGCCTGCCTGTGTGAAACGGAAGATATTATCGATGAACAGAAGCACGTCCTGACCTTCACGGTCGCGGAAATACTCTGCCATCGTTAGCGCCGACAGCGCCACACGCATACGTGCTCCTGGCGGTTCATTCATCTGACCATAGACCAAGGCGGTCTTATTGATAACGCCGGATTCCTTCATTTCGTTATAGAGGTCGTTACCCTCACGGGTACGCTCTCCGACGCCGGCGAACACGGAGATGCCACCGTGCTGCTTTGCGATATTATTGATCAATTCCATGATCAGAACCGTCTTGCCGACACCTGCGCCGCCGAACAGACCGATCTTGCCGCCCTTGGCATAGGGCGCGATCAGGTCAACGACCTTGATGCCGGTTTCCAGCATCTGCGTGGTGGTTTCCTGCTCGTCATAGGCGGGCGGGTCGCGATGGATGTTCCACTTTTCACAGGTAACTGGCTGGGGCTTGTTGTCAATGGCGCGGCCGAGCAGGTTGAACACTCTGCCCAGCGTTTCGGTGCCGACCGGAACCTTGATGCCGGTGCCGGTATCGACCGCTTCCATTCCGCGGGTCATGCCGTCGGTAGAGCTCATGGCGATGCAGCGGACCACATCGTCGCCGAGTTCCTGGGCGACTTCGCAGATGAGCTTGCCGTTTTCGCGCTCGATCTCAATGGCATTGAGCAGGTTCGGCAGGTGGCCATCCGGGAAGCGGATATCCAAAACCGGGCCGATCACCTGCACAACCGTGCCGATGTTTTTCTCTTGCATACGGATTTCTCCTTACTACATTTTTGCTCACAGTGCTTCCGCGCCGGAAACGATCTCGGTGATCTCCTGAGTGATCGCCGCCTGCCGTGCGCGGTTGTAGTGCAGAACAAGGCTGTCGATGATCTCTCCGGCGTTCTTGTTCGCGGCGTTCATCGCAGTGCGGCGGGCGCCGTGCTCGGAAGCCGAAGCCTCGCACAGGGTGGAATACAGGATGCCCGCAACATACTGCGGGACGATACTTTCAATCAGGGTCTGCGCATCGCCCTCCAGAATAGCATTGGCATAACGCTTCTCCTCCTGCGGATGCAATTCCAGCGGAAGCAGCGCTTCACTGACCGGCACCTGAGAGAGCATGGATTTGAATTTCGTGTATACGATGACCACGCGGTCAAAGCTGCCCGCGGAGAATCTGCTGCACAGAAGCTCCGCGATCTGCTTGCAGTCGCCCACACCGATGGCGGCCGTCTGGCCAAAGTAGCTGCTCACCAGCTCACAACCGGTGCGCGAAAAGTGCTCCAGCGTCTTGCGGCCAACCGGCAGAACGCAGTAGTCCGTTCCCTGTGTGAGGGAAGCAACCATGCGGAAAAGATTGGCGTTGTAGCCGCCGGCCAGACCGCGGTCGCCGCCGATGACAACGTAGCAGGTCTTCTTGACCGGACGTACCTCGGTAAATACGGACGGATGCTCGGAAACGCCGGTCTGCAAGCCCGCGATGGCATCCGCCAGTACCTCGTGGTAGGGGCGGGCGCGCTCAACGCGCTCCTTGGCGCGGCGCAGTTTCGACGTCGCAACCAGCTCCATGGCCTTGGTAATCTGCCGGGTGCTCTCGACGCTCTTGATGCGCGTTTTGATGCGCTTCATGGATGCAGCCATACGCTCGCTCCCTTATCTGAGGAACTGCGCCTTGCAGTCCTGAATCGCCTCACGCAGCGCAGCTTCATTTTCTGCCGTAAGTTGCTTGGTATCGCGGATGCTCTCCAAGATTGCAGGACGCTGCACGGTCAGGTGGTCAAACAGCGCCGCTTCAAATTCCTGGATCCGCTCAACCGGTACATCGGCCAGCAGGTCGTTGACGACGGCGTAGATGATGCACACCTGCAATTCGACATCGACGGGTGTGTTGCGATCCTGCTTCAGGATCTCCACAATACGCGCGCCCTGCGCCAGACGAGCCTTGGTATCCGCGTCCAGATCAGAGCCGAACTGTGCGAAGGATTGCAGCTCGCGGTACTGAGAGTACATCAGCTTCAGCGGGCCGGCAACCTTCTTCATTGCCTTGATCTGTGCATTGCCGCCGACTCTGGAAACGGAAATACCGGGGTTGATGGCCGGACGCACGCCGGAATGGAAGAGCTCGGATTCCAGGTAGATCTGGCCGTCAGTAATGGAAATAACGTTCGTCGGAATATAGGCAGAAACGTCGCCTGCCTGCGTTTCGATGATGGGCAGCGCCGTCATGGAGCCGCCGCCGAATTCCGGGGCCACGCGCGCCGCACGCTCCAACAGACGGGAATGCAGGTAGAAAACGTCGCCGGGGTAGGCTTCACGTCCTGGCGGGCGGCGGATCAGCAGGGAAAGCGCGCGATATGCGACCGCGTGCTTGGAAAGATCGTCGTAGACAATCAGCACGTCCTTGCCCTGATCCATGAAATACTCGCCCATGGCACAGCCGGAATAGGGCGCGATATACTGCAACGGCGCCAGCTCAGAGGCCGTCGCAGAAACAACGATGGTATACTCCATCGCGCCGTTGCGCTGGAGAATGTCGACCATCTGCGCAACGGTGGAGCGCTTCTGGCCGATGGCCACGTAGATGCACGTTACGCCCTTTCCCTTCTGGTTGATGATCGTATCCATCGCAATGACAGTTTTACCCGTCTGGCGGTCGCCGATGATCAGCTCACGCTGACCGCGGCCGATGGGGATCATGGAGTCGATCGCCTTGATGCCGGTCTGCAACGGAACGGAAACAGGCTGCCGCTCGATGATGCCGGGGGCATTGCGCTCGATGGGGCGCAGCTCCGCCGCTTCAATGGGGCCCTTCCCGTCGATGGGTTGGCCCAGCGCGTCAACTACGCGACCGATGAGTGCCTCACCGACAGGCACGGAAACAACCTTGCCGGTGCGCTTGACGAGGCCGCCCTCGCTGATGCCGACGTCGGTACCAAGCATAACGACGCTGACATAGTTTTCTTCGAGGTTCAGCGCCATGCCGTAGGACTCATTTTCAAACAGCAGCAGCTCATTGGCCTTGCACTTCTCCAAGCCATGGACCTTTGCAATGCCGTCGCCGACCTGAATGACATAGCCGATCTCGTCCTGCGCTGTTTTCTGAGAATAATTTTTGATTTGATCCTTGATGATCTTGCTGATGTCGTCTATTTTCAGATTCACGGTTTCACCAACTTTATCTTAAACTATGGCCTCTCCCAGACTGCGGCGCAGCTGGTCAAGCCTACTCTGGATGCTGTCGCTGAGCTGGACACCGCCGTACCGGAGGGTAACGCCGCCGATCAGTGCGGGATCCACGCTGTTTTTCAGCACAATGTTCTTGCCGGTGATGGACTCCAGCTTCTTTTGCAGTGCTTTGCACTGGCGCTCCTGCATCGGCACAGCCGTAATCGCCTCTGCGCGCACGATGTCATGCGCTTCGTCGAAGCAGGCACGGTAGGCCGTCCGGCAGGCTGGAAGCTGATAAAAGGAACGCCGATCGCACAGCAGACACAGGAAGTTCAGAAGCATGGGATCAAAGCTCCCGAAAGCCTGCCGGAGCAGGCTGTGCTTCTCCTCCTTGCTGACCGCCGGCGTATCAAGCAGCAGCGTATAGGAAGGATTCTCCTTCACAAGCTGCCCGACCGCGTTCAGCTCCTCCAGAACACGTACATCGCTGCCGTTTTCCTCGCAGAGCTGGAACAGGGCTCTCCCGTAGCTGGCGGTGTCAATCATGGCTGTCCCCCAGATTCTCGATGAAGGAGTCGATCAGCTCCGCGTGCTCCTCGCGCTTGATGTCACGCGTGAGGATGGCGGAGGCGATGTCCACGGCCATCCCGGAAACCTCGTCCTTGATGTCGTTCATCGCGCGTTTCTTCTCCATTTCGATCTGATCGTCCGCGCGTTTCAGGGTCTGGGCGGCCTGCTCCTGCGCCTCACGGAGGATCTCCTCCTCACGCTTCTGTGCGCGGCGGGTTGCGTCCTTGATCATTTCCGCGCTCTGCTCGGAGGCCTTGGCGAGCTTTTCCTCGTACTCGGCCTTCATCTGCGCAGCGGCTTCTTTGTCCTGATTCGCGTTGGCGTACATATCGTCAACTTCCTGCTGGCGGGAATCGATCATTTTCTTCACGGGCTTGAACAGGAGCTTTTTCATCACAAAGAACAGAATCACCAGATTGCAGAGTGTGAAAATGCTTGTCCAAAGCTCCAGTGAGATAAAACCACCGGACTCGCCAAACAAATACGTCAAATACAAGGTATTCCCTCCCCTTTAGCCGGGTACTCGGCTCAATCAGAACGCGAAGATCAGAAGCAGAGCAACGACCAGGGAGTAAATGCCGGTGGTTTCGGTGATGGCGCAGCCAAGAATCATGTTGGTACGCAGGGTATCTGCAACCTCGGGCTGACGAGCCATGCCCTCCAGAGCACAGCCGACGGCGTGACCTTCACCGATTGCCGGGCCGATAGCGCCGATGCCCATGCAAAGACCTGCGCCAATTGCGATCAAACCTTTTACGAGTTCCATAATTAGTTCCTCCTGAAAATTATATATGAATTGAAATTTGCTTACGCGTTTTTCTTCTCCGCCGGAGGCGGGCAGGCCGCGCCGACGTAGACCATGGTCAGCATGCAGAACACCAGTGCCTGAATGCAGCCGGAGAACAGATCAAAATAAATCGACAGGATTGCCGGAATACCAACCTGCAAAATAGGAATGCTGCGGATGATCTCATTGGGCACCCAACTCAGCACCGCGGAACTGGCCAGCGCCAGCGCCGCATAAATCAGGCTGGTCAGAACGCCGCCGCCGGCGACGTTGCCGAAATGACGGAAGGCCAGGGACATCGGCTGCGCGATCTCGCTGACGATGTTCATCGGCGTCATGACAACGATCGGCTCCGTGAAGCCCTTGAGCCAGCCGAGAATGCCGTTGCGCTTGATGGTGTTGTACCAGACAAGTCCCGTTGTGACCAGCGCCCACGACAGCGTTGTACTGAGGTCGGCAGTTGTACTCTTGAGGAAGCCGGTCATGCCGATCAGCGAACCGCACACCGAGGACAGAAACAGCGCGCCGATATACGGCGCAAAGCCAACATTGTGCTCTCCCATGGTGGAGCTCACCATATTATAAAGCGCACTCACACCCTTTTCCGTCACGCACTGCAGCTTGCCCGGACGCTTTTTCAGATTCCGCCCAAGCAGCCAGCTCGCGAGAATCAGCAGGATCATCACAACAAAGGCGGACACCGCCGTTTCCGTGATCGTCACGTCGAACAGTCCGAAGAACGAGAACTCAAACAGCGTGCTTGCGCCCTTTCCGACGTTTTCCATCAAATTTCACCTCTGTTTTTGGTTTTTTTCTTTGTCAAAAGCGTCCCTGCAAACAGCGCAATACGCAGAAAACACAGCGGCAGCAGGGTTGCCAGCGGGTCAAATTGCCCGCTCTTCAGAGCGAACACCAGAACGACGATCAGCACAATCATGCGCAGCAGGAAGTTCCCGCGCGCGGCAAGCTGTCCCTTCGCCGCGGAACTGGCGCGCTCTGCAAGGATCAGGGAGAAAATCATCACCGCAAAATTCAGCAAAACAAGCCCCGTGCCGAGCACGGCGCTCCAGAGTATCTTCATGCTCCAACGCCCGATGGCGGCATAAACACCCAGCATTGCTCCGCTCAGCAGGAGCTCCGCCGGAAAGATCGGCCACATTTCTGCCATCGTGGTGCGGAATGTCTTTGCAGTTTTCGGAGAAAGCTCGGGAAAAAGCTCCGGCATTTCCTGTTCCTTATCCGGTTTTTCCGTCATGCGGCGTTCCTCCTTTGGTATCGGTGGGGTCAAAGCACTTGGATGTCTTCAGAATATAGCGGAACATACTGTAAACGCCGGTCACAACGCCGAGGAGGATCCCCACGATCATCGCCCAGCGGCCGGCGCCCCAGCGGTGCACCGCCAACCACCCCAGCAAAACAAACAGCCCGCCGGGGCAGAGCAGGCAAAATCCGGCCTGTAGTACATAGTTTACCGCATAAGCAATGTGAAATACCTTCTTAGGCATTTGACTCTCCAATCTGAATCCAGAATCCAAACACTTCCCTTATTGCGATATCATACCGCAAAATGCAAATAAATGCAACTCTCTTTCCTGAATTTGTTTATTTTTACAGTTCTGTCCTTGTGTGATCCATGATATTGCAGTTTTCACTTCACCGCAACGGGCATTTGCAAGTTCCTGCCTGTTTTTTAGACACTTTGTGCAAAATGTTTGAGATTGTCATTTACACGACTTCAATAAGCAAGTTTTCCCCGTCTGCCCGCAGGACGGCTTGCAGTAACTGTAAAAATATATCAATGATCATTTGTAGGGATTTGCACGCCGCCGGCATTGACAAGCGACGCCGTTCCTGCTACAATACTCATCGCACAAATATGAAAAGTATGAAAAGGAGGCTGCCATGGCAGGGGGAAAGCACTTGCTCGGCATGACGCACGGACGCCATGTTTTCGGCACCGCAAAGGTCGGCGAGCGCGGCCAGATCGTCATTCCAAAAGACGCACGGGCACTGTTCGGAATACAGCCCGGCGACACGCTGCTCATTCTCGGTGATGAAAAAAGCGGGATTATTGTGACGCGGCCGGAGGTCGTCAGTGACATGGCGCGCCGCGTATTTCAGGAGATGGAGGAAGAAATATGAAGGATCTGTATATGCAGCTCGGCGTTTCACCGGCTGTCTATGCCTACGGAGAGAGCGTCCTGGAGGGCCTGCAGGGGCGCTTCGCTGCGGTAGATGCCGTGGCGGAATACAATCAGGCCAAGGTTATTGCAGCCATGCAGAAAAACCGCGTCGGCGCGTCCTGCTTTGCCGCTACGACCGGCTACGGCTATGACGATGTCGGCCGCGACAATCTGGAGAAAGTCTATGCCGACACCTTCCACACGGAAGCCGCTCTCGTGCGCCCGCAGATCACCTGCGGCACACACGCGCTGACCGTCGCATTGTCTGCCAATCTGCTGCCCGGAGACGAGCTGCTCTCCCCTGTCGGCGCTCCCTACGATACGCTGGAGGAGGTCATCGGCATTCGCCCCTCGACCTGCTCCCTGAAGGAATACGGCGTGAGCTACCGCCAGGCAGACCTCACCCCGGAGGGTGCCTTCGACTATGACGCCATTCGCGCCGCCGTCAACGAGCGCACCAAGCTCGCGACCATCCAGCGCAGCAAGGGCTATGCCACCCGCCCGACCTTCTCGGTCAAGCAGATCGGCGAACTGATTGCCTTTTTGAAGTCCATCAAGCCGGACATTATCTGCATGGTTGACAACTGCTACGGCGAGTTTGTCGAGACGATTGAACCGAGCGACGTCGGCGCTGATCTGGTTGTCGGCAGCCTGATCAAGAATCCCGGCGGCGGCCTCGCCCCCATCGGCGGGTACATCTGCGGCAAGGAGGAATACGTTCGCCGCTGCGCCTTCCGTCTCTCCGCGCCCGGCCTCGGCCAGGAAGTTGGCGCAAACCTTGGTCTGATGCCCGCTTTCTATCAGGGCTTTTTCCTCGCGCCGACGGTCGTCGCATCCGCGCTCAAAGGTGCAATCTTCGCAGCAAACCTCTACGAGCGCATGGGCTTCCGTGTCGTACCGGACGGCAGTGAAAGCCGTCACGACATCATTCAGGCCGTGGAGCTCGGATCCCGCGAGGGCATGATTGCCTTCTGCAAAGGCATCCAGTCTGCCGCCCCGGTAGACAGCTATGCCGACCCCGTGCCCTGGGCAATGCCCGGCTATGAGGATGAAGTCATCATGGCTGCCGGCGCCTTTGTGCAGGGCTCGTCCATCGAACTGTCTGCCGACGGCCCCATCCGTCCCCCCTATGCCGTCTATTTTCAGGGCGGCCTGACTTGGTATCATGCAAAGCTCGGTATTCTTCTTTCCGTACAGAAGCTCGTGGAAGCCGGTCTTGCAAAACTTCCGGAGGTAGTAAAATGAATTGGTTCTGGTTTGCACTGACCGCCCTTCTTTTCTGGAGCGGTTCGGATATTTTTTCCAAAATCGGCTGCTGTGGTCAGGAGGACCGCGCGGCGCATCTGAAGATGGTCACAGCCGTCGGCATTGTGATGGGCCTGCATGCTGCCTACATGATCTTTTTCCGCAATGTTGCTATTTCGTGGGACGTCATCTGGACTTACCTGCCTGTGTCGCTGCTGTACATCATTTCCATGGCGCTTGGCTATGTCGGCCTGCGCTATATCGAGCTTTCGATCTCTTCACCCATCTGCAACTCCTCCGGCGCGCTGGTTGCCGTGCTGTGCCTGCTGACAGGCGGCCTGTCCGCGCTGGATGGCGCGAATCCTGTGCTGGTCATCGGCGCAATTGCGATGGTCTGCACCGGTGTAATTGGCCTCGGCATCGTTGAGGCGCGGGAGGATGACGAGCTGCGCGCGCGCCGTCAGGAGCACGCCAACCGCAAGTATGCCAAAAGCTGGCTGGCTATCTGTCTGCCGATCGCCTATTGCCTTCTGGATGCTGCCGGTACCTTTGCTGACTCTCTTGTGCTGGAAACGCTGAATGAGGACTCCGCAAACGTAGCCTATGAGCTGACCTTCCTGGCCGCCGGTCTGGGCTGCCTGGCCTATCTGCTGATCCGCCGCAAAAAGTTCACGTTCAAGTTGGAGCTGCCAAAATACGTCGGCGCCGCCTGCGAAACGGTGGGGCAGCTCTTCTACATCTACGCACTGGCGGACGAGGAACATGTTATGATGTCCGCGCCCATCATTTCGGCCTACTGCGTGCTTTCAGCCGTCTGGGGACGCATTTTCCTGCGTGAGAAGCTGTCGTGGAAACACTATCTGATGATTGCGCTGGTCGTTGTCGGCATCGTCCTGCTGGGCATTTACGACATTTAATCGATAAGCAAAAGCATTAAATTCACCGCGTTTATGGACGGCAGGAGGCCAAATTGCAACCAAATAACCGAGCAAAAGGGACGCTATCAGGCTGGTAGCGTCCCTTCCTGCATATTGTCAACCGCAGTTTGAAAAGAACTGCGGTTTTTTGCTCAAAAACCAAGTGGTAACGTGGAGCGTTGGGTGTGAAAAGCCCTCGCAATACAGGGCCCAACTAACTCTTTCTATTCGCTCCCTCTCTATTGTTATTCTCCGTTTTCCAGTATATAATTGTCATGAAAACGGCGTTTCACAGCAGAATATATGTCGTATATGGAAACGACGGCAAACTGGGACGTTTTCAAAAGGCAGGCGCAGAGAAGCCTATTGACAAGAGAAGATGAGGAAAACCGACGAGAATCACCCGCCGAAAACACATGATGAGCGCCAACTCTACGATCCATAGATTGTATTCTCACAGACGGTTAGCTAAAATGAAATCAGCAGGAGGCAGAAAATATGGATACAAACGCAACAGGCCGCTTTATAGCTGAGCTTCGAAAGCAAAAGGGATACACACAAAAGGAATTAGCCGAAAAACTCATGGTAACAGATAAAGCAATTTCTCGATGGGAAACAGGAAAAGGACTTCCCGATACTTCGCTTTTAAAACCCCTTGGGGATGCTTTAGGTGTTTCCGTCAGTGAATTGCTGTCCGGCAGAATTATTGAGGAGGCAGATATGAAAGATCAGACAGACAAAATCATCTTAGAGTCGTTGAATTATTCAAAGCGTATGCTTGTAAGTACGATAAGCGTAATCCTATTTTTGATCGGTATTGCTTTGATAATTTCACCGCTATTCTTGGCAAGTCAAAGTTATATCTGGATATTGGGTCTTGCCTTTGCAGCAATAGCAATCCTCTGCACCTACATAAGAAAGAAGGGAAATTCAATGAAAGTGACAAATAAATCGTATTATTCGGCCGCAATCGCATTACAAGGTGCAGCGTTAATTTTGGAAATATTGCCGATTGGTGCAGTCATGGTTTTTGCGACAAGTCCCACCGAACGCACCATCGAAATATGTTCGTATTTCAGCCTGCTGCCTGTTGGTCATGCAAATGTCACTCCCATGTTGACAGGAATTCTGACAGTTGCAATCATCTTGATGGGCATAATTGTTTTGTTTAAGTTTGACAAAGCCGCCAAAATCAAAAAAGCCGCATTCATTTGCAGTATCCTTTCTTTGCTGTTTTCAATCGTTCCGTTGATCCTGTTCGGTATCGTTGGTATGACAGCAGCAAGTTATGCAGTTTCCGGAGCAATCCTGTTGTCAATCTGTCTGCAAGCGGTGGCAAATCGTCAAGAATAGTTCTGATCAATTCTCTGCATCAAGCTTGAAAAAGCAAGCCGGACGAAAAGCTGAACATCATAAATAGGCAGCGGCTTTGCAAAAGCAAGGCCGCCGCTTTGTTGCTAAGGTGTAATTTTGCAAGAGTTTTCAGAATTTGCTGCCGAAAGCAGGCTTTTCCCTTACGCCGTATACAGCCGCCGGATCTCCGTTCCCTGATAATAGTGCAGCAGGATTTCCTCAAAGCTCTCCCCTTCCTGTGCCAGCGCATCGGCGCCGTACTGACTCAGGCCCACACGGTGGCCATAGCCGCTGGTCGTGACCGTCACGCTGTCCTCTGCGGCAGAGAAAGACATGACTGTCGAACGCAGGGAAAGCCGGCTCCGCAGCTCCGTTCCGCAGATTGTAATCCCGCCAATCCGGATGCTCTCCAGGCCGCCGCCTGCGGTGCGTTTTTCCTCTCCGAACCATTCGGTGGGGTTTCCCGATAAATCCGCTTCGGGATGCGCAAGCCTTTCCGCAAATTCTGCCGCGCTGAATGTCACGCTTTCCTCATATCTCTCCTCATGCTCCGGGCTTTCCACTGCCTGCAAATAGGGCACGTCACTGCCCCAGACCGCAGCAGCCGCTTCCGTCATTCCCGCTGCGCAAGAGAAGAAGGTCGCGTCGATCAGTTCACCGCCATAGGTCACAACCAGCCCATCCGTATCTGACACGGCGCTCTCCGCCCGTGCAAGCGCCTCCGTCCCAGCAAATTCCTGCGTAGGCGTCCACGCCTGACAGCAGGCAAAGCTCCCGCAGATATCTGCGCCGGTGTGCTTTCCCGCCGCCATCTTTCGCAGTGCGTAAGTGCGCGAAGCAACCGCCTGCGCTTTCAACGCTTCCGGCGCGAAATCCGTCGGCATCTCCGCCAGCACCACCCCGGTCAGATAGTCATGCAGCGACAGTTCCTCCATACCGTCTGCCGTTTCAATGCGCAGCAGAAGTCCGCCGTCGAAAGACACCTGTGGAGTATCCGTGGATTTTGTGGTCTCCGTCTGCATAGCTGCCTGCTGCGTTTTCGGCACATTTCCTGCCTCAGGCAGCAGTAAAAATGGCAGAATAAATGCCACCAGCACAACAAAAATCACCAAAATTGCTTTTCCTTTCATAACTTCTCCTTTCTGCGGCGCGTTTTGCATTGACGCGGCGCTCTTTATTTGATAAAATAGATAAAATCTTTTGTGAGGTGATCTGTATGGCCAACCCTGAAAGCACGTCCACACGTCAGGAATTCATTCGTAGTCTATGCGCCGATTACAAAATCCATAACTCTCTGATTCATGAGGCGCGAGAAAACAGCAATATCAAACGCGGTCTGAGAAATGACGACGGCACGGGCGTCATGGTCGGCTGCACCAAGGTAGGCAACGTCCTAGGCTATGCCGTTGTCGACGGCGACCGCGTCCCCATGGACGGCCGCCTGATCTACCGCGGCTATGATCTGACCGACCTTGTCGATGCCTACATCCGGGAGGAGCGCTTCGGTTTCTCTGAGGTTGCCTATCTTCTTCTTTTGGGCAAGCTTCCCACACGCGAGCAGTATGAGATGTTCACCTCTGTTCTGCATTCCTACACCGCGCTGCCGCAGAATTTCACGGAGGACATGATTCTCAAAAATCCCAGCCACGATGTTATGAATAAGCTGGGGCGCTCTGTGCTGGCGCTCTATTCCTGCGACCCCGACCCGGACAGCCTGACGGTAGAAAACATGATGCGCCAATCCATCGAGCTTGTCGCGCGATTCCCTGTCATCGTCGCGCACGCCTACGTCGTCAAGCGCCACTATTTTGATAACGACAGTCTGTACCTGCATCGTCCCGAGCCAGGGCTTTCCATTGCAGAGAATTTTCTGCGTATGATTCGGCCAAACAAGCAGTTTACACACGAAGAGGCCAGAGTGCTCGACCTGTGCCTGGTCTGCCACGCCGAGCACGGCGGCGGCAACAACTCCACCTTCTCCTGCCGCTCCGTTTCCTCCACCGGAACGGATACCTATTCTGCCATTGCGGCAGCCGTCGGCTCGCTGAAGGGCCCAAAGCACGGCGGTGCAAACCGGCAGGTGCTCCAGCAGTTTGAAGAATTCAAGCAGAACGTGAAAGACTGGAAAGATGACGAAGAGGTAGCCGCCTTTGTCCGCAGAGTTTTAAACAAGGAGGCCGGCGACGGCTCCGGCCTGATCTACGGCATGGGGCACGCAGTCTATACGCTCTCCGACCCGCGCACGCTGATTCTGCGAAAAAGTGCGCGCACTCTGGCGCGCCAAAAAAACATGCTCGACGAGCTGGAGCTGATGGAGGCCATCGAACGCGTCACGCCGGATGTATTCTCCGAAATTACGGGCAGTGAAAAGGTGATGTGCGCCAACGTGGATATGTATTCCGGCCTGATCTACCGCATGTTGGGCATCTCTCCGGATCTCTTTACTCCCCTGTTCGCCGTGGCCAGAATTACCGGTTGGTGCGCACACCGCATGGAAGAAGTGCTGACCGGCGGGCGCATTTACCGTCCGGCCTACAAATCGCTGATTCGTCACAAGGATTATGTCCCGATTGACGAGCGGTAAACCCGCTCCAATGAAAAAAACAGCAAGAGAGTTCCGCATGGATCATCTGCGTGCGATTCTGATTTTTCTTGTCGTGTTCGGGCACTTTTTGGAAGTACCACCGGCCGACTGCCCGCGGCTTTACCGTGCCATCTATGCGTTTCACATTCCGGCTCTGCTGTTTCTTTCCGGTCGCTTTGCGCACTTTTCATGGCGGCGCATCCGGAAGCTTCTGCTTCTGTACGCTGTTTTTCAGGTGCTCTACCGTCTGTTTGACTGGCTGATCCTCGGGCAGCCGCAGAAGCTGACGCGCTGGCTTTTTGTCCCCTACTGGCATCTGTGGTATCTTATTCTTCTGGCTGGGTGTCTGGCGTTGGTGCCGCTGCTGGAAAAGCTCCCGCAAAAGCTGCGGCTGCCGATCGTTCTGGTTTCTTTTCTGACCGCAGCATTCTGGGGCTTTGCGCCGATTTCCGGTTACTGGTTTTCCTTTGGTCGTTTTTTGAGTTTTTTCCCCTTTTTCCTGACCGGATTGTATTGCAAAAACGTTCGTATCCCTTCAGGAAAGCGCCGCTTTCTCCTGCTTCTTCCGGCTGCTGTACTTTCCGCCGCCGGAACCTGGCTTCTGCTCCAATGGAAAGCTATCCCAAATGCTCTGCTTTTCGGCGCGGTCGGTTTTCGTTCTCTGGGCGCTGGCTTCGGCCAGAAGCTGTTTCTTCTTGTGCTTGCTTCTTTGTGGGTGTGTTCGCTTCTGCTGTTTCCATGGCCACCGCACCATCTCCCGTTCTGGAGCAGCATTGGAAAAAATACGCTGCCGCTCTATCTGCTGCACGGCTTTGTGGTACGATCTGCCGAGCACTGGTCGCTGTTTTCCCGTTTAGGTACGGGCACACTGCTGCCTGCACTGGCTTCGAGTCTGCTTCTGACGCTTCTGTTTGCCCATCCGCTGCCGAAATGCCGGAAGACCGCGGCTTTCTTTTCCCGCACGAAAGGAAAAAAATCACTTTTTTCACCAAACGCCGAAAAAAAGGATTGACAACCTCCGTTGGCTATGCTACAATATCTGAGCAATCTGGTCAACGGAATATGCGCGAGTGGTGGAATTGGCAGACTCGCTAGATTCAGGTTCTAGTGTCCACTCCGGACGTGCGGGTTCAAGTCCCGCCTCGCGCACCAAACACCAAAGCCTTGCAAACTCAACGTTTGCAAGGCTTTTCCTTTATTTGCAACGGTTTTCTGGCTTTTGGCTGTACAAAATCTTTGAATAAAAGCACTGTATATAATACGCAAATACCCCAAATTATGAACAGTAAATGCTTACGAAAATGCTTATGCCTTTACTCTCTCCCGATGCTCTCCATGCACCGCCGGATCGCGTCTCTCGTCGCATCATCGTCCGCGCCTTGCATCAGCTCCCGGAGCTGCTCTTTCATTTCCCCGGCGCTGCGGCTGTAGTGGCCTCTTACATAGTGCATCCCGCGTCTTGCGTAGGAGCTTCCTCTCCCGTAGCTCCCGCGCATGTCCGCCTCTCTGTCTCCGTCCCGGCTGTACCCCTCTCTGCTGTACCCGTCAGAGAGATACCGCCCGCCGTCCCGCATCATGATTTTGTCAAGGTTCTTGATCGTGCTCGCCAGCTTGTGCAGCATATCCAGATCGCCCATGCTCAGGTTTTCCTTCCGTGCGGCTCTTTCCAGTTCCTCACACAGTTTTTCTCTCAGTTCAAACATTATTCTCCCTCCCTCACGAAATTCTCTCAACAATCATGTTGGAGTTTGCAAAGCTCACCGCCTGCGCGCTTGTGTTTTTCATGCTGACGTTAACGCAGCAGCCGCGCGGGACCTCAACGATCCTGCTCACAAAGATATTAAAATAATTCTCCACCGCCGCCGGCGTGACCGTTGCCGTTGCGCTGTCCAGCGGTTCGCCATTGATGGAGATCGCCGCCGTGATAGCTCCCACGGCGCCCCCGGTCGGAATCGCAATGTTCCCGCCAAACGCGACGCGGAACTTTGCTCTGCACTGGTTCGTCAGCCCACGCAGCGTAACCTGCCCGCTGCCGGTTCTGTGCACGATGCACGGCTTTGTATTTGGTTCAGCCGCTGCAAGCGGCACATTCTGCCCGGCCGGCACCGTCACAATGCTTGTATTTACAAATTCTGCCATTTTTGTTTCTCCTTTCAAAAAATTACGGCGGGACAATTGCCCCGCCGCGTGCGCTCAGTATCCGCAATGCGGCGGATCATTTTCGTGGTCTCCCGAAAAAGCTGAAATGTTTTGTTGTCAGTTGCAGTTGCCGCAGCCCCCGTACTGGAACGGCGCAGGAACTTGGAACGACGGCACCGGGCGCGGATTGTAGTATGCAAACTGATTGCTCACAAAGCTCTTTACCGCGTCTGTCTGCACCGCCTGCGACGCCGCAAGCTGATAGCCGAACAGCATCTGATTCTGCTCTGCGATCTTCGCGTCCTTCGCCGCGATTTCCTGCGCAGTCAGGCGCTGATCAATGCCCCGGAATCCGTTGTTCATCGCGTCGATGATGTCTCGGGTGTTGTTCTGCACGAGGTTGCGCGTCTGGCAGTCCTGCGTTGCCATGTCGTACCGCACCTGCGCGATTGCCTCGCGGTTCTCGCAGCAGCAATTGGAGATCTGCTGCTGCAATGCAAAGAGCTGCTGCATGAACTGCATCTGTGCGTTGCATCTTGCAATCTCAGCCGCGGAGAAGCCGTCCTTGATGCTGTTGTTCAGCGCAAAGGTACTGTCGCAGACCCCGTTGTTGATGCCGTCGAGCTTGCGCTCGATGTTGGCAAAGTCGGAAGCCAGCACATACCCGTCCGAAACGCCGCCGTTTCCGCCGAAGCCGTTACGCCCCCAGCCAAACAGGAACAGCACGATGATCCAGATCCAGCTGTCGCCGAACATTCCGCCGCCGTATCCGTTGTAGGCCGGCTGCACAGGCATCGTCACCATGGGGTTTCCTTCCTGAAAAGACATTTCGCTTTTTCTCCTTTCTCAAAATTTTATATCAATTCGTGGCCACGAGATTGATCTCACAAAAAAGCCCGGAACTGCTGTGCCATCGTCTGAAGCTGGTCAAGCTGCTGCTGATTGATTTTCCCGGACTGCACCAGCTTCATGACCTCCGCCTTCGGGTCGCCCTGAAAATTCGCCTGGAACTGCCGGAAGTCCTGCACCATCCTCTGAAACTGCCCCATTTGCCCGCCCATGCGGTTCCCGCCGAGCTGCTGAAATAAGCTATTGCTCATCCTGCTTTCCCTCCATCAGCGCCGATATTCTCTCCTCCAGTGCCTTTAACTCTTCCCGTGTCGCGTATTCCTCTGCCTTTTTCTGCGGCTGCGCTGTCCTCTCCGTGTAGTCGAAGATTCTGAGCGGCATCGGCATCCCGCTCTGATCCGTCGATTTGATGTAGAATGAATGCTTCTCGCTGTCCATCAGCAGCACGGAATTCCCCGCCGCCACCATGTACGCCTTCGCCGCCTCCTCGCCCTGCACCCACAGCAGCCCATTCTGGTGCTGCTGATACGGTCTTTGCTGCGGATAGTAGTTGTTGTTTGGATAGTAATAATCAGGCATCGTTTATATCCTCCCTTGTCCAGAAATAGATTGGTGTCTCCCCGCTGGAATCCCAGCTGTCAAAGAGCTGCCCGTCCTCCACACATACCACATGGCCGGATAATGCCAGGATAAAAACGCCTGTTTGATGCTCTTTTGCAAAATCCGCCACCGTGTAGCACTCCGGGCAGTCGTCCTTCACAAGCTCCCGCCGGAAGCCCTGCTTCTTCAGATACGCGCCCCACACCGCATTGCTCGACGGCATGTCCGCCGCCAGATTCCCCTCGATGCAAAGCCCCCAGTAAACGCTGTCCCAGTCCTTCCCTGTCGCCTTGGCGATGGCCCGCACCGTGCAGTCTCCTACCGCCTTTCCGCGCGGATTCGGCTGAAAAAACGAATATGCCATACCGAACACCTTCCTTCTGCGTCCAGTATGGCATATTCTTTTTTTGCTTGTGGGTCACTTACGGGTCATTTGCGGCTCAACTCCACGGCATCATCCACCAGTCATAGCTTTTGTATTTCTGGCTCATGATCCAGTCCTTTTGTTCGGCGGTCAGGTTCAGGCTGTCGATCAGCTCGATGACCTTTTCTCTTTTACTGCCGGAAATAAACTCTCCGTCCTCGTCCCTGTCGGATTCCAGCTCCGATTGAGCCAGCCAGAACCTTGTGTACTCCTTTGCGGGGATTCCTGCCTCGTGAGCCTCCTTGAACTTCTCCGCCGTTCCATCGGAATAGATTGCACACAGCGCTTTATAGGCTTCATTTTCGGAAAGTCCCGCCTGCGCAACAGCTCTGGCCTGATATGCCTCCGAAAAGTTCTTTCCATCAGCTTTTGCGGCCTTGCGGGCAATTCCCTCTATCTTTATTGCGCTGTTTTTCCCAACGCCCGCTGCGGTCATTTTGTTGTAGAAGCTCGCAGACTGCGGCACAAGCGCCTCGTTGATCACCTCGCGCTGCTTTCCGGCATACTTCTTCCCGTCCAGCCAGCTTGCAAACTCCGCCGCCCATTCGCTTTCGGTCTTTCCCGCTTTCAGCTCTCCGCGCTTGTCAAGGATTTCGGAAATATCCTTCCACTTCATTCCGGCGTCCATCAGCTTGTCGATCTCGTCGTCCTTCCCGCTTTCGACCATCGCGCTGTAGATTCTCATCCTCTGCCCGTCGGTCAGGTCCTCCTGCGCTGCCAGCTCGGCGCGTGCCTTTTTGCGGTGCTCCTCCTTCATCTGCAAGCGCTTTGTCTTTTCCTCCTCGCTCTCGTCGTCCCTTGGCGCCGGGATGTCGGAGTAGTTCATCGCGTCGTCCATCCGCATCATCAGGCCGTAGAGCGCATATCCGTCAGCGCCCTCCTCCCGCAGCTCGTTCCATAGCTGCGTCTGCTTTGCCGTCAGCCCGGAGTTGTCCCCGGCATAGTATGCTTTCGCCTCCGGTGATGCGTTTACGCCGAACAGCGCCGTCCGGATGTAGGTCATCGGGTCGTCCATATCCAGCGGATATTGCAGCCTCTGCTTTTCTCCGTAGCCCTTGGTTTTTCCACCCTGCGCGATTGCCTTAATGCCGTATCCGGTTTTCTTGGCCTGTCTGCCGCCCGGTACAAACTCTGCAAGGAACTCCAGCCCCTTCTCCAGCACTTCCTGCCCGTTCACCTTCGGTCTCTCTCCGGTTTTGCTGTCCTTTGGCGGGAACAGCGCACCGTATAGATTTTTTCCGGTTCCGAAGATGTTCGGGAACGGCATTGTCCGGTCGCCCACGCCAAACAGGCCGGAAACGTTCGATGCAAACGGGATTTCGTTTATCAGGTTGTACCCCGTGTCCTTGATTGCCGCCAGCGTGTCAAACTTTTCCCGTTCCTCCGGCACGTCAAAGATTTCCGAGCCGACCACCTTGTTGATCAGCTTCCTCATGTAGTCGTTCGTCGAGAGGCCCTTGCCGGAGGCAAAGAAGTTTGCCGTCAGCCCCGCAATGTCCAGCGGCGCGGGCGTGCCGCCGTAAAGCTCATCCGTCAGCCGGTTCAGCACGAACGCCGCGATCAGATACCCGAAGATCGTCCGCAGCAGCATCCGCGCCGCGCTCTTTTTCCCGTTCTTTTCCGCCTCTCTCCGAATCTCCAGCGGCATATCCTGCATGACAAACTCCACCGTGTTCAGCGGCTCGATCTGGAACACATTCAGCATTTGCACCACAACGCCCTTGCTGTGGAACTTCAGCGGCTTTGCCCCCTTCGTCCGGTCTGCCATCAAGGCTCTGCCGTACCAGTCCGCAAACCGCATGGCTTCCTCGTGGTTTTTCCCATTCCGGATCGCATCCCAGTATGCCGCGCGCGTCGCAATCGTCGAGAGCATCGAATCCATGAATTCCGCCGGGGCAAACATGCCGGAAATAAACTTGTCCGTCCCGCTCTGCACCAGATAGTCTATGCCCTTCTTTCCGGTCAGGAAGTCGATCTCCTTTCGGAATTCTCCCAACTTCCCCGTGCAGAATTCCTGCGTCGCTTTCAGGATTGCCCGCTGGCTTCTCGTCGCCTGAAGCATCGCAAGCTGTGCGCTTTGGTTCAGCACCGAGGATAGGTTTCCGGCCACATTGGCCTTTGCAAAGGCTCCCACCAGTTTGTTTCCGATGTTCAGCCATTCGCGCCCGCCGCCGTACTCCGTGCCTCTGTCTCCGCCAAACTGTTTTCCGGCCAGAATATCCCCGTAGTTTTTCAGCCATACCACAAGGTCGGAATATCTCGTGTTGTTCTGCGCTTCTCCGAGCATTTCCTCAATCAGCTTGTCAAACGCCTCTGCAAGCTCCGCGTTGGAGTATTCTCGCATATCGTTTCCGATGCGTCCCATCTCCTGCAGGTATTCCACTTTTTCTTCTACGTTCCCGCTTCTGGACATATCCAGCGCCTTTTCCAGCGACGTTACAAAGCTCCCCCGCAGGCCTTGCCTCAGATAGTTTTCTGCCGCGCGTATTTTCTGGATGTCGTCCGTGTGGTAAAGGATATCGCCGAGATACTGCACGTAGTTCTGGAACGCTTCCTCAATGTCATACGCTGTCTTGTCACCCTTTCTTTCTAGGAAGAACGGATTCCACCGCTTCTGCGGCCGGAATCCCTCCGTCCGTCCGGAGATCTCCGCGGGCAGTGTCGTCACGGTCTCGTTCAGGCCCAGCACTTCAAGCGCCTTGCTCATTAGGTTGAACTTTTCCGCAATCGGAATATGCGGCGTATAGCCCTTGATTTTTCCGATCGGCTGCATCCCGTGCGCAACAAGGAAGTCGTTGATCGCCTCAAAGTACAGGTCAAATTTTTTCCTGTATTCCTTCATTGCGTTCTCGCACTTTACCTTGTCTATCCCCTCCGCGTCCTTGCCGTTGATCCATTGCGCGTACTTTTCCACGATCTTTGCTTCCTCGCTGTTCAGCGCGAATTCAATCGACTCGTTTTCCACGCTTTCGCCCCGCGCAACGTTTTCCGCCGCGCTGATCAGGTCTTTGCTTCTGTCGCTCTCCTGCGCCTGCTGCACATACCCTTCCACGTCCAGCATCATATGCACATAGGCGCTCTCCGTCTGGTTGAGTTCCGACTTCTTTCCCTTGCTGTCCGCGAATTCCCGCACGTCGTCAAACTGTCCGTTCATCCACCGGTAGCTCTCCGCCGTGTTCCTTACCACTGGCGCAAAGAGGTAGTTGTAGATTTCCATCCCGCGCTCCTCGCCGAAGATGTTGACCATCGACCGCAGCGCCGTCCGGTAGTTCATCACCAGCAGCTTCTCCGGCTTAAAGAGTGACGGGTCAGCCTGAATCTCCTTCTCCGTCGGGAACAGGTCGATCATCTTGTAAAGCAGTCCGTCCCGGATCTCTCCCTTCCGGATCCGGATCAGATCCTCTCCTGTCATGCGCTCGTTCAGGTACAGCGCCGCCAGTTGCGAAACGACCTCCGGCCGGCACTTGTCCGGCAGCCTGTAGTATTCCATCCGCCCGGATGCAATCTTTTTCGCCGCCCGGATTTCCGGCTTCGTCGCCTCCCATTTGCGTGTTGTTTTTTCAATCTGCCGCTGAATCGACCGCCGCGTTTCCGCTCCCTTTCGCATCGCGTCCACCTGGCTGTATTCTGCAATGCCTCCGTCGATCTTCACGCCCGCTTTTTCCAGCGCCGGAGACCCCTTGAAGCTCTCCTTCGGTGTCCCCTCCGGATGGATTCCCGCCGCCGTCAGGTCTGCAAAGGTCTTCTTCGATGCCTGCAATTTTTCCAGCGCCGCTTTCGGGCTGATGGAGCTTTTCGGTGCATCTTCCTTTGTAATGGTCGCTTTCCACGTCCCGTTTGCCCGGTTCGTCAGCTCCCATTTTTTCCCGGTCATTGCCTGCAAGAGCGCCAGCGCCTCTCCCGGCTGCAAGCTCGTCCCTCTGGAGTGCATTGGCTTTCCCTTTCCGTAGGGGAAGTCCGGCTCGCTTGTTCCAAAGCTCTCCAGATATGCCTTTTGCACGCCCTCCAGCCGTTCCTGCTTTTTCTGCTCGTATTCCTCCGCTGTCCGCACGATGCTTCCCTTGCGTTCCTCCTCGGCTGCCGCTCTGGTCTCGGCCTTCTGCCTTGCATCCGCCTCCGCCGTCTGCGCGTCGTACCAGTTGTAAAATTCCGCAAGATCCTCCGCGTCCGCCGCGTCCTCCAGCTTCTCCGGCGGCATGCTCGCCAGCAGCGACGCCGTTTCCCGCGTCCCCGGCTGATACACCGGGTCAACCGCCGTCAGCAGCTTTGCATCCATGTCCTTCACGCTGGCAAGCCCGGTTTCCTTGTTTGTAAACAGCACCGTGAGCATTCCCTTTTTCGCGCTCTTGTCCAGCACCAGTCCGTAGTTGCCCATGTCCGCTGCCTTTACCCACGTCCGCAGGGGATAGACCTGCCGCCCGTTCAGCACCGGGAAGCCGCGCTTCTGCGCCGCCTCCTCCGAGATCGTCCACGGCTCCACGATCCCCTCCGGCTTTTTCGCCGGCTTTTCTCCGTCCGCCTCGCGGATGAGCGATTCCAGCCGCTCATCCGTCTGCGCCCGTTCCAGCGTTTCCCGCGCCTCCGCGCCTGCCTGCTTTTCGTACCGGTTCAGCAGCTTTTCAAATTCCTGCCTCTGGTATTCTGCCTGCTCCTCCCGCTTCAGGCCAAAGCGCTTTTCGTTCTCCTCCATGCCCTTGCGCAGGCTCATCCGCGCATCCTTGCCCTTTTCCGCCGCTCCCACGATCTGCCGCAGCATCTCTGTCGCGTCGTACTCCTCCGTAAACATGTCCGGATACATCTCCGCCAGCTCCATCATGTGGACGTCCGCGCCTCTGTCCTTCTCCTCGTTCGTCAGGTAGATTCGCATGCCGAACGCCTTTTTCCGGAATGCGTTCCAGTCGTCTCCGAACTCCTCCCGGATTCCCTCCGGCACAAAGATTTTCCGACCCTTCAGTTCCTCCCGGATTTCCTGATAGTAGTCGTCCGCCGGGAGTGTTGCCGTGCCGAGATCCATCAGCGCGTCAAAGAGTTCGTCCTTTTCCGAGTTCAGCAGCTTCACGCCCTGCTGCATTTCCGCCATCGGCGCCTCTAAGAGCTTCCCCAGCGCCTCGTTGTCGTA
>CABSBF010000009.1 GCA_902475855.1 uncultured Eubacteriales bacterium
AAGCTTGAATTGATTTTCCTGCCCGCCTATGCTATACTGAGAAAAATTCTGGAGGCGAAAATGATGGAAATCAAAAACGTGGTCTTTGATATCGGCAACGTTCTGGCGGACTACCGCTGGCACGGCTTTTTGCAGGATAAGGGCTTTTCCCCGGAAATGATCGATCGCATCGCGGCCTGCTCGGTTCGGAATCCGGCGTGGAATGAATTTGACCGGGGCGTCCTTTCCGACGATGAGGTCACGCAGAGCTTTATCCGGCTTGACCCGGAAATCGCGCAGGAGCTGCACCACGCTTTTGATGACCTGACTGGTATCCTTCGGATTTTTCCCGATACGATTTCCATGCTTGAGCGGCTTAAAGCGGCCGGATATCATATCTATTATCTGTCGAATTATTCGCGTAAGGCGATCCGCGACTGCCCGGGAGCGATCGCGTTTCTTCCACTGATGGACGGCGGTATATTTTCCTGTAATGTCGGGTTGATCAAGCCGGAACCCGCTATTTATAGGCTGCTGATGGAAACCTATGGCCTCGTTCCTTCTGAAACGGTGTTTCTGGACGACCGGCAGGAAAACGTAGACGGTGCACTCCGCGTCGGAATGCAGGCCATTCGTTACGAAAGCCGCGAGCAGGCGGAGCAGGCACTTCGTGAAATGGGTGTCGTCTACTGAATCCTGTAATATTTTGGTGAAGAAACGGGAATATCAGTTGCAGGAATCCATTTTTTCTGTTATGATAGAACATAGTCAATAAGTTGTCGGAAAGGAGTATAAGCATACACCGGTATGCAGATTGCCATGGAGAATAAAATCGTATGTGATTACTGCGGGACGATCTACGGCGCGGATAAGCTGGTCTGCCCTCTGTGCGGCAATGCACCGACAGAGCACTCCAAAAGCCGACAGAATGTTCCCCAGCGCCGGAGAATAACGGAGGAGGAGCGCCGCCAGAAAAGCCGCGGCACACAGGCACCGAAGAAGAAACCTGACACTGAACCGCAGGATCCGAACCGAATCCCCAAAAAGCTGCTCACGGCGTCGCTGGTGTTCCTGGCGCTGGCCGTGTTTGTCGTGACCTATTTCATCGGAGACGTCAACGGCCTCTGGCCCGGCCTGAGCGGCGTGCTGAATTCCGATATGCGAGGAAGCACGTCAGAAGATGAGTCTCTGAGCAAAACCTGCACCTTCCTTGAAATCCAGCCGCAAACCATCAACTTTACGCAGAAAGGGCAGATACAAAAGCTGCGCGTGGTCATCAATGCGGGCTGCGAGGAAACGGTGTCTTTCCTGACCAGCGACGACAAGATCGTCAATGTTTCTACGCAGACGCAGAAAACCGAAACAAAGCAGGAGCAGACGTCAATCACTGTGGATGTTTCCGCGCTGGAAGAGGGAAACGCGACCATTCAGGTCACCTGCGGCAACATGTCCAGAATCTGCAATATAACAAACAATTTTGAAGCAGACTCCAGCGAGTCTGCCGACAGCTCCGAACCGAGTGCGGCAGACTTTACGCCGAAGCTCAATTATGAGGACGTGACGCTGTCGCTGCCGAAGGAAACGGTGACTATCAAGGTCATGAATCTGCCGGACGGTGCAACGGTTCTTTGGAAGAGCTCTGACGAGAAGATTGCCGAAATTGACGCCGAAGGCAGGGTCACTGCCGTGAGCGAGGGTACTGCGGAGATCACCGCGGATGTCGGCGGGAGCACGGCAAAGATGATCATCCGCTGTGACTTCGGAGAAACGGTGGAAGGCGGCGATGCCGGAACGCATCTGACCCATACGGATGTTTCCATCAGCGTCGGCGAAGAATTTAACCTCCGCCTGATCGACGGCAATGGCAACCGCATCAGCGGAGCGACGTATTATGTCGAGGATACGGATGTTTGCTCCGTTTCCGGTGTGACAGTCCGCGGCGAAGGAAAAGGCACAACCGAGGTTACGGTAAAATACAACGGAAAAAGCTATACCTGCATCGTGCGTGTCGGGTAGCGGAAAACCGGCGCCGCCCCGATAATACGGGGCGGCGCCACTCACAGAGGGGGAAACAGCATGAGATTCTGTGAAGTATTCAATACCTATCTGGAAGAACTGAATTGCACTGCCAAGGAGCTGTCGGAGTATTCCGGCTTGTCTGCTGCGACGCTCAGCCGCTACCGCTCAGGTGATCGCACGCCGGAGCGCGGCAGCGAAGCGATGGAAAAACTCTGCAATGCAATCGTTCAGGCCGCACTTCGGCGAGGCAATGAGGCGCTTACACCGGAGGAGATCAGCCGGCGCTTCCTGCGCTGTACAGATGTTGCAGCGACGGACCGCAGCCTGCTGCGGCAGAACTTCAATACGCTGGTTTCTGTCCTGAGTATGAATATCTCCCGGCTGTGCCGGCATACCAATTACGATGCTTCGACCATCTTCCGCATCCGAAACGGCACGCGGCAGCCTGCAGAACCGGAGAAATTTGCCATGGGTGTTGCGGCTTATGTGACGCGCGAGCTGGACTCGCCCGCAGAGGTCGCGATTTTATCGGAACTGCTCGGCTGCCCGGCAGAGGAGTTGACGGACAGCGCGGTGCGTTTTGAGCGCATCAAACGCTGGCTGACCGAGAGCGAGGTACAGCAGGATGACAGTTTGCCCAACTTCCTGGCCAAGCTTGATGAATTTGACCTGAACGAATATATCAAGGCTATTCATTTCGATGAGATGAAGGTGCCGACCGCTCCGTTTCAGCTTCCGACCTCCAAGACCTATACCGGCCTAAAGCAGATGATGGAAAGCGAACTGGATTTTCTGAAATCCACCGTGCTTTCCAAATCCATGGCGCCGGTTCTGATGTACAGCGATATGCCCATGCAGGAGATGTCTAAGGATGCGGAGTTCGCAAAGAAGTGGATGTTCGGGATGGCGATGATGCTGAAAAAAGGTTTGCACCTGAACATGATCCACAACGTTGACCGTCCTTTTTCAGAGCTGATGCTTGGCTTGGAGAGCTATATTCCAATGTACATGACGGGGCAGATTTCACCCTATTATCTCAAGGGGATGCAGAACAGCGTATTTTTGCATTTGCTGCGAACCTCAGGCTCGGTTGCACTGTCGGGACAGGCAATCAGCGGCCACCATGCCGAAGGCCGGTATTATCTGACGAAGTCCAAAGATGAGGTCGCCTATTATAGCCGCCGAGCAGATGCCCTGCTGGAAAATGCCTGCCCATTGATGGAAATCTATCGTTCTGAGAATGCAAAAACCCTCAACGCTTTTCTCATGGCCGATGCCCAGACAACCGGAAAGCGACGGAGCATCTTATCCTCTCTGCCGCTCTATACGATGCAGGAGGACTATCTCAGAGAATTCCTGCACCGCCGCTTTGTGCCGGAGGAGGAGACCTGCCGCGTTCTGAACTATGCCGCATTTCAGCGACAGATCGCGGATGAAATTCTGAAAAAAGGCGAAATCCTGGATGAAGTCCCACACCTGAGCGAGGAGGAATTCCGGAGCTTTCCCATGACACTGTCCCTGTCTGGGATGTTCTATGAGGAGGATCTGCGCTATACTTATTCGGACTATCTTGCGCATCTGGAGCAAACCGTTCACTATGCGCAGCAGCATCCGGGCTACCGGCTGGAACAGACCGCAACACATACCTTCTGCAATTTGCAGATCATCCTGCACGTGGGGCAATGGGCGATGATCTCCAAGGGAAAATCCCCGGCAATCCATTTTATCATTCATCACCCCAAAATGCGCGAGGCAATAGAGAACTTTGTCCCGCCTATGGTGGAGTAAAGAAAAACAGACATCCGCTTTTCTGTGAATTGCGGATGTCTGTTTTGTGCTTTTAGAGAATTCTCGCGAGTGGCGTCTTTTGAAAACGCGCGTTCAGCCGCCCGAACAGAACAGGCAATTTGCTCCAGCGCGCAACTGCATAGCCAAGCTCCGCCACGGCAACGCCGGCGAGCACATCGTAGACAACATGCTGCTTGGTAAATAGTGTGGAGAGAAAGACCAGAATCGAACCGAACGTGCAGAGAATGCTGACAGGAACGCGATGCTTCAGATGCTTGCAATCATAAATAAACCTCGTTCCGAGCCATGCCACAAAGCAGTGAATGGAGGGAAACAGATTTGTCGGTGTGTCCAGCGTATAGATCAGGCGCATCAGAAAGCCGACAAAATCGCTGCGTGTCACCTCAGGCCGGACGTTGGTCGTCGGCAGTAAAATGAAAAAGCAAAGGCAGATGATTTTCGCCACGGAATCGGCGGCCACAAGTCGGCAGGCAAAATCCGGACCCTCGTGCGTCACTGTGATATACTGGAAGGTCCAGAAGGCAAATGTCAAAATATAGGGAATTACCCAAACGGGAGAAAAGGGGGTCGCGCGATCAAATGCGGTAGTCATATCGGTCATGTTGGCAGAACCCGTGAAGACCTGTACCAGCTTTGGCCCATAGAATGCAAGAAAGTTCATCAGTCCGGTTGTGACCAGAGGCAGAATTGCATAGGTCGGAATCAGGCTGCGCCAGAAGCGACGAAACAAGTTGAATCACCTCGATATTTACGGATTGCACCATTATAGCAGATGCAGCGAAAATGTCAAGACATTGTCATTTCTCGCGGAATGCAAAAAAACGCTGGCCAAGATAATTGAACCCGACAAACAGACACATTCCAGCAAGCATTGCGATGTTGTCTCGCACCTTTTCTGCGGCGCCGGAGAGAAGCAGCCGAATCAGGGGCTTGGCCAGACCATAGGCAAGACCGTAGCAGACGGTGATATTCAGAGCGAAGCGCAGAACGACGCGCCAGCCGCCCTGCGTGTACTTGAAAGTAAAGTAGCGGTTGAGGAAATAGCTCATGACGCTTGCAAGCGCATAGCTGAGCGCCGTGGCAGGCCAGTAGCCAAGCCCTGCCAGGTTGTACAGAAGGAACATCAGCCCGTTTCCAACCAGGGTGTTCAGAATGCCGACCAACAGAAATTTCCAGAGCTTTTCATCAAACAGAGCCAGAATTTTTCGTTTCATTCGACGCCCTCCGCGTTCCAGCAGCACCAGACGCTTCCATCTGAAGACACAGTGAAAATGGTCTGCCCGCCGGGGCTGACGCATTGCATCGTCACGGTGAGGCTCTTCAGCCCGCAGGCGTTTGCAATCTCCAAAGAGATCATGCGGAGCGTTTCCAGGTGGCTCTCCGGCGATAGTGCGCCTTCGTAGACCGTATCGCCGGAGGTGCAGGCAGCAGTGTAGTCCATGGTGCTGTGCATCGTCATTGTGAGTGCATTTTCACTCTGCTCATATACAAACGGCGCATATTGCGCCCAATGCTCCCGGGCATAGTTTTCAACAGTCGGCGGCGTTTTTGGTGCACAGGCGGCGAGCGTCAAAAGCGCGGACAGAAGCAGAAAAATCAGAATTCGTTTTTTCATGTAAAAATCCTCCTGCGGCTATTCTACCGCAGAAGGACGAAAAAGTAAAGGATGATTGCTGGCTAGACCTCATCCTGCCCTTGCAGGCAGGCATTTGCAAGAATGTGTGCAAACTGCTCGTGATAGACTTTTTCCTGCTCCGCTGCGCAGCGAATGGTCACGGCATAGTAGTGTGTGCCGTCGTAAAAGAGCGTTCCGCTGCATGCAAGCGTTCCGTTCTCTGTTCCTGCTGTCCATGCATACTGGTACTGCTCCACCGGAAAGCGATCAAGAGAGATCGGGCACAGCGCCTGCTCGTCGCGGCCGGTCAGAAAAAGCAGCGCGGCATCCAGAGAATCTGCGGTAAAAACGTCTGTAGCGATCTCATAATCTCCGGCCTCCTGCGTATAGAGCTTGTGCAGGCCGTCATCCGAGGAGGCGCTCAGCGGCAGTCGGAGCGGGATGGGCGCGCAGAGTGCATACTCGCATGCGGGAGCTTCCTCCCAGACGTCCGTGACGTGCTCCTTGCCTGCAAGCGTCTTGACAGCGCAGCCGGAGAGCGATAAAATGAACAACACGAGAACAGTTAGAATTGCTTTTTTCATAGAGCGCCTCCTGAAAGGAAGATGAAGTTGCTTCAAACATATGCGGTTTATTTTGTCAGTATGAACCTGCTGGATTTTTTTCTGATGTTTTTGGATAAGCGCCTCGCACGCAAGCATAAATGGCGCATCCCGGAAAAGACCCTTCTGTGCATTGCGGCGCTGGGAGGCAGTGTTGGCGGCTTGCTTGGAATGTATCTGTTTCACCATAAGACAAAGCACCCGCAGTTTTATATCACTCTGCCGCTGCTTGTTTTACTGCATGTCGGGCTGACGTTTCTTCTGCTGTATGCAGGAATTCTGCGTTAGGGGGAAAAACACGATGATAGGAATCAGTCAAAAGTGCTTTTTGCCGCTGGTGCCGCCGGATGAGGCGGACAACCGGTCAGCACAGTCTCGGATTCTCGATGCGCTGCACGAACTTGGGTTTGATGCGCGGATGCCTCTGCACGTTTTGCAGACCGTGCAGAGCGTTTGCGAAGCTGCAAACTGGCACGTTACGGCTGGCCTTGCTTACGATGGCGCTCAGTGGATCATTACCGGGCTGGAAGGCGGAGACACCACGCTGTGGCACTACGGCTATGCGGTCGATCTCGGGAGCACAACCGTCATAATGCGCCTCGTGGACTGCAATTCCGGCGCGGTCCTAGCGCAGGAGAGCGCTTATAACGGCCAGATCGCCTATGGTGAGGATATCCTGAGCCGTATTTTTACCTGCAAGGGTAAACCGGAGAAGCTGAAGGAGATTCAGCGTGTGACGCTGGATACGATTTGCGGACTCTTTGACCTGATTTGCGAGGAGACAGGCATTGCACCGCAGCAGTGTATCTGCATGGTTGTTTCCGGCAATACGACAATGGAGCATTTTCTCCTCGGGCTGGATCCCTTCTGTGTCTTTTCCGCACCTTATGCCGTCTGCGCTGACAGGCCGGGCTTTCTTGCAGCGCAGGAGCTGGGGCTGTCTCTTCCGGGATATGTATACTGCACGCCCTGCAAATCGAACTACCTTGGCGGCGATATTTTGAGCGGCATGATCGCCACCGGCATTGCTCGACAGAAGGAGATCAGCGTCTTTTTTGACATCGGAACAAACGGCGAGCTGGTCATCGGCAACCGCGACTTTCTGCTCTGCGGAGCGGGTGCTGCCGGACCGGCGCTGGAGGGCGGCGTGGTTCAGACCGGTATGCGTGCCAGTGAAGGCGCTGTGGACGAGGTAAAGCTGTGTGACGGCCGCTTGATTTCACATGTGATCGGTGGGGGAGAAGCGAAAGGCATCTGCGGTTCCGGGATTATCAGCCTGCTTGCGGAACTGTTTCTCGCCGGCTGGGTCGATCTGCGCGGCAAGCTCCAGCCGGAAGCATCTCCACTGATCTGTGAGCAGGATGGATCACTTGCTTGTCAATACGCGCCAGGACTTCTGTTTCGTCAGGAGGATATAGATGAATTTCTTCGGACAAAGGCCGCTGCCTACACCATGGTGGAGTATATGCTGGTAACCTGCGGAATTTCCATGGAGGAAATTTCCAAATTCTACGCAGCCGGGGCATTCGGCGCACACGTCCCCATAGAGGCGGCCGTGACAATCGGCATGTACCCGGATTTGCCGCGCGATCGTCTGATCGCGGCTGGAAATACCTCACTGGAAGGAGCGCAGAGAATTTTGCTCGACCGGGAATCCTTGACGGAGATGGACGCCATTTTGGAAAAAATGGTCTATGTTCAGTTCAGTGAAGTCGGTGATTTTGTATCGCGCATGGTCGCAGCACAGGCGCTTCCGCATACGGATCTTGACCGCTTTCCCTCCGTTCGGGAAAAACTGCATAAATAGAAATGGCCTCTCCGGTATTTACCGGAGAGGTCCGCTGCTTATTTATGCCCCAGCTTGTGCTTGGTACCGTCCGGCTCGACAATGTAGGTATTGTCAAGCTGGCTGCACAGGTTTCTGCGAACAGAGGCAATGTATTCTTTGCGCAGCGCATCGCGCTCGCGCAGCTCCTCTTCTGTCAGACCTTCTGCTTTTGCCTTGTGGGCAAGCTCGTTGATGCGGCGAATGGTATCTTCAATCATGGAAATTCTCCTTAGCCGACGCCAAAGGAAAGCTGCGTGCTGACCTCGGCGGTTTTCAGATCGACCGCGCAGACCGAATCGGGAGCGCAGGCGTATAGGTATCCGTTTTCAAAGAGGAAGGTCGTGCCGGAGTGGACAGCGATTTTCGGAAGACCAACCTCACGGATTTCGCCGTCCAGTGTCAGCAGATGGGCTGCGCCATTCAACGTGACCAGAGCGGCTTTCGCGCGTTCAGAACAGACAGCAAGAAAGTTGCCGCCGTCAAAGGAGCCAACGTTGAAGCTGCCGGAGAATGAAGCGCCGTCCAGCCTGCTCAGGAAAAGCCGTCCTTCCGAAGCATAGAGATTCAAAAGAAGGCTGCCGTCCGGAAGAAGAAAGTTCAGAGATTCCGCAAGACCATCCGGCTGTGAGGACGAGGGGGTTGCAGGATCGGTCAGGTCAATGCTGAGCAGGGGCGTTTCGGAGTCCGGCAGAATGGTATAGCAGCGGCTGCCGCTGAAGTAGACCTTGCCGAGTGAGGAATCCGGCAGGAGCTCATCGGATTGCAGGATGGGCTGCATATTTTCACCGAGAATCCAAAGAAGATTCCGGTGCACCTTTTCACCGTCGAGACGGTTGCTCCAGCCATAGTTCTCATCTGTGAAGATCTGATAGTCGCTGCGGGATATGGTTGTTACCAAACGCAGGTTTGTGCCGTCGGTGTCCATGGCCTGCACATGCCCCTCAATGTTGTAGGAGTTCAGAAGCGTCAGAGACTCGCCGCAGGAGAGCTTTTTAATCTCTGTTACGACCGAGGTGGCATAATCCGTTACAGTATAGGGTTCTTCCGTGCGGGCGCTGCCCTCTGCGCTCAGGCTGACAGGACGGGCCAGATAGATTCCGCTTTCGGAGATTGCGGTGTAGAGGTTGCCATCCGTAAAGGCACAGACGTCGGTGCGCTTGCCGTCAGAAAGAGCGATGGAAGAGACCAGCGTGTAGGCGACATTGGCAGGCTTTTCGCAGAGGTAGATGCGGCTTTCCGGTATGGTAACATCCGCGCCGTTATCGCGGACGGTGGGAAGCGTCAGATTCTCGCTGTCCAGGTGAAAGGTGTCCACGGAGATCAGATAGAGCATACCGCCATAAACAGCGGAATCCTGATAAACGCCGTCCTGCCCCAGATTGGCAAGCTGAACCGGTGCGGCGCGGTCGGAAATGTCATAGATCTTGGCGTAGCTGCGCGCGGAACTGGAAAGGCTGTTGTCCTCAAAGACTACTGACTGATTCGTCACAACGGCCAGACGGTTCCCCTCAACGTAGATTGCACTGGAATACTCATAGGTGTTGCCCTCGTCCGCTTTTTCTGTGGCAAAGTTTGTGGTGGAGAGCAAGGTGATGCTGCTGCCCTGAGCAGAGAGAATCATAAAGCTGGAGTTGCTCAGTACATATAGGTAGCCGTCGCGATAAACGGCGCTGTTGGTCTGCTCCAGGAATTCTACATTGGAGGGTTCAGCCGAGCGAAGAACTGTGCAGTCTTCCTGCGGTACGATCTCGGCAAGGGAATCGGCGATCTTCTGCGTACTTCCGGCAGGAACGGGGGCAGGAAGCGAAGACGGAGAGAGATCGGGCAAACCCGCGACTTCCTTCGCCCCGCATCCGCTGAACACGGCCAGCAGCAGCGCGGCAAACAAAGCCAAAGCAGGTACTTTTTTAAGCATTTTGGGATGACTCCATTCTGTGAATATTGCTGTCATGGGCCGCTGTGCGAACCCAATCGCAGATAATATAGTCCTTTTTCTCGATTTTGTCAAGGCAGCGCCGCCGGGATGCGGAGCATTTCAAGGATCGCACTTGCCAGAAAGATGAAAATCGAATATAATACCGGATATAGAAAGCAATGGAGGCGGAGTATGAGAGTGATCGTTATCGGCGGCGGCGCATCCGGCCTTATGGCAGCGCTGACGGTGTCCGAACGGCCGGATGCAAGGGTCGTTCTTCTGGAGCGCCAGGCAAGGGTCGGCCGCAAGCTGCTCGCTACGGGCAACGGCCGGTGTAATTTAACCAACCGGAATCTTACACCTGAGAACTACCACGGAGAAAACGCCGGATTCTGTGAATATGCGCTTTCACGCTTCGGTTCAGAGCAAACGCTTGCATACTTCCGCGCGCTTGGACTTCTGACGGTGTCGGAAGCCTCCGGGCGGGTCTATCCCGTCAGTGACAGTGCCAACAGCGTTGTGGACGTACTGCGTCTGGCGCTTATGCAGAGAAAAAACGTTGAGCTGCGCACGGGCTGCGAGGTGCAGTCACTGCGGAAGAAAAAAGGAAAATTTGAGCTTGTTCTTCCGGAGGAATCTCTGACGGGAGATTGCGTGATCGTCTGCGCCGGCGGATGCGCAGGCGGAAAGCTGGGCGGGACAGAACTGGGGTATCGCCTGCTGGAGAGTGTGGGGCATCATCGCACGCGTCTCTGTCCGGCGCTGGTGCAGCTTCGCACGGATACGACCTTTGTTCGTGCGCTCAAAGGGGTGCGCTGCAATGCAGCGGTCACATACCATTCCGCGGGGGCAGTGGAAAAGCGCTTTGGAGAGGTGCAGTTTACGGAGTACGGCGTCAGCGGCCCGGCTGTTTTCGAACTGTCACGTACCGTTTCGGTGAATCCTGCACCGGGGACGCTGCTTCTTGATCTTCTGCCGGAGTGTTCCGTGGAGGAGCTGCTTTCACTTTTGCGAAGCAGATGCGAAACGATGCCGGAGTGGAAGGCGGAGGAGCTGCTGACCGGCATTCTTCACAACCGGCTGGGAAAGACCGTTCTGCGGAGCTGCGGTGTCGCCTATGAAACAGATTGCTCCCGCCTGTCCGATGAGGTTCTTCGAGCGGTCTGCCGTACAGTCAAGTGTTTTACGCTTGAAGTGAAAGGAACTATGGGAATGGACGGCGCACAGGTCACGGCCGGAGGAATCAGCACATCCGAGTTCCGTGCGGATACGATGGAAAGCCGCATCTGCCGCGGACTGTACGCGGCAGGTGAGGTTTTGGATATTGACGGCGACTGCGGTGGCTATAATCTGCAGTGGGCTTGGTCGTCCGGCAGACTGGCCGGGGAATTGAGAGGGCTGGAATGATTCGAATCAGAGATATTATCCTGCCGCAGACGCATGACGAGCATGCGCTGCGCTATCACGCAGCGCAGTGCCTGAAGGTGCAGTCCTCGGACATTGCAACACTGAAAATCTTCCGGCGCTCACTCGATGCACGAAAGAAGCCGGAGCTGCGCTGGGTTTATACCGTCGATGTGACGCTCCATGGTGGCGAGAGCGCAGTTCTGCGCCGCTGCCGCAACTCAAAGATTACGCGCGAGGAGCCGTACCGTTATCGCATTCCCCACGCGAAGAGCGAAAAGCAGCCGGTGGTTGTCGGCTTCGGCCCGGCGGGGATGTTTGCGGCACTGGTGCTCGCACTAGCGGGACTGCGTCCCATTGTTCTTGAACGCGGGGAGCCCGCGCCGGAGCGCCGGAAAAAGGTGGAGGCTTTCTGGAACGGTGGTAAGCTCGACCCGGAGTCGAACGTTCAGTTTGGAGAAGGCGGCGCCGGAACGTTTTCCGACGGGAAACTGAACACAGGCACGAAGAACGAGCGCGGCCGGTGGGTTTTGGAGCAGTTTGTCCGCGCCGGTGCGCAGGAAGACATCCTATATGATGCAAAGCCCCACGTCGGGACGGATGTCCTGTTTGAGGTTGTACAGAAGCTGCGGCAGCGTATCGAGTCACTGGGTGGCGAGGTGCGCTTCGGCGCAAAGCTGACCGGGCTTCGTACCGATGCGGGCAGGCTCACCGGCGCAGTCTATTGCCAAAACGGAGAGGATATCCTGCTGTCCTGTGATGCGCTGGTTCTTGCCGTTGGGCACAGCGCACGCGACACATTTCACTGGCTCTCGGAAATGGGCATTCCGATGGAGCCGAAGGCCTTTTCCATGGGAGCGCGCATTGAGCATCCGCAGAACGAAATTGACCTTGCACAGTACGGAAAACCACGTGGGACGGCACTCCCACCCGCGGATTACAAGCTTTCCTGCCATCTTCCGGATGGAAGCTCGGCCTATACATTCTGCATGTGTCCCGGCGGGCAGGTGGTTGCGGCGGCCTCGCAGACCGGAGGCATCGTGACAAACGGCATGAGCCTTGCGGCACGGAATGGGGAAAATGCCAACGCCGCACTGCTTGTTACAATTCATCCGGAAGATTTTCCTTATTCGGGTGTCCTGGGCGGGATGTTCTGGCAGGAGGAGATTGAACGGCGCGCCTTTGAGATGGCAGGGAAGTGCTACCGCGCACCGGCGCAGACAGTCGGAGACTTCCTTGCTCACCGGCCAACACAGACTTTAGGAGAAGTTGCACCGACCTATCGTCCCGGCGTGACACTCTGCGATCTGCATGAGCTTCTTCCGGAAAAACTCACACACACGATGGAACAGGCAATCGTCCAGCTCGACGGTGCGCTTTCCGGTTTTGCAGATCCGCAGGCACTTTTGACAGCCCCGGAAACGCGAAGCTCCTCTCCTGTGCGCATTCTGCGCGGCGAGGATCGACAGAGTGCGCTGCGCGGGCTCTTCCCCTGCGGCGAGGGCGCGGGCTATGCCGGCGGGATTCTCTCCGCAGCGGTGGACGGAATGCTCTGTGCGGAAGCAGTGCTGCGGCAGAATTGACATTTTTTTATTTTTGTTAGAATTTAACATATAAATCGAATGGGAGGTCACCATGTTGGAACAGAATCCGATTACTCCAGAAATGCCGGAAAATCCGCAGAGACAGTTTGCGCCGTCTCAGTATAGTCCCGGACAGGCTTATCCGCAGCCGTTTCTTTCACCGGAGGAACAGCAGCGGCGGGAGCAGACAAAATATGTCAGCGGTGTCCGTCGCAGAACCAATAAGGTAACTGCGTTTGTATTTATTTATATTGCCATTTTGACTGCTGCAGTGGTTTTCGGCGGAATCGGCGTTGTTGTGTATACGCTGCTTATGAAGCCGGAACTCCTCAACCGTGATATAGAGGAGCTGACAAGCATCCTTGTCGAATGCTTCACTACGACCGGTGTTGGCTACCTTCTGGGACTCCCTGGCATCTATCTGATGATTTTTCTCTGGAAGAAAAAGACGTTTTTCAAAAATGTCCTCTATGCCTCCAACAAAAAGATGCGGCCGGGCGTGCTCTTGCTTCTGATTTCCCTACTGTTCACGGCGCAGGCGGCAACCGATCTGTTTTCCAAGGGCGTTGATTGGCTGCTCCATTTTGCGGGCGCTTCCGCGACCTCTGCAATTCAGGAGCTTCAGGGAACGACCTCCGTTACAATGCTTCTGTATGTCTGCATTGGCGCACCTTTCATCGAGGAGGTGCTCTTCCGCGGCGCGGTGATGCGTTCGTTCCAGACCTTTGGGCGGCGCTTTGCCATCATTGCCTCGGCGGTACTGTTTGCGCTGATCCACGGAAATCTGGTGCAGACACCCTTTGCCTTCCTTGCAGGACTGGTTCTTGGGTATGCTGCGATGGAATACGGTATCTGGTGGAGTATTTTGCTGCACTTTTTCAACAACGCTATTGTTGCGGAGGGCCTGATGTGGCTGCTTGGCAAGCTGCCGGAGAATACTGCGGTGCTGGTTTCTGATCTTCTGATCTATGGCATTGCCGCAGTGGGAATTGTGATGTGCGTAGTGCTGCGCAGGAAAATCTCCGACAGCCTTCCCGAGGGGAGAATCCGCAAGGGAACGCTCAAGGGCTTTTTCACCTCGCCGGTGCTGATCGTGATGATTGCCTATGCCGCTTTCAACGCATTGCTGCTCATTCTGATGTCAATAGTCGTCTGAATAATCTATAATTGAATTAAGCCTGTGATGTGCCGCGTGAATCCGCGGCACACCATTTTTTGAAAATGGGAATTCCGGCATTGCTTCTGCGCGGGTTCTGGTGTAATATATTATTGGTACATATCCCTATTTGCCGGCATACCATGGCATGAGGTGATTCTATGATGATACTGATTGCAGCGCTGGCGGTGTGCGGTGTTTTTCTGATCGCGTGGGCGATATTTGAAGCGCTTTTGATGCCACTGCCGGAGCGGGATACCTGTATGCTTGTCTATCTGCACGGGGATGTGGCGCAGGTGCAGCAGTGCATCCGAGCCTGCCGCTGGCTGCGCGAGCGGCGCGGTGTCCGCGGACAGATGCTGTTTGTGGATCGCGGACTGACGCCGGAGGGACGGCAGTCCGCCGTGCGGATGATGAGCGAAGAGCCGTCGCTGTTTCTTTGCGCCGACGGGGAAGAATATACGATATTGGAGAAGTGGAAGCGTGGAGCAGGAACTGATTAGCGGTACGGTCGCTGCGGTGGTATTTCAAAATCAGGAAAACGGATATGCCGTCCTCAAGCTCGACAGCGAAGAGGGCGGCGTCATCACGGTCGTAGGAACCATTCCTGCGCCTGTGGCAGGCGAACGCCTGATCGTGACAGGAAAATGGAGCACCCATACGACCTATGGGCGGCAGTTTGAGGCGGAATTTCTGGAACGGCTTCTCCCGGACAGCCGGGAGGAGATTCTTGCTTATCTCTCTTCCCGCGCGGTGCGTGGCATCGGTCCGAAAACTGCGGAAAAAATCGTTGCGGCATTCGGAGAGAACAGCCTGAAGATTCTGGAGAGAGCACCGGAACGTCTGACTGAAATCTCAGGAATTTCCATGAAAAAAGCTCTGGAAATGGGAGCATCATTTCGCCGGCAGGTGGGCGTGCGTCAACTGATCGAGTTTCTTTCTGTGTATCATATTCCGGCAGAGATCGCGGTGCAGCTCTACCGAGCCTATGGCGAGCAGGCGATGGAGCTGGTGCATGAAAACCCCTATCTGCTGACACAGCCGCAGTTCGGCGCCGGGTTTTCTTCAGCCGATGCTCTGGCGCTGGAGTTGGGCTTCGATGGAGATGATCCGCGGCGCGTCGAGTCCGGAGTCCTTTTTGAATTACGGCACAATCTCGGCAACGGCCACAGCTTTCTGCCAAAGGACAAGTTGACTGCGGCGACTGCTGCGCTGTTGGAGCTGCCTGGTGAGACGGTCGATGAGGCGATGGACCGGCTCGATGCACTTGGCCGGATCGAACTTGATGAGATCGCCGGCTTGAAGGCGGTGTATCTCCCGGAGTATTACGAAGCGGAAACCTATATCACGCACCGCATTTTGCAGATGACTTCGGAATGCCCTGCACCGAATGCCGGTGTTTCCGTGCAGGAGATTGAAGAATGCAATGGTATCCACTATGCCAAAAAACAGCGCGAAGCAATCGAGACGGCAGCAGGGGAGCGTGTGATGATCCTCACGGGAGGTCCCGGTACCGGTAAAACGACGACGCTGGCCGGAATCCTGACGCTCTTTGACCGGCTGCATCTGGATACGCTTCTTGCCGCGCCGACGGGACGTGCTGCCAAGCGGCTGTCTGAACTGACAGGAAGAGAGGCTTCCACCATTCATCGCCTGCTTGAAGCGCAGGTGTCGCCGGAAACCGGCGAGATGGTATTTCTCCATGATGAGGACGAACCATTAAAATGTGATGCATTGATCGTGGACGAGATGTCCATGGTGGATGTGCTTCTGATGCACAGTCTGCTTCTGGCATTGCCGGAGAGTGCAAAACTGATTCTGGTTGGCGATCCCGATCAGCTCCCCAGCGTGGGCGCTGGGCGCCTGTTTTCCGACCTCATTACGAGCGAAGCAGTGAGGACGATCTGCCTGACCGAGATCTTCCGGCAGGCGCAGGAAAGCTTGATCGTGATGAATGCTCATGCGGTCAACCGCGGTGAGCTGCCGGTTCTGACGGTCAAAGATCGCGATTTCTTCTTTATGAAGCGCAGGTCGCCGGAGACGGTCGTGCAGACCATTGCGGAGCTCTGTGCCAGACGTCTGCCGCAGAATATGGGCATCCGTCCGGAAGATATTCAGGTAATCAGTCCGACACGCAAGGGGGAAACGGGAACCGTCAATCTCAACCGCGTTTTACAGGCGGCGCTGAATCCGCCGCAGAAGGGAAAGAACGAAAAATATTGCGGTGAAATTTGCTTCCGCGAGGGCGATCGGGTGATGCAAATTCGCAACAACTATGATATACTATGGAAAAAGCAGGGCGGTGGCAGCGGAACCGGTATTTTTAACGGTGACATTGGAACGATTCTGCGGATTGACCCCGCAGAAGATCAGATTGTTATCCGATTTGACGACCGCGAAGCGGTGTACGATTCAGATATGCTGCCGGAACTGGAGCTTGCCTATGCCATCACCGCGCATAAGAGTCAGGGCAGCGAATACAAGTCCGTCATCTTCGCTGTGTTCGGCGGTGCGCCCATGCTTCTGACTCGCGGCGTCCTGTACACTGCAATCACACGTGCGCGGGAAATGCTGATTCTGGTCGGAAATGAGGAGGTTGTGGCGCAGATGACCTATAATAACCGTCGTGACAAGCGCTACAGCGGCCTTCGCTTCCGGCTGATGCAGGGTAGTGCGCAATGAAGCTGCTGACATGGCTGCTTGATCTGGTCTATCCGCCGAAGTGCGTATTCTGCGGAAAGCTCCTGTCGCAGAGCGAGACCGACCTTTGCGGCCGGTGCAGACGGGATCTTCCGCGTGCAGAGCGTGTGATCGAACGCGGTGAGTTTTTCACGGGATGCACCTGTGTGTACTATTATGAGGAAGAAGTGCGGCAGTCCATGCTGCGCTACAAATTTCGTTCCATGCGCCAGTATGCAGATGCATACGGACGGCTGCTTGCCATGCGCCTGCTGCCGGAACGTGAGCGGTATGATCTTTTGACATGGGTGCCGATCAGCGCCCGGCGGCGCAGGCAGCGCGGATATGATCAGGCTGAGCTTTTGGCCAGGCGGGTAGCTGAGGAACTGGGGCTGCCCTGCGAATCTACTCTGCAAAAGTTTCGGCACACACCGGCACAGTCCGGACAGGCCGGCGCTGCCGCAAGAAGGGCAAATGTGCTGGGAGTTTACCGAGTGCTCCAGCCGGAACGTGTGAAAGAAAAGCGCATCCTGCTCATCGACGATGTGATTACTACGGGTGCGACGCTTACGGAATGCAGCAAAATGCTGCGGCTTGCAGGCGCGGGAGAAATCTCCTGCGCAGCGCTGGCGGCGGCCAGAAAACCGGATGAAGCCGGGAAGAAAAAAGAGTAGGTGACGTTATGTTATTATTTTCCAAGGATCTGGGAATTGATCTGGGTACCTCCAATGTTTTGATCTACGCGGCAGGCAAGGGAATCGTCCTGCGCGAGCCATCCGTCGTTGCGCTGGACAAGAATACCGGAAAAGTTCTACAGGTCGGTTCCGCCGCGCGCAATATGCTCGGCCGCACGCCGGGTAATGTGGCGGCCATCCATCCGCTTCAGGACGGTGTGATCTCCGACTATGAGCTGACCGCGCGGATGCTGACGGAGATGATCCGCCGCGTTGTACGATTTTCCATCGTCAAACCGCGTATGATCGTATGCGTGCCGAGCAGCATTACTGAGGTTGAGGAGCGTGCGGTTATTCAGGCAGCAATGGAGGCAGGTGCCCGCCGGGTCTACTTGATTGAAGAGCCGCTGGCGGCGGCGCTGGGCGCCCATTTAGATGTCAGCGCACCGGAAGGACGCATGGTTGTGGATATCGGCGGCGGCACGACGGACATCGGCGTGATTACGATGAACGGCGTTGCGGTTTCCTCCTCCATCAAGGTGGCAGGGATACAGTTCGATGAAACGATCATCAAATATGTGCGCAAGCGTTTCGGCGTGATCATCGGCGCGAATACGGCCGAGGAGATCAAGCTGTCCATCGGCTGTGTTTGTCCGCGCCCGGCCAGCCTGACAATGACTGCCAAGGGGCGTGATGTAAAATCCGGGCTTGCACATGAGTTTACCGTCACCTCAGAGGAGATCATGGAGGTTCTTCGCCGTCCGGCAAGACAGATTGCGGACAAGGTACTGGACGTTTTGGAGCAGACCACGCCTGAGCTTGTCGCCGATATTTCCAAGAACGGCATCCTGCTCACAGGCGGCGGCAGCCAGCTCTGGGGTATGGATCAGGTGCTGCGCGACCGGACAGAGATGAACTGTGTCGTTGCTGACGATGCCGATTCCTGTGTGGCTTATGGCTGCGGCAAGAGTCTCGGATGGATGAATCATATGCAGGAGGGAACCATTAATATTTCCCGCCGCAGATTACTGAAGGAATAAGCGGAACTTTGCGACAAATCCTAACGTCATATAAGGAAGAGAGATAGAAAGGGGCTGGGGAAAATGCCAGACAATCGCCCGCCGGACGATAGATACGACGATCAAAACTATAGCGGACGCCGCAGAGCGTATGACTTTGATAACGATGAGGAATGGGATGTAGAAAAATACCTGGCGCAGCGCCGCCAGCGTGAAACGGAACACGAGAATAGCGCACAGCCGCAGGACCCATCACAATTCCGGCAGCAGGAGCCGCCTCAGCATCACCGCCAGACGCAGGAGCCGCAAGGCTACCGCCGCCCGTCCCGCCGCACAGAGCCGGCTGGAGAGCAGCAGGTGCAGCATCGAGCGCCCCGTCCCCGCCGGGAAGAGCCTTTTGACGGCGAAGAGGCAGCGCCGCGTGAGCAGGGTTATCGCCGCCCGGCAGACCGCAGAACGCCGCCAAAACGCAAAAATAACGGCAATGGAAAACTGTATGCCATTCTTGGCGTTCTTGCAGTTCTGATCCTTGTTCTGCTGATATGGCTGATTTCCACGCTTGTCGGAGCAGGCGGGCCGAAGGAGACTACCCCGACGGAACCTCCTTCCGAATCAGAGACCGAGCCTTCAACGGAGGCACCTGAGGTTCGCGCAGCAGAACTTTTAAAGCAGGCGGACATACTCGCCGCAGGATATGACTATGACGCCGCTGTTGCCAAGCTGGAGGAGTTCGGTTCCGATTGGCAGCAGCAGCCCACGCTTGCAGAAGCGCAGCTTCGCTACAATACTGCCAAGCAGGCAGCCGTCCGCTGGAGCGATACGACAACCATCCCGCACATCTTTTTCCACACGCTGATTGCGGATACCGACCGTGCTTTTGACAGTGACTACACCAATGCCGGTTATAACCAGTATATGACCACGATCAAGGAGTTCAAGGCCATGCTGGAGGAACTGTATAAGCGCGGCTATGTTCTGGTGCGTATCCATGACATCGCAAGGCAGGTAACGGATGAAAATGGCGACCTGGTCTTTGAGCAGGGCGATATCTACCTGCCGGCAGGGAAGAAACCAATTGTCATGTCACAGGACGATGTGAACTACTACGAGTATATGGTGGACGGAGACGAGGATCATATCCCGGATGCAAAGGGTGATGGCTTTGCCGACCATATCATCGTCGGCGAGGATGGCTATCCCACCTGCACTTATGTGGACGCCAACGGCCAGAAACTCACGGGCGACTATGATCTTGTGCCGATCCTTGAAAAGTTCTGCCAGGAGCACCCGGACTTTTCCTACCGCGGCGCACGTGCCATCGTTGCACTGACCGGCTATCAGGGAGCCTTCGGCTACCGTACAAATCCGCGTTGGATCGAAGAAGGAATCCTCACGCAGGAGCAGCTTGAATCCGAGCGTGCGGAGGTTAAAAAGGTTGCCCAGTGCCTGCGCGAGAAGGGCTGGGAGATTGCCAGCCATAGCTGGGGTCATATCAACTTCACCAATGCCTCCGCTGCGAAGGTCGCTGAGGATACTCAAAAATGGGAGGACCAGATCGAAGCCTATGTCGGAGAGACGGACATTTTCATCTATCCGCACGGCGCGGATATTGCAGGTGTCGGCAAATATTCCGGCGAGAAGTATGATACACTCTACAATGCGGGCTTCCGGTATTTCTGTAATGTAGACTCGACTGAGTACTGGGTGCAGATCTGGAAGGCCTACGTCCGGCAGGGACGCCGAAATCTGGACGGATACCGGATGTATTACAACCCGGATCTCCTGGATGACCTGTTCAATGTTGAGGACGTCTGGGATGACGCCAGACCCAAGCCGGTCCCCCCAATTTAACCAGTAAAAAATGCCGCCGTTTGAAACGGTGGCATTTTTTGTCTGCTCAGCCTCCCAAATAGGCCTGCCTAACCTGATCGCTGCGTGCCAGCTCTGCGCCGGTGCCTGAGAGAGTGATCTTGCCAGTCTCGAGCACATAGGCACGGTCGGCTACACTCAACGCCATGCCGGCATTCTGCTCAACAAGCAGGATGGTTGTGCCGCTTTCATGCAGCTCACGGATAATGTCAAAAATCTGTTCGACCAGAATGGGGGCGAGCCCCATGGAGGGCTCATCCAGCATCAGCAGCTTCGGATGGATCATCAGCCCGCGGCCCATGGCCAACATCTGTTGCTCGCCACCGGAGAGTGTCCCGGCAACCTGCTTGCGGCGCTCTTTCAGGCGCGGGAAACGCGTATAGACGTTTTCCAGTGTTTCGGTGATGTCATCACGGCGAGTGAACGCACCCATTTCCAGATTCTCCTGCACAGTCATCTGAAGGAAGATGCGCCGTCCCTCCGGGACGTGCGCCATACCGTGGCGCACCAGCGAATGTGCATTGGCATGTGTGATGTCCTTATCCAGGAAATGGATGCTGCCGCTTCTCGGATGCAGCAGGCCGGAAACGGTTTTCAGCGTCGTAGATTTTCCTGCACCGTTCGCTCCAATCAGAGCGACGGTTTCGCCCTCTCGAACCTCAAAGGAGATGCCCTTGATGGCATGAATCGCGCCGTAATAGACGTGAATGTTATCAACTTTCAGCATCGGCGGCTCCTTTCTTGCCAAGATAGGCTTCGATCACTTCCGGATTGCATCGGATCTGATCTGGCGTGCCCTTGGCGATGATCTTGCCGTAATTGACCACGGCAATGCCCTCGCAGACGCCCATGACCAGGTTCATGTCGTGCTCGATCAGCATGATGGCAATTTTGAAGGTGTCACGGATCAAACGGATGTGCTCCATCAGTTCCGCAGTTTCCGAGGGATTCATTCCGGCTGCCGGCTCATCCAGCAGAACAATGGCCGGATTTGTTGCAAGCGCCCGGACGATTTCAAGACGGCGCTGTGCGCCGTAGGGGAGACTCCCTGCACGCTGACCGGCAAGGTCGGCCATTCCCATAAAGTCCAGAAGCTCCATACAGCGCTCTCTGGCGATGCGTTCGCTGCGGTAGTAGCGAGGCGTATGCAGCAGAGAAGAGGCAAATGAACACTTAATTCCGTTGTGCATGCCGACCTTGACGTTGTCCAGAACTGACATACTGCCGAACAAGCGGATGTTCTGAAAAGTCCGGGCAATGCCCATCCGATTGACCTGCGCAGTGGTCATACCCTTGGTGTCCACACCGCGCAGGAGGATGGTTCCGCGCGTGGGCTGATAGACGTTGGTCAACAGATTGAAGATCGTTGTTTTTCCTGCGCCGTTCGGACCAATCAGACCTGCGATTTCCGTTGCACCTATGGTAAGTGTGAATTTGTCCACAGCGGTCAGACCGCCGAAGTCGATGCCGAGATTGCGAACATCGAGGACGGGCTGGCGGTGCAGGTCGCGTTCCGGAATGATGGTATCGGTCGGCATAGGAACCATTTTTGTTTTTGTGCTCATACCTTTGCCTCCTTTTTGCGGAAGATACGTCCGAAGAAAACACGCAGCTTCTTGCGGAAACTCAGCTTGAACTGCTGGAAGCGGGCATTATGATTGAGAACCATGACGGCAATCAGTACGACCGCATAAATCAGCATCCGGTAGTCCTCCAGACCACGGAGGGCTTCAGGAAGCACGGTGAGAATCACGGCGGCGATTACAGAACCGCGCAGACTTCCCATGCCGCCCAAGACCACCATGACAAGAACGCTGATGGAGGTGTTGAAGTTGAATTTCTTTGCTTCGATAGCGGAGTAATTCATGGCGAAGAGAACACCGGCCATTCCGGCAAGAATTGCGGAAAAGACGAATGCCTTCATTTTGAATGCCGTGATGTTCAGGCCGACGGATTCTGCCGCGATGTTGTTATCCCGAATTGCGCGGATGGCGCGCCCTTCGCGGCTGTGAACAAGATTCATGATGAGAACCAGTGCAGCCAGCACAAGAACAAATCCCAGTGTAAAGGTGGAAAGACGTGCGGGAACGGATGCGCCCTGAGGCCCAGCAATTACGGCTTCGCCTGGCAGTTTGTTGCCGGAGAACATGGAAAAGTGAAGTCCTGCGGAATCCAGAGAGACATAAAGGCAGTCGATGATGTTGCGGATGATCTCGCCGAAGGCAAGCGTCACGATTGCCAGATAGTCACCGCGCAGACGCAGGACGGGAATCCCGATGAGGACGCCCGCGACACCGGCGAGCAAGCCGCCGATCAGCATGGCAATGAGCATGAGAAGTGTCGGATTGCCGATCTTACCGCTCAGCGAAGCAACGGCAACCACACCGGAGAATGCGCCTACGCTCATGAAGCCTGCATGGCCGAGGCTCAGCTCGCCGGAGATACCGACCACCAGATTCAAGGAGAGAGCCATGACGATATAAACACAGATCGGAACGAGCTGACCGCTCAGTGAGCGCGTAAGCATGCCAAGGGAGCTGAGCAGCTGCATCACGGCATAGGCAAGGATAACGGCCGCCAGTGTGATGAGATTGCGCCGGGTGGTTTTGGATTTCCAGAGATTCATAGCACACCTCACACTTTCTCGCGTACCTTCTTGCCAAGCAGACCATTCGGCTTGACGAGAAGAATGATAATCAGAACGGCAAAGACAATAGCATTGCTGAGTTCCTGATTGATGTAGGCACTGCTGAAGATTTCAATGATACCCAGCAGAACACCGCCCAGCAGGGCGCCCGGGATGGAGCCAATCCCGCCGAAAACGGCGGCAGTGAACGCTTTGATGCCCGGAAGAGAACCGGTTGTAGGGGAGAGCACCGGATACATCGAGCAGTACAGCACGCCGGCAATCGCTGCGAGCGCGGAACCGATGGCGAAGGTGATGGAAATCGTGCGGTTGACGCTGATGCCCATCAGCTCAGCCGCGCTGCGATCCTCGGCAACAGCGCGCATGGCCTTTCCGGTCTTTGTTTTGTCGGTGAAGAGCGTCAGCGCGATCATGATCACAACGCAGGCGGCAATGGTGACAAGTGCTTCGCCTGTGATAGTCAGACGTCCGCCGAAAAGCTGCAAAGCGCCGAAGTGAACAATGGAGGGATAGACGACGGTATTCGGTGACCAGATGAGCTGTGCGAGATTCTGGAGGAAATAGCTCACGCCGATGGCTGTAATCAGCACGGCGAGAGAGGTGGCTGAGCGCAGGGGCTTATAGGCAAGCCGCTCGATGAGCATACCAAGACCGGTGCAGACGAGCATTGCAATAACCAGCGCCAGCAGCGGAGGCGTTCCCAACGAGGTGATGGTGACGAAGGAAACGTAAGCGCCGATCATGATAACGTCGCCATGGGCGAAGTTCAGCATTTTTGCAATGCCATAGACCATGGTGTAGCCCAGTGCAATGATGGCGTAGACGCTGCCCAGACTCAAACCGTTGATCAGGTTGGATAAAAAGGCCATAAGACCGCCTCCTGTTTCTGTATCGTTGCAGGAACGTAATAATCGCGGGGATACCCCGCGCCGCAGAAGCGGCGCGAGGTGGATTGCTTGCTGAAAATCAGCCTGCGCTGGTGTATGCACCGTCCTTGATGACGACAGCGAACGGAGCTTTGTCAACCTGGCCGTCCTTCCAGACCATGTTGGCGCCGGTGATGCCGCTGAAGCTCATGCTGTTAAACTGCTTGGTCAGCGCATCGCAGATCTCCTCGGTCGTGGCGGAGGTGTCAAGACCACTGGCGGTGAATGCCTGGTAGACAGCGTAGACACAGTCATAGGCGTCGGCTGCGAACTGATTCGGAGTCTCGCCGTAGGTTTCCTCATAAGCCTTGACAAAGGAAGCAGTGGCCTCGTCGGTGGAGTCGGCGGCGAACGGAGTCAGGAGCATGACACCCTCTGCGAGGCTGGTGTCAAAGCCCTTAAGAGACAGGATGCCGTCCATGCCGTCCACACCGAAGAAGATGGGCTTGTAGCCGGTTGCGTTGGCCTGATTGAGGATCAGAGAAGCGGGGGTGTAGTAGATGGGCAGGAATACGAGATCGGCGCCTGCGTTCTTTGCATCCGCAAGCTGCACGGAGTAGTCCTTGGTATCCTCGGTGCAGGTGCTGACGGAGACGACCTCCAGACCAAGCTCCTTTGCCTTTGCCTCAAAGGTCTGATAGATGCCGCTGGAGTATGCGCTGCCGTTGTCATAGATCACGGCAATTTTTGCATCCGGCATATGCTCGGACATATAGACGGCGGATGCGGAGCCCTGGTTCGGATCGTTGAAGCAGAGCTGATAGACATTGTCCTTACCTTCCGTGACCTTTACGGCAGAGGCGGAGGGGGTCAGCATGAAGACACGGTCACGGTTCGTTTCTGCGGAAACGGCGATGGAAGGCGTCGTGGTGGTCGGGCCGACCAGAACCTGCATACCCCAGTCGAGGAGGTTGTTGTAAGCGTTGACGGATTTTTCGGCGTCGCTTTCATCGTCCTGACCGTTGACTTCGATCTGAAGTCCGCCCTTGGCATTGATTTCCTTTGCGGCAAGCTCTGCACCGTGCTTGGTTGCGTTGCCATACTGCGCGGCATCACCAGTCAGCGGACCAATGGTGCCGATTTTGAGGGCGCCGCCATCAGAGCCTCCGCTTTTTCCGCAGCCGGCGAAAAGACAGGCAGTGAGCGCCAATACGAGAACTACAGCAAATACCTTTTTCATTTTTCATTTCTCCTTTCGGAGTCTTGAGAATCTATACAAAAACCGGCCGACGTCCTTAGGACGCGGCCGGTAACGTATACTTGGTTACAACGGTTCGACCAACGTGCCTGTTAGACGTGATTTGACATTCTTTACTACCAGAATCAGCAGGGATACAATAATAATGATAATCGTCATGCTAATTTCGCCAAGGATAGTAAAAAGAATGATGGATGCCATAATAATGGCATCCATCATGACAGGCAGAGTATTGGAAGAAGACGCGCAGAAACGAGCGTCTGCGGCGGACGCAGAAGCGGCGGTAGACATATTCTGTTTCTGAGCGTACATACGATACATCCTCTGTGTCCTCCGTTCGAATTTGTTATCCATACTATACCGCTTTAAATCGTCAAAGTCAATAGTCGCTCCGAACAAAGTACACAAGAATGAGTTTGAATAATTATACAACCTGCACAATCAGCGTTCCGTTGCGAGGAAGAAAAGGGCGAGCGTGCCGGGACCGGAATGTGCGCCGATTACCGGGCCGATGACCTGCATGACAATCTGCTTCGGATGCAGGCGCTCCTGTACCAGCTTTGCAAGGTATTCGGCATCCTCAATGCAGTCGCCGTGGCTGATAAAGACGGTCTGGCTTTCCGGATCAATGACGGTTTTTTCCATTCGGTCAACCATGGCAGAAATCACGCGCTTTCTGCCGCGCGCCTTATCCACAGAGACAAGATGGCCGGTATCGTCGGTGTGCAGCAAGGGCTTGATACCCAGAGCCGTGCCGAGAAGGGCGGTGGCTGCGGAAACGCGGCCGCCGCGCCTGAGGAAAAGCAGATCATCCACGGTAAACCAGTGTGCCAGATGAGGCTTGGTTTTCTCCGCGTAGGCTGCGGCCTCCTCTACCGTTGCGCCGGCATCACGCTGCTTTGCCGTCAGATAGCACAGAAGTCCCTGACCGGAGGATGCGCAGAGGGTATCCACAGTCAAAATTTTTCGCTCCGGGTATTTCTCTCGCAGTTCCTCTGCGGCGATGCAGGAGGCGTTATAGGTTGCACTCAGGCCGGAAGAAAAACTGAGATAGAGGACGTCCTTTCCCTCTTTCAGAATGGGTTCCATCTCACGTTCGAAGGTATTGACGTTCAGCGCTGCCGTTGTTGCCATTGCGCCGGCGCGGAGGCGCGCATATAGATACTTTGCCGTGATATCACGTTCATCAGGATAGTTCATGTATTCCTTGCCTTCAAGCGTCACGGAAAGGGGAAGGACGACAAGCTTCAGGCTTTCAGCCAGCTCCGCAGAAAGATCGGCGGCGGAATCGGTCATAATGACATACGTTTGTTCCATAGAAAACCTCCGGTTAGTTTGATCGCTGCCACATGTATTCGTGTGTGCGCGTATGATAACATAAAAGTTCTGCTGCGTCAATATCAAGAGCAGAACCGTGCATGAAATGAACCGCCACGGATTCTGGATGCGGCTCTCCTCACAATAGATAGGGACTCTACCATCGGTAGAGTCCCTGATATATGTGACAGATGCTATTTTATAAAATAAAATAAGTATAGTTTCAAGCAATCAATTGCGGCACCAGAAGGGGAAACAGGAAGTTAATTGCTTAATCAAAATTGCGGAACAAGATGGAATTCTCATTGGTGCAGTCATGAAAGCCGGGTGGCAGCAGGCTTTTTTCCGGGCCTTTTGGCTTGAACGTGGTATGTTCCAAGGGAAAACTTGCAGTCAGCAATGCAGTTTCGGCGGCAATGATGGTCAGAGCAGTCAGCTAATCGGCTCATCGCAGTACAGACACTCTTTCGGACGTGCAGTAATGGGAATAAACTTCCCGCAATGCGGACAGCGGTGCCATTTGACGATGACAAATACTGTCGCAATGGCGAGGAGAATCGCCAAAATTGCGATTTCAATACGCAGAAACGGCGGGAAATTCCGGAAGATTTTCAGCGCAGCGCCGCAAAGGATCGTCAGAAACGCAAGAATTGCAGAGACGATGCGTGAACGCTTCATCGTCATATCAATTCCTCCTTACAGCTCGCCAAAACCGGAGGCGATGAGGGCGGCAAGCTCGTCCACAGCCTGCCGTTCGTTTTCCCCGTCGGCGGAGAGCTCTGCCTGTGTGCCCTGCGCAAGGCCGAGAGAAAGCAGCATCACGATGGATTTTGCATTGACGGGCGGCTCATCGGAGTTCAGGTCACGGATTTTGATCTTGCAGGGGAATGTTTTGGCCAGTGCAACAAAATCGGAGGCAGGACGTGCGTGCAGCCCTGTGGGGTTGAGAACGGTGACTTGTTTCTGATACATGAGTTATGCTCCTTTCAAAGCGATTGTTCCAGATAGGCGCGGATTTCTTCTGCGGTCGGCAGTGCGAGCGCATACTGTGCGAGACTCTGCAATTGTGGCAGCGTTTTTTTCGCCAGGACGTGTTTTACGCCCGCAATGCGCGAGGCACTCATACTGAGCTTGCGCAATCCAAGACCGGCAAGGACGGGCGCAAGCAGACGGTCGCCGCCCATTTCGCCGCAAACGCTCAGCGGCTTGTCTCCGAAATCGCGGACAATGCCCGCAATCATGCGCAATACGGCAGGAAGCGCCTGCTGATAATACGGCTCAACCTGCGGATTTTGACGATCCGCTGCAGAAAGATACTGACACAGATCGTTTGTTCCAATACTGGCAAAGTCGACCAGAGCGGCAGCTTCCTTGGCAAGCAGCGCAATGGCAGGGATCTCGACCATGATGCCGACCTTGCAGGCTCCGTAAGAAAGGCCGTCACGTTCCAGTGAGGTTCTTGCGTCGTTCAATGCATCAAGTGCGCGGTGAATGTCCGAAATGCTGCCGACCATGGGGAACATCAGCCAGAGATCCCCAAACTGAGCGGCACGCAGAGCGGCGCGAAGCTGCGTAAGGAAGAGGTCACGGTGTGTCAGACACAGTCGCAGCGCACGATTGCCCAGGAAGGGATTATCCTCCTGCGGCAGCGGAAAATAGGGGAGTGTTTTATCTCCGCCGATATCCAGTGTGCGCAGGGTGACAGGCTTGCCTGCAAAGGCCTCAAGAGTGGCTCGGTAGGCGCGGTATTGTTCTTCCTCAGTTGGCAAATGTGCCGCATCCATATAGAGGAATTCTGTGCGGAAGAGCCCGGCAAAATCACAGCAGGGGACGAGCTCCCGCTCGGCGTCGTTCAGTGCGCCGACATTCATGCCGATGCTGATGCGGGTGCCATCGACGGTTGCACAGGGATGGGCAAGATAGGCGGCGTCGCTCTGCTGCTTTTGCAGATAGTCGTGCTGCAAATGGGAAAACGCCTCCAGCGCCTCCTCTGTCGGATCAGAAAGCACAGTTCCGCATACGGCGTCAACAAGAACGGTTTCGCCGTCTGCAAGGTGCGATGAAATCTCGTCAAGACCCAGAATCGCAGGGATCGCATAGCTTCTTGCGATGATTGCGGTATGCGACGTCGGACCGCCGGTTTCGGTCAGAATGGCAAGAACGTTATCTCTGTCAATGGTTGCCGTATCTGAGGGAAGCAGATCGTGTGCAACGACGACGACCGGCCCGGAAAGCGCCGAAAGATTGCGCTCCGGGATGCCGCGTTCCAGTCGCAGCAGCCGCAGCTTAACGTCTTGCAAATCGGCCGTCCGTTCGCGAATCAAAGGGTCGGCGGTTTTGGATAGAATGTGGATAAAACGCTCAAATACGGTTGCAATCGCCCAATCCAGCGCCGCATTTTCCTCAGAAATAGCAGCCTCAATCTCCTCAGTGATAGCTTCGTCATTCAGAATTTCAATGTGCGCAGAAAAAACCCTGGCCTTTTCCGCATCATGCACGGAAAGCCGCTGCCGAATTTCTTCCAGTTCTGCGGCGGCGTCAATGCGAATCTGCTGCCAGCGCGAGAGCGCCGAAGAGATCTCTGCATCCGTGATACTGGATTCCTCCACCTCACAGATAAAAGGACGGTATTGGTAGACGCTGCCGCGCGCATAGCCTGCGCAGACGGGAGTTCCTTTGTAAAGCATTGGGGGCGCTCCTTTCTCAGTAGGCGGCTTCCAAGATGCCGATGATTTCTTCGGGAAGCGCGGAAACGGGATTTGTGCTGCTGCACGAGTCCTCAAGCGCTTTTTTTGCAAGCAGGGGGAAATCCTCACGCAGCACACCCAGCTCGCGAAGCGGTATCGCGGTTCCAATCCGTGTGGAAAGCGCTGTGATGCGGTCGGCCAGCGCGTCAGCCCCGGCCTCAGCGGAAAGCGTCGTTTCCGGATCAATGACACGGAGCAGATCAGCATAACGCTGAGCGCACGCACGCTTATTGAAGCGAATCACATGAGGCAGCAGAATGGCGTTGCACAGACCGTGGGGGAGATTATACAGACCGCCGAGCTGATGTGCAATGGCGTGTACCAGCCCTACTCCGCCGCTGCCGAAAGCCATGCCAGCGATATATTCACCGTAGGTCATGTTCTCACGTGTTTCCAGATCGTCAGGCTGCTCAACGGCACGCACAAGGTTTTCAAAGATGTAGCGCACGGAAAGCACAGCCAGATCGTTGGTCAGCTTAAAAGAGAAGGTGGAAACATAGCACTCCACCGCATGCGTTAATGCGTCCATGCCTGTTGCGGCGGTCAGGCTCTTTGGGAGTGTGAGCATCAGTTCCGGATCATTGACGGCAACGTCCGTCAGAGCACTTGCGCCTTCAAAAATCAGCTTGGTATTCGTGGCGGTATCAGTAATGATAAAGCAGTTGGTGATCTCGCTTGCGGTGCCGGCAGTGGTATTTACGGCGATCATAGGTGCGCTGCGGTATTTGAACAGATCGACGCCAACATATTGCTCCAGTGGGGAGGGATTGGTTGCAAGAATGCACACGGCCTTGCCGCAATCGTGGCTTGAACCGCCGCCGAGACTGATGACACCGTCGCATCCGTTTTTTTGGTACAGATCAAAAGCGGCGTTGACGCTTTGCAGGGTGGGATTCGGTTCGACGCCGTCAAAAACTTCCAGCTCGACGCCGCTCTCCCGGAGATACTGACGGATGTGTGCAGCGCCGTCAGTTCCTGCGAGGAAACGGTCTGTGACCAGCAGAAGTTTTTTTACCCCAAGACGGACGGCCTGTGCGCCGATCTCAGCCAGACAGCCTGCGCCGAACAGTGAAACGTTCGGCAGGAAAAAGTATGCGGAATTTGACATGTTTTGTCCTCCTTCAGATGTTGCCATTCAGAATGGCGGCGATTTCTTTTGCGTCCTGCGCTGTAAGCAGACGCTCAAGCACGGCATTGTTTGCCAATAGATTCATCAGTGCGGATATTTTACCGATTTGCGTTTTGACATTAGTAATGCCGATCAGCACAAGCAGCTTAACCGGGTCGTTGGTCGGATGGTGAAACGCAACGGGCTTTTCCGGGCGGTAAACGCTGCAGCAGAACCGTTCGACGCCATCCGTGGGAGCAGCATGCGCGAGCGCAATATGCGGCGAAAATACAAAATACGGACCGTTGCTCTGTACTGAACGAATGATGGCCTCGAGGTACTCCGGGTGAATCGCACCCTCAGCCAGAAGCGGTGCCCCGCAGATGTGCACGGCATCGCGCCAGTCACTGCACGGCACGTTCAGAACAACATGTTCCGGGAGGACTGTTCCGGTCAGGCAGGGAGCGGCCATATGCAGCAGCGGCTTGCGCTGCTCGCGCAGTACTTTGCGAACCTGCGCCAGAGCTGTCTGCAATGCCAGAATATCCGAATCGGCAAGGCTTGGTGATATGTGTACGCAGTGATAGCCGTCGATCTTGAGCGGCACGGTGCTGATGAGCAGATCAAATTCTTCTTCCTGTAAGGCATCACGAAGGCTGTGGATGGAGGTTACTCCGGCAATTTCAAGGTTGAATGTCTCTTTCAGTCGCTCGGCGAGGAAGTGCGCTGTGCCTATGCCGATGTGGCAGACCACGCACACGCGGGGTCGGACGCTGACACGGTTTTGCAGCTCCATGGCGGAAATAATGTGCAGCAGGATGGAACAGACCTCACTGTAGCTGCAAGCATGTCCGAGGAAATTTTCAATTCTGCTGATATGACGCATGACTGCGTCGTAGCAGGAGCGGTATTCCGAAACGAGAGCCTGTTCAAACTGCTGCAGATCACCGCTGCTGCAATAACGGTTCTGTATTCCCTGAATATGACGCGTCAGCATGATAAGGAGCTACTGGTCCTCCGTCAGACTGCATTGCAGGTCGCTCTCCACATCACTGAGAAAACGGTGGATTTCCAAATATAAATGGATGTCGATTGAATGCTCAAAATTTTGCAGTTTATCAAAGCGGCAGTCATACAACCGCTGTGCAAGGTCAGTGATCTCGGCTTCACCGACGTCAATAGCGGGTGCGAGCGCCTGAAGCACACTGCGCGCGATGCGCTGCACGGACGAATTGACCGCAAAGGTACGCTCCGGCGAATACTGTGTGAGGATCTGGCCATCCAGGATACGGCGCAGAGTCAGCGCGACTGCAAGCACCGCCTGTTTGAACTCGGCATCGTTGACTGTTATGGCATATTGCTTTTCCGTATCCTGCAAAACGGACACCGTCTGACCAAGAAGGGCAGACAGGCCGAAGGACTCCTCCAGGAGACTTCCGATCATGTTTGAACTGCCGCCAAGCAAATTCCAGCCACCCAGATGCGGGAATACGGCGGCGAGCACAATGCTGCGCCGCTCGTGCTCACCTACAGCCAAACGGTAACCGCGGATATTCTGAATTTGTACGTTATATTGCTGGAAGAATTCGCGCGTGCGCTCCATATCATTCAAAACGGTTGCGCGGCTGACATAGAGCTTATCGCAGATCTGCGTGACGGTCACCGACTGCTGCGAAGACAGCAGCATCAGTGTGATGGCGACAATACGCTCCTCCTGAGAAAGGCGGTAGGCATAAAAGCCACTGTCGCGGATGTGAGATTGAACGCAGAGAATCTGTTCGCGCGTTGCGCAGAGAGTCAGGCCGGAAGGCTGTAGGCTCAGAAGACTGCCGGCGCCGATTTCTGCTGCAAAGTCGGCAACAGCCGCGCAGTAATTGCGAATGGAGCGTGTGCTGACCTGCAAGATCGCGGCCAGTTCCTCATAGCTTCGATAGACATCGGGACGCCGGCATATTTCATCAAAAAAATCACATTGTTTTTTGTTCAGCATTTTAATGCCGCCTCCTTTCCGATGTTGAACCTATCATACACTGTTTTTCGATTTCCGTGAAGACTAATTTTCTTCCGGAAAATTGAACAAGATTGGACGTTCAAAACCGGAAGTTTTCTGCTATACTGCATAACAAGGCGAAAAACCGCACGAGTTATCACAAAACAACCGCATGTATTTCGTCAATACTTACAAGAATCACTGAGGGGGAATGTGCATGATTCACAAAGAGCTGATTTTTCTTGACCTGGATGCGAAGGACAAACAGCAGGCAATTTCTCTGCTGGCAGACAAACTTCTGGCGGCGGGAAAAGTACGCGACACCTACAAAGACGCGGTTCTGACCCGAGAGCAGACCTACCCGACGGGCCTGCCGCTGGGCGATTATAATATCGCCATGCCGCACACGTTTGCAGAGCATGTGATAGAACCGGCCATTGCGGTTGCTCGCCTGAAGGAACCGGTCGATTTTCTGGAAATGGGAACGAAGGACGAGCATCTTCCCGTTTCGCTGGTTATGATGATGGCAATCTCCAATCCGCAGGAACAGCTTGGCCTGCTGCGCAGAATTCTCCGCCTGTTTGCGGATGAAGAGGTTCTGCGCGAAGTGATGACAAGCGCAAGCACAGAGGATATGTACGCGGCGCTTGCCTGTCTTAACGGCTGAAACGAAGCGGGGCTTCGACACAGCGGCACGGAAAAATGAGAAACAGAAGGGAGGAGAATTATGGGACTGTTTCGTAAGAAAAATGACGGTGCGAAAGAGGAAAAGAAAGCCCTTCGCGGAGCAGGAAAGACGGTAAGCGTCCTGTCTGTATGTGGTTCGGGCACTGTCAGTTCGACGATGATTGCGGTTAAAATGCAGGAGCAGTTTGAGGCGCTCGGCTATCGCTTTGAGGCAACGGAAGTCAATCCGGGCGGCGTAAAGCTTGCACTGATGTCCGGCCACTACGATTTTATCGCTTATACCAGCCCAATCGAGGATGACGTGGATATTCCGAAAATCAATGCTGTCGGCTTTATGACCGGCTTTGCAGAAGAAGAATTTATGGAAGAAGCACTGCGTGTTCTGGATCAACTCGGCAAATAACTCAAAATAAAAAGAAAAACGGAGGAAAACAGAATGTTTTTGGAAACTCTTTCCAAAGTGTTTGATACCTTTGGCGCATCGGTTTCTGTTCCGCTGATTATTTTTGTCATTGCGCTGATTATGAAGGCAAAGCCTGCAAAGGCATTCCGCTCTGCTCTCCTGGCAGGCGTTGCACTGACCGGCTTCAGCCTCCTCATCAATGCCTATATGCCTACCATCAGCGGCATCGTTGACAAGATGGTCAACAACACCGGCGTGAATCTGCCCGTTCTCGATGTGGGCTGGCAGGCCTGCGCTCTGGTTGCATATTCCACGAAGATCGGCATGGCTTTCCTGATCATTGCCATCGTACTGCAGGTTGTGTTGTTCATCACAAAGTGGACGGACATCTTCATGCCCTCTGACCTGTGGAACACGTATTCGTTCATGCTTTGGGGCTCCACGCTGTACATTGCGACCAAAAATGTGTGGCTGTCTCTGGGCCTGATGGTTCTGATGAACCTCTATGTTCTGCTCTTCGCAGAAATGCTGGCACCTTGCTTCTCAAGCTATTACAACTATCCCGGCTGCGCACTGACTGCGCCGCACCATGCTGAGGGTGTTCCGTTCTATGTTCTGGTGAACTTCCTGATGAACAAGATCGGCCTGAACAAGGTGGACATCAATCTCAAGACCGTCCAGAAGAAGCTCGGCCTGTTTGGTGAGCCGATGGTGCTTGGCCTGATCGTCGGACTGGTGCTCGGCTTCATCGGAAACATCAAGGAGCTCGACACGCTGGCTGCCTGGGGCGAAATCGCGTCTGCCGGAATTGCAACTGCGGCAGTTATGGCCATTTTCCCGAAGATCGCTTCTCTCTTCGCCGCCGCATTCACCCTTCTGACTGAGTCTACCAAGGGCGTTGCAAAGAAGCACGGCAAGAACCGCAAGTGGTACCTGTCCGTCAATGACGCGACCGGCTACGGCGAGCCCGCAACCATCATGGTCGGCACGCTGATGATTCCCATTATGCTTGTTCTGGCCTTCTTCCTGCCCGGCAACCGTGCGCTTATCATGGTTGACCTGATCGCGATGCCTTACTGTATGATCCCGATGATCAGCATCTCCAAGGGCAACATGCTCAAGACGCTCATCGGCACGATCCTTTACTTCTCCCTGGCACTGTACGTATGGGGCTGGATGGCAGAGCTTTACACCGCTGTTGCTGTGAGCGTCGGCTTTGAGCTGGCAAGCTCTACCATGCTCATCACCTGCACCTGCTTCATGCCCTTCCTGGCACTGCTGTTTGCAGCCTTCCTTTCCCGGAGTCCCATCTGGATCGGTCTGACGGTTGTTGTCTACTTTGTTGCCTACTTCCTGTACCGTAAGAACAAGGAAGCAGTCCTGAACTATATGCTCACCTGCAACGACGTGAAGGCAAAGGCTTAACATGATGATCAACAAAGCGCAAATTCAACAAATTGTTGTGGTAGGGGACGCATATGTGTCCCCCTACACGCTGGAAAAAGCTGCCGCCGATCTGGACTGCCCGCAAGCGAAGATCGACGTACTGCAGTGGGGAAGCGGCGACCGTGACGAGTTTTCCGAGATGCAGACAGCCATTGAGCACAAGGGACCCGATGCAGCGCCATATCCCTCCGAGCTGGATACCCTGATCGAAACCGCTGATGTGCTGATGGTGCATTTCTGCCCGCTTCCTGCGCATCTGCTCAGACGCGCAAAGCGGCTGAAGCTGGTCGGTGTATGCCGCGGCGGTGTGGACAATATTGCCGTTGATGCTCTGACGGAGCAGAAGATCCCGCTTGTGAACATCATCCGCAACGCTGAGGCGGTCGCGGAATTTACGCTCGGGCTGATGCTTGCCGAGACACGCAATATTGCGCGCAGCCACCGCCTGCTGATGCAGGGGGTATGGCCCAGCGAATTTCCGAACAGCGAATACACCGCGACACTGAAAAATATGACGGTCGGCATTGCCGGCCTCGGAAACATCGGTGCGCTTCTGGCAAAAAAGCTCTCGGCACTTGGCGTTCGTGTGCTCGGTTTTGATGCCTATCTTCCACAACAGGTGATAAAAGCGCTTCCCGCGGAGCCCGTAGAGATGTTGGAAGCTCTTTTCAAGGAATCTGATGTCATTTCTCTGCATTTACGACTGACGCCGGAAAATGAGGGAATGATTGGCGCTGAACTGCTAGGCAGCATGAAGCCGACGGCGTATCTGATCAATGCCGCCAGAGCCGGCTTAATCGACGAAGCAGCGCTTGTGCAGGCACTCAAAACGCACACCATCGCGGGTGCGGCCCTGGATGTTTTCAATGACGAGCCGCTCAAGGCAGATTCTCCGCTGCTGACGCTCGACAACGTAACGCTGACGCCGCACATTGCCGGTGACACCGTAGATGCGATTGCACTTTCACCCTACCCGCTGGCGCAGGCGATGCGCGAGGTTCTGGAGCAGGGACGGACGCCGCGTGTTTACAACAAATTCTGATGCGAGGTAGAAAATTATGACGTTAATGCAAAAGGAAAGACAGGAAATTGTTGAGCATCTGAAAATGCTCATCACGCACGGCCTGACCAAGGGTACCGGCGGCAATATCAGCATCTACGACCCGGAAGCAGGGCTTATGGCAATCAGCCCGAGCGGCATGGATTACTTCACCCTGACACCTGAGGATGTCGTTGTGATGGATTTGCACGGCAACGTCGTAGAGGGCAAACGCAAACCCTCCAGTGAGCATGAAATGCACAGCATTTTCTACCGTGAGCGCCCGGAAATCCGTTCCGTAGTACATGCGCACAGCATTTATTCCTGCGTACTGGCCAGCCTGAACTGGGGCATTGAGCCCTGCACCTATCTGATCGGCTCAGCAGGCAAGAATGTCCGCTGCACGAAGTATGAGACCTTCGGCACGGCCGAGCTTGCAAAGTCCGCGCTTGAGGGCATGAAGGACCGCTATGCGGTGCTGCTTGGCAACCACGGCCTGTTGGCCGGCGGTGCGGATCTGCCGTCCGCCTTCGATACAGCGGAGGAGATTGAATTTTGCGCGGAGATCTACTACAAGTGCAAACTGGCAGGCGAACCGGTTTTGCTCTCTGAGGAGCAGATGGACGTCGTGCTGAAAAAGTTCGAAACCTATGGAGTTCAGCCGGAGATCGACGAATGAAAAAAGTGATGTTCTATGGGCCGAAAGACATCCGAATTGAGGATGCGCCCATCCCGGAACCTGCCTACGGCGAGATCATTGTGCGCAATTGCGCAATCAGGTTGCGCTGACCTGCGGTACGGACGTAAAAACCTATCTGCGCGGTTATCCCGGTGATATTCCGCCTTACGGCTTCGGCCATGAGGCGTCCGGTGTTGTATCCGCCGTGGGGGAGGGAGTCACACGCTTTCATGTCGGTGATCGTGTAGTCTGCCACAATTCCGCACCCTGTCAGAAATGCTATTACTGCAAAAAAGGAATCCACTCCATGTGCGATGATATTCTTTGGAATATGGGCGCCTTTGCACAGTATCAGCGCATCCCACAGCGCATTGTCGAGCAGAATACATTCTTGCTCCCGGACGAAATGACGTTTGAAACAGCAGCTTTGATGGAGCCGCTGGCCTGCGTCACTTACGGCGTAGAGTCAGTCGGTGTACATCTGGGCGATACCGTTGTCATCAATGGCGCAGGGCCGATCGGCCTGATGTATGTAGCCCTTTTGACCAGAAAGGGAGCGCGTGTGATCGCGACCGACCTTTCTGATCTTCGCCTTGCAATGGCTAGAAAGCTCGGCGCCGCAGAGACCGTAAACGCCTCGCAGGGAGATACGGTTGCACGGGTGAAGGCACTGACCGAGGAAAGCAGAGGCTGTGATGTAGCAATTGAGGCGACCGGTTATCCTGAGGTCTGGGAAAAGAACATCTGTATGGCCCGTAAGGGTGGCAAGGTGTTGCTGTTCGGCGGAACCAAGGCCGGAACACAGCTCGTTGCGGATGCAAATCTGGTGCATTATTCACAGCTTACCATTATGGGGCTTTATCACACCACACCGGTGTATACTATGACGGCTTTTGAACTGCTGAAAAACGGAGTGATCCGCGCAGAGGACTTCGTCAGTGAGACTTATCCGCTTGAGCAGATCGAAACCGCAATTTTGGAGCATTCCAAAGGAATGTGCATCAAAAATCGAATTCTGCTCGACTGATATCGAAAGAAGGAGCGACGTATGATTTACCTGTTATTGTTTTTTGGCGTGTATTTTATCTTTAAAGGCATCCTGCTTATCAACGGGCGAACGGTTCCCAAGGGCGTTCGGACGCGCATTCAGGATGAGCGCACGCTGCGCGGATGGTGCTACGGAACGGGAGTAGTGCATGTTTTGTGGGGTCTGTGCGCGGTTGCGCTCTGGATGGCCAACACCTTTGTACCATATGCCCTGTATGCATTTGCGGTGTTTGCTGCAAGCGGTGTTGCCAGCATTATCATGATGGTACGCACCACAAAGCAATACAGTAATAAGCGTTAATTCTTCGCCGCCTTGCCCGAGTCGGCAGGGCGGATATTTTGCATAATAAATCGGCACAACCTGTCATTTCGACGGTTGTGCCGATTGTTTGTTTTCGTTCTCAGAAGAAAACGGCCAGAAGCATCGTGAGCCCTGCCAGCAGCGGCTGATGCAGCAGATAAATCCACAGAGAATGGCGGCCGCAGAACCGGAAGAAGCGCAGCAGCCAGAAATCAGAGTTTACTCTCGGAAGCAGGCTTTCCCTGCGCCGATAGACAGTTCTGCCGAGAACGGCACCAAGCAGAAACCAGCCCAGGTTTGGAAAAATTGGAAAGTAGTCTCCGCTGTAGAAGCCGGTAGTCCGAATGCCGAGCGCGCCTAGCAGCAGGCCTGGTACGGAGGGGAAGTCCATACGGAGCGGCTCCAATGCAGCCAGCCAGACGCCGAGCGCAAGGAACGCCGCACCCAGTACGGCAAGTGCCCAGACTGGCAGCCTTTTGAAGAGCGGGAAGAGCATCATGCATAAGCCAAGCAAATGAAGAATTCCAAAGTAAATGGAGAGTGAGCGGTTGAATTTCAGCATATAGACCATAAAGAGTGTCACGCCGGTGATCAGAAGGCCGGCACCAAACACGATCACGCCGCGCCGGAAACTGCGGGAGGCAAGCGCTGCGCAGATACCTGAGATCAGGATAAAGAGAATATGTCCATAGCGCTGGCAGAAATTGAACCAAGCGGGCATGATGAGGCCGAGACCTCCAAACTCATTCAGGTCAAAGACAAAATGTACGACGATCATGCACAGAATGCAGATGCCGCGCAGGGCATCCAGTTCCCAAATGCGGTTTTTCGGCTGCGTCATGCCTGCGCCTCCTGCTGTGCTTCCTCTTCCAGAACTCGGTAGGCGACCTTTCCGACCAGTGTTTTCGGGAGCTCCTCGCGGAATTCAATTTCATAGGGCATGGCATATTTAGCAATGCGTTTGCGGCAGTAGGCAAGAAGCTCCTGCCGCACGGCTTCACTGGGAGAAACATCCGGCTTCAGAACGACAAAAGCCTTGACCTTGTGCATCTTATAAGGATCTTTCACGCCGATCACACAGGAAAGAAGCACCTTCTCATGACCGTCAATGATGTTTTCAAGCTGGCTGGGATAAACATTGTAGCCCGAGGTGATGATGACCCGCTTGATGCGCTGGCGGAAGTAGACAAAGCCGTCTGCATCCATACAGCCAAGGTCACCTGTGTGCAGCCAGAGTTTTCCGTCATCATGGCGGCGGAGCGTCTGTGCGGTTTCCTCCGGGTTATCCAGATAGCCCAGCATGACACTGGGGCCGGAAACACAGATCTCGCCTTCCTCGTTCGGGCCGAGCTCCTGTGTGGTGCCGGTTTTGACGATCTTGTAATAGGTATCCGGGAAGGGAATTCCGATGGAACCGTCGCGCGCATAGTCGATGGGCGTCAGACAGCTTGCCGTGACGCATTCGGTTGTGCCATAACCTTCGCGGATCTGAATGGTAGCTTGATGCGCTTTCAGGAAGCGGTCAACCTTGTGCTTCAGCTCCACGGAAAGCGTATCACCGCCGGAGAACATTCCCATCAGGAAGGACATATCCAACCTGTCCAGATGCGTCGTGCGCAGCAGGGCCTCAAAGAGAGTCGGTACGCCGGGAATGAAGTTCGGCCGCTTCTTCTTCAAAAGTTCGGCATAGACCTTGATGGTAAATGTGGGAACCAGGATGCATCTTGCACCGCCGACGAGTGCCGTGTGGATGCCAATGCCGAGGCCAAAGCCGTGGAAGATCGGCATTACGGAGAGCATTTTCAGCCCCTCCAGGCTGGCGTAGCCGCTGGCAGCGATGGTTTGAAGCGCAAGCGCGTTAAAATTGTAGCTGGATAGGCAGATGCCCTTGGTCGTTCCCGTCGTACCGCCGGAATAGAGAATGCAGGCGCAGGCAGCGTAGTCCTCATCCGGGTCTGGAAGATTGGCGCAGACACAGTGCAGTGCATCCTCCCAGAGAAGATAGCCGCTGCGCGGCAGCTTTGGCGTTTTGCGGCCCTGAGTCAAAGCGTAGCCGAGTTTCATGGAAACAGAAAGCTCATCCTGAATCCGCGCAATCAAAAGAAGCGGACGGCGCTTGGCACCCTGAATTGCCTGTGATACCTTTTCATACAGGCGATCGAGTGTCAGAATTGCTTTGCTGTCCGACTGGTTGAGATAAAAGGTGATTTCATCAACGGCGGATAGGGGATGGATCATATTTGAGACTGCGCCGATACGGCTGAGCGCATAAAAGCAGTCCACCGCCTGCGGCGTATTGGGCATACAGATCGTAACGCGGTCGCCCTTGCGTATACCGAGTGCGTAGAGAGCGGCGGCAGCGCGGTCTATGCGGCGCAGAAACGCAGAAAAGCTGGTTTTCCGGTTCATGAATTCATAGGCGCACAGACCTGGTACACGTCTTGCCGTCTGTGCGACGAGCTGATACATGGTAAGCTTCGGATAATCAATGGTGCAGGGAATACTGCCATAGAATTTGCGCCAGGGCGCAGACGCGGAGAGAGACATGGGCGCACCTCCTGTTGAAAACTGTGAGTATTATATCAAATCCTCCGAAAAAAAGCTACACTCAAAGGAGACCGCTCAATAAAAACCTGTTGCGTTCCTGCGCGCTGTTCCGGCCAAACCGCTTCAGTGAAAATGCCGATTTTCGTTCCTGTGAAAAACATCCCCTTTATTTCCGCCGGAAAATGGAGTAGAATAGAGGCAAATCATTTTGATCAGGAGCAGATAATGGCACAGAGTTTAGAACAGCGGTTTCTGACCGCAAGAAAAGAATACATTCTCCGGTGCTTCTCCCGCATGAATCCCATGCAGATGGAAGCCGTTCTCGCGACCGAAGGCCCGCTGCTGCTGCTTGCAGGCGCGGGCAGCGGCAAGACAACCGTCCTCATCAACCGCATTGCAAACCTCATCCGCTTTGGCTGCGCGGCCAGTTCTGACGAACTTGCCCGGCAAGTTACGGAAGAGGACGTCTGCTTTTTGGAGCGCGAGATTGCCGATCCACACGAGGAAAACCGCACGGCGGCGGATGAGCTGTGCGCACTGCATCCGGCAGTGCCGTGGTCTATCATCGCCATTACATTTACGAATAAGGCTGCAAACGAACTTAAGGAGCGTCTGACCGCCATGCTGGGGCCGGAGGCCAACGATGTCTGGGCAATGACCTTCCATTCGGCCTGCTGCCGTATTTTGCGCCGGGAGATTGAGCGTATCGGCTATGACCGCAGCTTTACAATCTATGACACGGCGGATTCCGAGCGCGTGATCAAGGAAATTCTGCGTGACCGAAACCTGGACGAAAAGACCTTCCCGCCCCGTTCCGTTCTTGGCATGATCTCCAAGGCCAAGGATCAGATGGCTTCTCCGGAGGCCTTTGCAAAGGATGTAGGGGATGATTACCGTCTCAAGCGCATTGCTGAGCTGTACAAGGAGTATCAGTCCCGCCTGAAAGCGTCGAACGCCGTGGATTTTGACGATATCATTCTCTTGACCGTGCAGATTTTGCAGCAGTTTGAGGACGTGCGCGATTATTACCAGCGCAAGTTCCGCTATGTTCTGATCGACGAATATCAGGATACAAACCATCTGCAATACCTGCTGGCCTCGCTGCTGGCCGGACGCTATGAGAATATCTGTGTCGTCGGCGATGACGACCAGAGTATCTACCGATTCCGCGGTGCGACCATCCGCAATATTCTGGATTTTGAAAAGGAATACAAGGGAGCGCGGGTCATTCGCCTTGAGCAGAATTACCGCTCCACGCAGTCCATCCTCGATGCGGCCAACGCCGTGATCTCCAACAACCGCGGCCGCAAGGGGAAAAAGCTCTGGACGAACAACGGCGCAGGCGAGAATATCCTTTTCTATGAAGCCTTCAATGAATCGGATGAGGCGAATTTTGTTGCAAATAATATCCTGACAGAGTCCCGCGGGAAGAACTTTAAAGACTTTGCCATTCTTTACCGGACAAACGCGCAGTCCAACGCGATGGAATATGCCTTCAAGCGCAGCGGCATCCCATACCGCATCATTGGCGGCACACGATTCTTCGACCGTGCCGAGGTCAAGGATATGCTGGCCTACCTCTGGGTGATCAGCAACCGCGCCGATGATCTGCGGCTCAAGCGCATTATCAATCAGCCGCCGCGCGGTATCGGCGCAAAGACAGTCGAGACGATCGAACGTCTCTGCACTGCTTCTGGAAAGCCCCTTTACAGTGTGGTCAGCGATCCCTATTCCTATCCTGCGATGAAGCGATCGGCGCAGAAGCTCATGAACTTCACCGTGCTGATCGAGGAATGTGCAGAGCTCGCGCAGACCATGCCTTTGCCGGACTTTTATGAGGAACTGCTCATCCGTACCGGTTACGTCAAAATGCTGGAGGAAAAGGAGGAGGTTGAAAACCGCACCCGGCTTGAAAACGTCCGCGAATTGAAATCCTCCATCGTCAATTATGTGGCAAATTCCGATTCGCCGACACTCAGCGGCTTCTTGGAGGAAATCGCGCTCTACACGGACATTGAACAGTACGATCAGGATGCAGATGCCGTCGTTATGATGACGATGCATTCAGCTAAGGGACTGGAATTTCCAAACGTCTACGTTATCGGCATGGAAGAAGGGCTTTTCCCCGGCATGCGCTCCATCGGCGACCCGGAGGAAATGGAGGAGGAACGGCGCCTGTGCTATGTGGCCATAACACGCGCGAAAAAGCACCTGACACTCACCTGTGCCAAGCAGCGTATGCTCTACGGCCGCACCTCGGTCAACCGGCATTCCCGCTTTATTGAGGAGATCCCGCCGGAACTGATCACAGGAAAGAAAGCAGAGCTGCCCAAGGCATATCAGAAGCCTGTCCAGCCGCAGCGGCAGCAGCGATCCTGGACGGATTCCTTCCAGACCCGCAAGACACAGGCACCTGTGCCGGAGTTCCGCAAGGGCGACATGATCGTACATGACACCTTCGGGCGCGGCATGATCCTTTCCGTCTTGAAGATGGGCAACGACGCCATGCTGGAAATCGCTTTCGACCAGGTCGGCACCAAACGACTGATGGCGTGTGCTGCAGCGGCGCGTATGCATAAGGCCTGAGAACGAATTGCACTCTTCTCCGGCATATTCCGGCGTTGTGCGGCATATCCATCTGCGGGGTGGTCTGTATGACGTTGGAGCAAAGAAACCGGCTTCGCCTGCTGGCGGCTGCCATACTGGTGGCATTGGCCGGATTTACTCTCCTGCTGCGTCAGCGCTTTGCGCCCATGGCAGAGGAGCTGGTCATTACACAGGTGGACAATCAGGCGTCTGCTGCAATTAACGAGGCAATTCAGGAACAGATCGAAATCGGAGAACTTGATTATGAACGGATGATTTTCACGGAAAAAGATTCTGCCGGCAATGTCACTGCGCTGCGTGCAAATATCGCCGGAATCAACCGGCTCAAAACAGAGATTCTGCACCGCGTAGATGAAAAACTCCTTGATTTGTCTGTGGAGGAGTTGGGCGTTCCAATCGGGAGCGTGCTTCTTCCGGAACTGTTTTCCGGGCGGGGGCCGAACCTTGCCGTCCGCGTGCTTGCCGTCCGAACCTCGGACGCGGTGTTTCATAATGAATTTGCCGCTGCCGGGATCAATCAAACCATACACCGCATCACGATCGACATCAATGTTACGATCACTATACTGACCCTCGCAGGGACACAGGACGTCGCCGTAGACTCCAGTGTGATCGCGGCAGAGACGGTAATTGTCGGCCGTGTGCCGGCAACATATATTGGCTTGGAGGAACTCACATGAATCCACAACAGGAAATCGAAGTGCTGACAAAGGAACTGGAGGAGGCCAATCGCCTGTACTATGTTCTGGACGCACCGACGATGGAGGACTATGAATATGACAGGAAGCTGCGCCGCCTGGAAGAGCTGGAGGCCGCCTATCCGGAATATGCTTCTCCGCTTTCACCGACAAAGCGCGTCGGAGGCGAGGCACTGAGCAAATTTGAAAAGGTGCGGCACGTCGTTCCCCTGGAGAGCCTGCAGGATGTATTTTCCGAGGACGAGGTAAGGGAATTTGACGCGCATCTGCGCGAAACTGCACCGGAAGCGGCCTACAGCGTAGAGCCGAAGGTAGACGGCCTGTCCGTCGCACTGGAATACAGGGACGGCCTGTTTGTCCGCGGAGCAACGCGCGGAGACGGCCTGACGGGCGAGGATGTCACGGAAAATCTCAAAACCATTCGCACTATTCCCATGCGGCTGGAAAACACACCCGGCACGCTGATCGTCCGCGGCGAGGTGTTCATGCCGCGTGCTGTTTTTGAAAAACTCAATGAAGTACGGGAGCAGGAGGGTAAGCCTCTCTTTGCAAATCCACGCAATGCGGCGGCAGGAAGCCTTCGCCAGCTTGACCCGTCGGTTGCTGCGGCACGCCGTCTGGATATTCTGATCTTCAATTTGCAGTTATCTGAGAATGTGCAGTTTGATACGCATTCTCAGACGCTGGACTACCTTGCCGAACGGCATTTCAAGGTCATTCCGCACAAGCTTTGCCGCACGGCAGAGGAAGCGATTGCGGAAATTCGCCGCATCGGGCGGGAACGCTATGACTATTCCTTCGATATCGATGGTGCGGTTGTCAAGTTGGATGACCTCTCAGAACGTACGCAGCTTGGCAGCACGGCGAAATTTCCGCGCTGGGCCTGCGCCTTCAAGTATCCTCCGGAGATCAAGGAAGCGGTTGTGGAGGATATTGCAGTGCAGGTGGGAAGAACCGGCGTCCTGACGCCGAAGGCGGTGGTCAGTCCGGTACGGCTGGCGGGGACGACCGTCACAAATGCCACCCTGCACAATCAGGATTTTATTTCCGAAAAGGACATTCGCATCGGAGATACCGTCAGAATCCGAAAAGCGGGAGAGATTATCCCGGAGATTCTTTCAGTGGTACAGGAAAAACGGCCTGCCGGAACAGTGCCCTATCATCTTCCGGCGGTCTGCCCGGTCTGTGGCGCGCCGGTGGAGCGCGATCCGGACGGCGCAGCCATCCGCTGCACCGGTGCGGAGTGCCCGGCGCAGCTTTCCAGAAATATTGCGCATTTTGTTTCGCGCAACGCCATGGACATTGAGGGCTTGGGTGATTCCATCGTGGAGCAGCTCATCGCAATGGGCGCTATTCGCTCCCCGGCAGACATCTATTATCTGACGCTCGACGAGCTGAAAAGCCTCTGGAAAAGCGGCAGCAAGGCGGCGCAGAAGCTTCTGACAGCGATTGACGCCAGCAAGAAAAATGACGTCAGCCGCCTGATCTTTGCTCTTGGCATCCGACAGGTCGGCGAAAAGGCGGCTAAGGTGCTGGCAAAGACCTTTGGCTCTCTGGACACGCTGATGCAGGTAACGGCGGAAGAATTGACAGAGGTGCGCGACATCGGCGCGATTACGGCGGAGAATATTGTTTCGTGGTTTGCCAGCCCGCAGTCCAGGCATTTGATTTCGCGCCTGCGCGAGGCGGGGGTGAACTTCCAAAGCACGGCGCCGAAGGGCGATGACTCGCTGGCAGGAATGACGATCGTCCTCACGGGTGCGCTGACGCTGTTTACGCGCGACGAGGCAACGGAAAAAATTGAAGCCCGCGGAGGAAAAGCCGCAGGCTCCGTATCGAAGAAAACGACCTATGTGGTTGCCGGTGAGAATGCGGGCAGCAAGCTGAAAAAGGCCAACGAGCTGGGTATTCCTGTTTTGACCGAGCAGGAGTTTTTGCACCTGCTGGGCGAGGGAGAATCGTCGAATGGTTGAAATCAAAGAATACCTCCAATACCGTGAGGAGGAAATCCTTCCTCTATACGCTGCTGTGGGCTGGACAGCTTACACCGAGCGGCCGGAAGCACTGCGGCGCGGCTTTGAATGTTCTCTCCTGAAGCTTGCGGCCTATGAGGACGGACACTTGCAGGGAATCCTGCGCGCAGTCGGGGACGGGGAGACTGTAGTGTTTGTGCAGGATATTCTGGTCTATCCGGCACAGCAGCGAAAGGGCATTGGATCGGCGCTCTTGCGGGAACTTTTGAAGCGCTTTGCTTCGGTGCGGCAGATTGAGCTTATGACGGACAACACGCCGAAAACGCTCGCTTTTTATCGCTCAATGGGATTTCAGGAGCTTTCAGAGCTCGGCTGCTGCGGATTTATGCGGATATAAAAGCGTGGCGGGAGGATATCCTCCCGCCATGCTTTTTTTCAGAGAATTCCGCGTAAAAATAGAATAATGACGATGCTGGCAAGCAGCAGCACGCCGGAACCGATCCAGACCAGCAGCTTTCCGCCCTTCTTCGCGGGGGCGGCGCTGCTTTCCGGAAAAAGGTGCGCATGGCGCAGTCCCTGCACCACCGGGCGGTACAATAGAGCCGTCAGTGCAGCGTTCAGGCAGCCCTTGAGCAGATTGAAGGGGAGAATGATCGGCAGCAGCATGGCAGCGACGTCCGCACGCGAGGTGCCCATATACAGGGGAGTAATGAGATAGTTCCACAGCACCATAGTTCCTGACATGCAAACCACACCGAGGCACAGCCCAAAAACTGCGCCGCCCAGCGTGCGCTTTTTGCGGTAAATCAGCGCGGCGACACAGGCAAATGCAGCGGAAGCAAGTACGTTCATCAGTAAGCCGATCCAGCCGGTGGTGCTGATGGTGACCATTTCAAGCAGGGACACAATTGTGCTGATGCTCAGTGAGGCAAGCGGCCCATAGAGGAATCCGCCGATGGCGATAATGACGTCTTTCGGCTCATATTTCAGAAACTCCACGGGGGTGATGGGTACCCGTGCTACTGCGACTGCGGCATATGCCAGAGCACAGAGCATGGCGACGACGGCAAGCCGTCTGGTTTTTTCGTGTTTCATAAGAAAACACCTCCAAAAGAAAAACTGTCCAAAGGATCTTCTTTGGACAGCACAAGCTACTGCATTTCTTCTTCCATCCAGACTATACTGTCGGTACCGGAATCACACCGGTTCCTGCGTCCAAGGACGCTCGCGGACTTTACCGCCGGTCGGGAATTTCACCCTGCCCTGAAGATCACATATGGAGTTGCCTTTATTATAGCACCACAGCCTGCAAAGTCAATCCATTTTTTGGCCTTGACCTGCTGTGGTATACTAGGAAGCAGAGGAAGCCGTCGGCTCTGTGGCTTCCGGAGCAGTACCGCAGGTCGGCTCGGAAGGCTCGGTGCTTTCGTAGGAATTGGATGGTGCAGGCTGCTCCGACCCGATATTCTGTGAGATGCCCGGCATCTGGAAACCATGGATCTTTCCTTCCGGCGCGGAGTCGGTAATGTCGCCGCCGATGATATGTCCGTCATAGACGATCACGCTGGCATAGACCGGCGCGTCTGCGTTCGGATAATTGAGAATTTCATAGACGTAGCGCATGGCTTCCTTACCGCTGAATGTACTTAGATCAAAGCCTTGGCTGCGCTGCAATTCGTTGTAGCGTGCAAAGACCCTGTTGTCGGTGTTTTCCGGAATGCGGATTTTCTGGATTTCCTTCGGCTCTGCATTGACACTCCAGCCGAAAGTGGCGAGATAGGCAACGCGTTCGTCATTTGTCGCACCGGCAGGAGCATCCTCCGGCAGATTCGCCTTGCCGCCGCTGCCGGTCACCAGCAGAATGATCACCAAAACGACAGCAACCAGAACAACGGCGGCTGCAAGCAGCTTTGTCTTTGATATTTTTGCAGTCATAACAAACATGGAATCCCCCCAAATGTGATTGATGTGATACACTGTATGTCCGCTGACGGACAAATATGCCGCTGGGAGGTCAACAATGCAGCGATTGGATAAGTTTCTCTCCGACAGCAATGTCGCCTCGCGCAGGGAGCTGCGCCAGATCATCCGCGCCGGAAGGGTGCGGGTGGGGGAGCGTGTTGTGCGCGAACCGGAGTACAAAGTGGATGAAAAGGTCGATGAGATCTTCGTTGACGGCGAACGCGTCGGCGGGATCGGACGCATTGTGCTGATGCTGAATAAGCCGGCGGGCGTTGTAACATCGACCTCCGATCCGCGTGACAGGACCGTCATGGAGCTCCTTCCCCCACAGTACCGCACACTCGTTCCCGTCGGTCGTCTGGACAAGGATACAGAGGGACTGCTTCTTTTCACAAATGACGGCCAGCTTGCGCACCGCCTGATCTCGCCGCGCCATGGTGTGGAGAAGTGCTACTATGCCGAGCACGAAGGCACTGCGGATGAGCAGGATATTGTAGCATTTCGGAATGGGGTGGAGCTTCGCGACGGAACCAAGTGCCTTACGGCACGCCTGGAACCGCTGGGTCCTGGGAAAAGCCGTGTCTTTGTATGTGAAGGAAAGTACCATCAGGTGCGGCGAATGCTCGCAAGCCGTGGCAAGCCTGTCACGTATCTGCGCAGAATTGCCGAAGGCGGCCTGAAATTGGACAATCTTCCACTTGGCGAGATACGTGAATTGACAAATGACGAAGTAATGCGATTGGATTCTGTTCATTTTGACGAAGTACCTGAGGACAGAAAATGATTCAATGTGTCAAAATCAAAGACCTTGTTTTGGCCATTATGACGAAGGTATTATGAAAAATTCCTAAAAATGACGGCTATTTTTGAAATAAAATGCTCAACCCTATTGCAATCCGACGAAAAAAATAGTATTATAACTATTGAAATTTGCCGAATATCGACATTTTCTTTCAAAGGTAAGGAGGACAAGGCATATGTCCAGTCGTATTTTTCAGGGTGTAGTAGTGCAGCTCGGTGAGGCTGCGGGTGTGACAATCGGCGTGATTGACACGGATGGTGTCGTGATTTCCTGTAGTGATGCCGCGCTGATCGGGGAAAAATGGCCGGATGCGGTCACGGCAATCGCTGCGATGCCGGAGTCGCCCGTTTTCTGCGGGGAGTATACATTCCTTACACTGAAGGGATGGAACCCGACGTTCGGTTTTTCCGTCTTTACCAGAGGTACAGATCACGATGCGCTGTCTGTCTGCCGCATGGCGCAGGTGTCTCTGAGCTTCACCAAGACTTATTATGAAGAAAAGCATGACCGGGGCACCTTCGTCAAAAATATTATCACCGACAATATTCTGCCGGGGGATATCTATATCCGTGCGAAGGAGCTGCATTTCCAGACAGAGCTGCCGCGCGTGGTTTTTCTGATCCGTCAGCTTGGCCGCGCGGATGTGAGCGCTGTGGAGCTGCTGCAGAATATGTTCCCCGACACCCAGCAGGATTTTGTCATCAATGTCAATGAAACCGATATTGCCGTTGTGCGTCAGGTTGCTGCGGATGTCACCGCGGAAGAATTGACCAATTTTGCCCGCACAATCGAAGACCGCCTCAAATCCGAGCTGTTCGTCCGCACGACCATCGGTATCGGAACCGTCTCCGAGCATCTGCGGGAGCTTGCTGATTCTTATAAGGAGGCGCAGGTCGCCATTGAGGTCGGCAAGGTCTTTGATACGGAAAAGACTATCATCAATTATGAGAATCTCGGCATCGGCCGTCTGATTTATCAGCTCCCGACGACATTGTGCGAGATTTTCCTGTCAGAGGTTTTTAAGAAGAACTCCATTGACTCCCTTGATCAGGAGACTCTCTTTACCATCAATATGTTCTTTGAGAACAGCCTGAACGTTTCCGAGACCTCCCGGAAGCTCTTTGTCCACCGCAATACGCTGGTCTACCGTCTTGAGAAAATCAAGAAACTGACCGGACTTGACCTGCGTGAATTTGACGATGCAATCATCTTTAAGGTCGCGCTGATGGTCAAGAAATACCTCGCCTCCCGCGAGGCGCATATGCTCTAAAGAAAGAAGCCAGTTTATGATTGACCTGATTAATGTTACCAAAACTTACGAGACCGGTACACACGCACTCAATGGCATTGATATGCACATTGACGACGGTGAGTTTGTCTTTCTGGTCGGCCAGTCCGGCTCCGGCAAGTCCACCATTATCAAGCTCCTGACGGCGGAACTGAAGCCGACCTCCGGCTCCATTCTTGTCAACGGCTACAAGCTTGAATCCATCAAGCGCTCCTCGGTGCCGTATATGCGCCGCACACTCGGTGTTATTTTTCAGGACTTCCGCCTGATCGAAAACAAGACGGTCTATGAAAATGTCGCCTTTGCCATGCGCGTTATCGGTGCGCCGACCAAGGAGATCAAAAAGCGTGTGCCCTACGTGCTGGAGTTGGTCGGGCTGGAAAATAAAGCCCGCCGCCTGCCGAACGAGCTGTCCGGCGGCGAACAGCAGCGTGTGGCCATTGCGCGTGCGCTGATCAATAACCCGACGATGATCATCGCGGACGAACCGACCGGCAACCTCGACCCCGCGCGCTCTTTTGAGATCATGCTGCTTCTGGAGCAGATCAATGCGCTGGGAACGACGGTCATGGTCGTTACGCATGAAAAATCTCTGGTGGATCGCTTCACTAAGCGCGTCGTTGCCATCAGCAACGGCAAGGTGATCAGCGACGGAATGGACGGGTATTACAATTATGAAGAAGAACAATAATTTCAGCTTTCTGCTGCAGGAGGGCGTGCGTGCAATTTTCAAGCACGGCTTCATGTCCTTTGCTGCCATCTGTATCACGGTGGCCTGTCTGGTGATCGTCAGCAGCTTTGGCCTGATCACATACAACCTCAACCTTATCGTTGAGGATTTGCAGAAGGAAAATGAAGTTCTGGTCTGTATTGATGAAGACTACACCTCCGCCGAAGCAAAGAGCGTCGGCTCCCAGATCAATCTGATCGACAATGTTGCTGACGCTAGGTTTGTTTCCCGCGAGCAGGCATTGCAGGACTTTATTGATGAATACAACGAGGCCATGTACGAGGGTGTTACGGCTGAAACCATGCGCGATCAGTACGTTGTCACGCTGGAAGACAATAACAAGCTTGCAGAAACCGTTGAAACCCTGCGTAATGTCCCTGGGGTTGCTGATGTCTACGCGCAGCCGGAAATTGCTGAGGGCCTTTCCACTGTACGCAATGTGATCTATCTGGCAGCGGTCTGCATTACGGCAGTGCTGCTGATCGTTTCCCTGATTATTATTTCCAATACCATCCGCCTTGCGATGTTTGACCGCCGTGAGGAGATCGCCATTATGAAGATGGTCGGCGCAACCAACAGCTTTATCCGCCTGCCCTTTGTGGTGGAGGGCTTCCTGCTTGGGCTGATCGGCGCCGTCTGCTCCTTCTTTTTGGAGTGGGGCCTTTATGAGGCGATCCGCAGTGCCGTTCAAAACACCGGCTCGTTGGATTTCCTCACCATCGTGCCGTTTACGCAGGTGTTGTGGCCGATGGCAGGCATCTGTATCGTCGTCGGCTTCCTGATTGGTATTGTCGGCAGTCTGATGTCCATCCGCCGCTTCCTCAAGGTTTAAGGAGTGATACCACATGAAACATTTTTTTCGTTCCCTTTGTGCCATGCTTTTGGCGCTGTCGCTGATTTCCTGCCTGTTCACCTCCGCTTTTGCGGTCAGCTCTGCCGATATTCAAAATGAGCTGGACGAGTTAGAGAAAAAGGCCGATGAGATCGACGCACAGAAAAATGAATTGCAGTCGAAAATCAACGCCAACGATGAAAAAACGGTCAACGTGGTTGACCAGCGGGCGCAGGTCGATCATGAGGTTTCGCTGATTTACCAGCAGGTGCAGAACCTCAATGAGCAGCTCCGCCAGTACAATCTGCTGATTGCCGAGAAGCAGGCGGAACTGGACGATTTGCAGGCGCAGCAGACCGACCTGATGGAGCATTACAAGCAGCGCCTGCGTGCCATGCAGGAGCAGGGCGATATTTCCTACTGGGCGGTCATTTTCCGCGCAAAGAGCTTTACGGAAATGCTCAACCGCATTTCCATGGTCGAGGAAATCGCCAAGAGTGACCAGCGCATGATGGATGAGATCCGCGCACTGGCCAGTGATGTGCTTGCTGCGAAGGAGTCACTTGCAGCCGAAAAGGTGACTGTCGAGGAGAAAAAGACGGAGCTTGCTGCCGCACAGGAAGAACTGGAGGCCAAGCGAGCTGAGTCTGAAAAGCTTCTGGATGAGCTGATTGCCAATGCGGAGCTTCTGAATGCCGACATGGAGAAATATGATGCCATGGAGGAGGAGCTTGCACAGGAAATCGCGCAGAAGGAAAAGGAGTATAACGCAAAGCTTGAGGCAGAGCGAAAAGAGCAGGAGGCCAATAAGAACAATAATGGCGGCGGCTCGACCGGAGGCAGCACCGGCGGTGGGTCAACCGGCGACGGTTCCTTCCTCTATCCTCTGCCCAGAGGCTGCGGCTCCTGGTGTACATCACCCTTTGGGTATCGTTACCATCCGATCAGCGGATCTTATACTTTTCATAGCGGTGTTGACCTTGCTGCACCGGGCGGCACGCCCATCTATGCTTCCAAGAGCGGCACGGTTACAACGGCTGCCTATGCACAGTATTCCTGGGGCAATTATGTGGTTATCAACCACGGTGACGGCTATTCCACCCTCTATGCACATATGGTTTACTATACGGTCAGCGTCGGAGAGCATGTCAGTCAGGGCGAGGTTATCGGTTATGTCGGCACGACCGGGAATTCTACGGGCAACCATCTGCACTTCAACGTCTATTATAACGGTGCCCTGCAAAACCCCTTCAATTACGTTTCTGTTCCCTGAGGAGGTTCTGTGAATGTATAAGTATCGCCGTGTGATTGTTTCCGTGATCGCGATTGTACTGGCGCTTGTGATCGTCCTTGGCCTTGTGGCATCCGTACTGATCTGAGTGGTTAAATGGCGCGCAATCCGGCAATCCTATCGGAGAACCTGACTTCCCCACAGCCCCCGTGCGGGGGCTGTGGGTGATTGACTTTTTTGACACGGAGAAGATTATGGAAAAAAACAGAAGAGTATGGCCCTATTTTCTTTGCGCCGGCGTCACGGCCTTTGTCGTGTTTGTCTCGACGTTTCTTGGCTGTATGGTCGGCTTTCATGCACGGGAGCGGCGGAATGCGCAGATAACCCCCTCGCAGGATGGACAGACTCCGGCCTATCTTGCCAAAATTGAAGAGCTCGTGTCCTTGCTGGACGAAAAATATGTAGACGGACTGGATATGGATGCACTGGATTATGCGCTTTCCAATGCGGCAGTTGCTGCAACCGGCGACCGCTGGAGCTATTATATCAGCGCGGAGGACTTTGCGTCCTACCTGGAGTCCAATGCGAACGCCTATGTCGGAATCGGCGTGACCATTAAGAAGCCGGATGATGAGGAAACGGTGACCGGTTTTGCCATTCAGAGCGTAACGCCGAACAGCCCTGCGGAGAAAGCAGGAATTCAGGCGGGCGACCTCATCACAGCGGTGGAAGGGGAGAGCGCAGTCTCTCTCGGCATGTCGGAAACCAAAAATCGTGTGCGCGGGGCGGAGGGCACAAAAGTGACTCTGACGATCCTTCGTGGCGAGGAGTCGTTTGACGTCAGTGTTACTCGTGCGAAGATTGAGGTTGAAGTCGTTTCCTCCAAGCTGATGGAAAATGACATTGGCTATATCAAAATCAATAATTTCGATTCCAACTGCGCTCGTGATACCATCGCAGCGATCGAAAACCTGCGGGAGCAGGGGGCACATTCTTTGGTATTTGACCTCCGATTCAATCCCGGCGGCATGAAGACCGAGCTCCTGGCGGTTCTGGACTACCTGCTTCCGGAAGGTCCTCTCTTTACCTCCGTTGATTACCTTGGAAAGGAAACCACGGACTATTCTGACGCGAAGTATCTGGATATGCCTATGGCGGTAATCGTCAATGATGATTCCTATTCTGCGGCTGAATTCTTTGCTGCTGCCCTCCAGGAATATGGTGCGGCGACGATCGTCGGGACAAAGACCTGCGGAAAAGGAAATTACCAGCAGACATTCCAGCTCAGTGACGGCTCAGCCGTGGCGGTTTCTACCGGTCACTATAAAACGCCGCACGGCGTAACGCTCACAAACGTCGGTGTGACACCGGATATTATTGTGGAAGTCGATGCCGATACCTATCAGAATCTCTATTTCGGACGTGTCGACGCGGCCGATGATACCCAGCTTCAGTCAGCAATTTCCGCCCTACCGCAAGAAAAGCCTTGACAGCGGCGGATGCATCCTCTATAATATAACGAATCAATTTGTATGGCAATCGCTTTACACAGCAGGAGGTATATAATATGGCAAAAGAATTTAAGTTGACCAGAGAACGTCTGAAAGAGCTTGAGGCGGAACTGAATTACCTCAAGACGACCAAGGAAAAAGAAGTTGCCGAGCAGATCAAGGAGGCACGTTCCTTCGGCGACCTCTCTGAAAACAGCGAATATGATGAGGCGAAAAACGAACAGGCGAAGCTCTACGGCCGCATTGCAGAGGTTGAGAACATCCTCACGCATGCCGTTGTGATCGATGAGACGTCTGAGTCGGCGCATGCCGGAACAGTCGGCCTTGGCTGCACGGTGAAAGTGCATGATATCGAGCTGGACGAGGATGCTATCTATACCATTGTCGGCTCTCAGGAGGCCAATCCCCGTGAGTCCCGCATTTCCGACGATTCTCCCTTCGGCCGCGCGATGATCGGTAAACACATCGGCGATGTTGTGGATGTTGAAGCACCGGTTGGTGTTGTTAAGTTTGAGATTTTGGCAGTAGAAAGATAAATTAAGGAGATAAATTGTGGCAAAGTTTGTACCGCAGGAGGAGCTGTCGCTGACCGATCAGATGCGTATCCGCAGAGAAAAGCTGACGCTGCTTCAGAGCGAGGGAAAGAATCCCTTTGCGCAGACCCGTTTTGAAACCAATACCACCAGCGAAGAGATCAAAAATCACTTTGATGAGATGGAAGGTAAGCCTGTTTCTCTCGCCGGCCGCATCATGACCAAGCGCGGCATGGGCAAGGTACTCTTCTGTGATTTGCAGGATACCGCCGGGCGCATCCAGCTCTATGTCAAGTTTGACGAAATGCCGGAGGAGCAATTCAATGACTTCCGGAAATATGACATTGGCGACATTGTCGGCGTGCAGGGCGACGTGTTCCGCACACAGCGAGGGGAGATCTCTGTTCGCGTGCATGAGCAGAAACTTCTGACCAAGGCGCTTCTGCCTCTGCCTGACAAATTTCATGGCCTGACGAATCTGGAAACTCGCTACCGTCAGCGCTATGTTGATCTGATCGTCAATCCCACTGTAAAAGACACCTTTGTGAAGCGCAGCTGCATTATGCGCGAGCTGCGCAGTTTCCTGGATGCCCGCGGCTTCCTTGAGGTGGAAACACCCATTCTTACACCGTTTGAGATCGGTGCCTCCGCGCGCCCGTTCTATACCCACCACAATACGCTGGATATTGATATGGTTCTGCGGATTGAAACGGAACTCTACCTCAAGCGCCTGATCGTCGGCGGCATGGATCGCGTCTATGAGGTCGGCCGCATTTTCCGTAATGAGGGCATGGATCCCAAGCACAACCCGGAGTTTACGACAATTGAGCTGTATCAGGCCTATACCGACTTCCACGGCATGATGGATCTGGTCGAGGACATGATGAAGCAGGTCGCCCAGAATGTCTGCGGATCGCTTGTCGTGCCCTATCAGGGCAATGAAATCAGCCTTGGCCACTGGGAGCGGCTGACCATGATCGAAGCGGTCAAGAAGTACAGCGGCGTGGACTTCAATGACTGGAAATCTGATGAGGACGCAATCGCCTGTGCGAAAGAGCATAAGGTCGAGTTGCCCGAAATTCCTACCAAGGGAGCGATCCTTGCCGAGTTCTTCGACGCTTTTGTTGAAGAGAAGCTTATTCAGCCGACCTTTATTTATGACTACCCTGTGGAAATCAGCCCGCTGGCCAAGCGCAAGCCGGATGATCCTGCGTTTACCGAGCGCTTTGAGTATTTCATCAACGCGACGGAATTCGGCAATGCCTTCTCCGAGCTGAACGACCCCATCGACCAGAAGGGACGCTTCGAGCGTCAGGTCGCGGAGCGAAAAGAATTGGAGCCGGATTGCCGCGCACAGGTGGATTATGATTTCATCAACGCACTGGAATATGGTATGCCGCCCACAGGCGGTCTGGGCTTCGGCGTTGACCGTTTGGTCATGCTGCTGACAGACAGCCCTTCCATCCGCGATGTCCTCCTGTTCCCGACAATGAAACCCCTCGACAAGTAAAATTCGAAAAAAACCAGTGTTTATGCGGGTTTCGGTAG
>CABSBF010000010.1 GCA_902475855.1 uncultured Eubacteriales bacterium
TGGCAAAGGAATGGCACCCGACGCTCAACGGCGCGCTCACGCCGGAAATGGTGACAGCGGGGAGCCACCGAAAGGTCTGGTGGCAATGCGCTCTCGACCATGTCTGGAAGGCGGCCATTTACCCCCGTACCGGCAAGCAGCGCTGCGGCTGCCCCGTCTGCGCCGGCAGAACGAGAGCCGGGAAGACATAAAAAACAATGCCTGCCGCAAGGCAGACTTTATATAGATACTTTGTATTTTGGAGGAAAGCAAATTGAAAAAGAAGTTCTTATCACTCCTGTTGTGCTTCTGCATGGCTCTTTCCCTTTTGCCCTCTGCCGCCCTTGCGACTGATGGCACGGGCACTACTGCCGAACCTGCTGCGCCAGGCACTGCTGGCACAGCAGAGGGCACTACCACAGAAACCAGTTTTGTCTGTGGCGGCTGTGTGATCGAATTCTCGAAAAACGGCGCCAACCCCGAAACCTATACGGCAACCGTCCGGGCGCTGACGTCGGAAGAGGCAACGAAGAATAATGTTGACAACAGCAAGCTCGGCAAGCTCGATGGTACCGGGAATAGCTGGGACGGCAACGGAGATTGGGCAAGCGCCGGAGAGAATAAAAACGTCGCACCCTATTGGGCGACGTACAAGGATGTCACAACGAAAGTCGTCATCAAGAACGGCGTAACCTCTCTCGGTGGTGCTGCTTTCACCCGTTTTGACAAGGTGACTTCCCTTGAATGGGATGGTACCCCCACCGTTACAGAGATCAACAACAATTTCCTGATGTGCAGCAGCATCGATCATCTGGTGATCCCTGCCTCGGTTCAGTCGATCGGCGGTTATGCCTTCGGACCCTACGGGGGCTTTGGCAGCGCACCGAGCAAGGTCTCTCTGGGCAACCCTGCGGCCATGCTTGGCGAAAAGGCCTTCGCATATTACGATACTGAGAAGGTTCTGATCGAGGTAACGACGGATAGTGATATCTCCAATCTGCTCACGTACGCTGAGACGAACGGCTATCGTGTCAAAAACCATGCGGATTTCGGCGAGGGTACTACCGAGAATGGCATCTCCTGGACCTACACCAGCGGCTTGCTGTCTCTGTCCGGCAGCGGTGCAATGAAAGATTACTCCGCTGAAGCCCCCGCGCCGTGGAATGCCCATATGCCCAAGATCACCACTGTGAACATTGCGGACGGCATTACCAGCATTGGCGCGAATGCCTTCAAGGGTGCTGCGAATTTGACGAGCATCCGCTTCCCGCAGAGCGTCACTTCGATCGGAGCCTCGGCCTTTGAAGGTTCCGGCCTCACCGATACGGTGCGCGTTCCGGCCACTGTTTCGGCCATTGGCAGCGATGCGTTCAAGGGTACCAATGCGACCGTGTACATCTACAACGGTATCTGGAACAACGACGGTAAGACTGATCGGATCGACGGTACAACGATCGGCGCCGCAAATTTTGTCCACTATATCTACGGCGCTAACATCGGCGGTAGCACCTATCCGCGCACGACGAACGTACTGCTGGGCGTTGCAGCGGACGGAACCGCCTATGTGGACGCTTACAGCAACGGTATTGTCGGCGGATTCGACTGGGATGGCGGCTATCATTACACTGAAGTCGCCCCGGATGACGATCAGTATAAAAATAATAGTAAGGACATCATTTCCCCGCTGTACATAAAAAGCACAAAGGTCTGGCCCCACAGCGGCGACGTTAACCCGCGGGTGAAAAAGGTCGTTATCGGCGACAATGTGGTCAGCTTGTCCACCGGCCTCTTCGCCTACTGCAAAAATCTCACGGAGCTGGAGATCCCCGGCCAGCATCTTACTACCATTGGAAATAACGTCTTCATGGGAACGAGCATTGAAAATGTGAACCTCCCGGCTACGGTAACTTCCATCGGTGCCTATGCTTTCGGCCAGTATGGTGGCATCGGAAAGAACCCCCTGTCGATCACGCTCAACTGCGAGAAGACCCAGATCAAGTTTAACGGTAAAACGGAAGAAACAGCAGATGCTCCCTTCTCCAAACTTGTCTTCAGCAGCTCTGACCTGAGCAATCCTCAGAGCATCCTTCTGCGCGCGCACGGAAGCACGAATGCGAAGGCCTATGCGGATTCCGTTGGTTATACGTTTGTCGATCTGGACGCAAAGGGCGGCCGGATCGGTTCGACGAACACCTATTGGAGCATCAAGAATGGTAACACCCTGCTGATCTATGGCAACGGGACTACCGGCGATTTTACAGCCGATACGGCAAAGCCTTGGGCTGAGGAGACCGGTATCACGATGATCGAGGTTGCCGCCGGTGTGAAGACTGTCGGCAAGTATCTGTTCTCCGGGATGAGTGCGGTGACCGATGTCTCGATCAACAACGGCGTTGAAACGATCAGCGACTATGCGTTTTATGACCTGACCGCTTTGAATAGCGTGGCGCTCCCGTCCTCCGTTTCTTCCGTTGGCGAATACGCCTTTGCGCTGTCTGCGGCGAGCGAGGAAGCGTTTGCGTTCGGCGTGGCCAACGCAAAGGCAGCCATTGCCACGACCGCGACTAAAAACCGAAATGCGACAAAGGATCAGCCCACGGCCAACGGTAATTGCGGCAAAGGCAACGACGGCTCCTATAGAAACAATGTGGTCTACAAGCTGGATGCGGACGGAACGCTGACGCTGACCGGCAGCGGTGTGATCGGCGAATTTGCCTGGGACGGCAGGTATCAGCCCTGGAAGAATCTCCGCGACCAGATCAAGAAGATCGTTATCGGTGAGGGCATTACCACAATCGGTTCCGGTGCGTTTGCGTATTGCAAGAACATCGAATCCGTCAAGCTGCCGACCAGCAGTCTTACATCGATCGGTGGCAATGCGTTTATGGATGCGGGTACGAAGAATGCGTTTGCCAACTTCACAGTCCCCGCGTCGGTCAAGAAAGTCGGCACCTACGCATTCGGCTATTATCAGGAAAACACCAACGCAAAGCTCTCCGGTATCACGCTTGGCAATCCGAACACCGAGATCACGAAACTTTCCTTTAACGGAAATAGCAACACCCCCAACAGCACCGTGACGATCTACGTTAGGAATGACGGCAATGCTTGCGCTGTGAAAACTCAGGCCGCAGAGTTTGGCTATAAGTATATCGATCTGGATGTGTATTACTCCGCTGATCTCGCTGCAAATAACCTGAAGTACGAGCTTTATGACGGTATTCTGACCTTGACTGCCATCGATCCCGAGAAGAAAGCAACCATCCCGAGCGTGCAGCCCTGGGCGGATGCGGATAAGGCGGGCAAGATCACCAAGATCGTTATCGGAAGCGGCGTGAGAGAGATCCCCGCAAATGCGTTTAAGGACTACACCGCGCTGAAGGAGATCGAACTTCCCATGACGCTGCGCACCATTCGCAGCAGCGCGTTTGCGGTTACCGCCGCAAATGACACCGAACTGACCGTAACGATCCCCAAGTCGGTCACTGCTCTGGCGGGCGACGCATTTGCCAAGCGCAGCAATGTGAAGATGACTGTTTACGCCAACACGGCCGGCGCCGTTTTCTCCGCCTCCGGTGTCACCAAAACGGTCAAGAAAGAATTCAAGGTCCTGCTGATCGGCAATAGCTACTCCGAGGATGCCTCTGACTGGAACAGCAGCATGATCAGCCAGTCGTATAAGATCTTCAAGAGCCTTATGGGCGACGACGTTGAGCTGGAGATCGGCCTGATGGCCAGCGGCGGCAAGGTCCTTGCATGGCACGCCACCAATGCCTCTAAGAACAATGCGAAGTACACCCTGCGCCTGGCGGGTGAGGACGGAAAATGGACGACCGACAGATCCGTTAGCACCATCAAGGATGCGCTGGCATACACGGAGTGGGATGTTGTTTCCCTGCAGCCATATGGTGTGGAAACGACCACCGGTATCGCCGGTAACAATGAGGGCGACTATGCCTTCGACGATACTCACTTCGGCAAGCTCGAACAGTCTATCCCCTACTTCCTCGACCTGACCGAAACCTATGTTCCCCACGCCAAGGTGTATTACTATATGCACCTTTCTGAGCATAATACGACGAACTACGCCGACGCTCTCGCGAATACGAATAGTACCTATGTTGCTCGTGCATCGGTGGCACAGACTGTCATGACCTACCATGGGACTGTGAATACCAGCAAGCGTCTGGCGGGCGTGGTTCCTGTCGGTACTGCCATCCAGAACGCCAGAACGACTTATCTGACCACACTGTCTAACGCCACGAGTAGCAGCGAGGTCACTCTCCAAAACGATCCCGTTTTTGGCCTGCAGCGTGACGGCGGACACCTGAGCTTTAATGTCGGCCGCTATATTGCAGCGCTGACCTTCGCTGAAAAGATCATCCCTGCCAGCTTCCGCAACGGCCAGATCGATTGCGGTATGCGTGCATCGGAATCTGTTGGCAAGCTTCCCGCTCAGTATGAGGAAATTGCCCGCAAGGCTGTTGCCGCCGCGATCAAAACACCGTATCAGCTGACCACGATTAACGGATACGAGACAGATCCCATCGGTGCGATCAAGACTGCGGCAGAAAGCACCTATGGGGACAGCGCATGGGCTTCCGAGGCTGCGTTTAAGGCTGCTGTTGAGGCGAAGATTGCCGACTTTGCCGGTGCAAAGGTTGAGTCCGTCGCTTTCTCTGACGGCACGGCGACTGTGACGCTGCGTTACGGCTATTCCGAAGCCACTGCAACGATCTGCCACAAGTACACGAGCTATCCTTACGTTCCCGGCGCGCCGACCTATCCCACGACCGCTCCCGCTGCCCCCAACGGCACGGTGACCGTTTCCCCGTCCAACGCCTCCAAGGGTACGAACGTGACCGTCACGGTGAAACCCAACGAGGGCTATGAGCTCGGCAGCCTCGCCGTCAAGGACGCGAGCGGCAATCTGCTTCCGCTCGCCGACCTCGGCAATGGCAAGTTCAGCTTTGTGATGCCCGCGAGCAAGGTCAGCGTTGAAGCGAACTTTGTGAAGTCCGCCGTCTCCACCGGCTTTGCCGACGTGCCCGCGAACGCTTTCTTCGCCGACGCGGTGAAGTGGGCGGTCGACAAGGGCGTGACGAACGGCCTGACCGATACGATGTTCGGCCCCTACGAGCCTTGCACGCGTGGTCAGATCATCACCTTCCTGTGGCGCGCGGCCGGTTCTCCCGAGCCGAAGACCGCGGTCAGCTTTGCTGACGTTCCGGCCGGCAGCTACTATGCCAAGGCCATCGCCTGGGCGATCGAGAACGGCATCACGAACGGCATGACCGAGACGACGTTTGCTCCCGACGCCACCTGCACACGCGGCCAGGGCGTGACGTTCCTGTACCGCGCCCTCAAGGGCAGCGCCGGCGCGACCTCGAGCTTCGTCGACGTTCCCACGAACGCTTTCTACGCGGACGCTGTGGGCTGGGCGGTCTCCGGCAAGGTGACCGACGGCACCTCCAACACCACGTTCAGCCCGGATGACAACTGCACCCGCGGCCAGATCGTGACCTTCCTCTACAGAGCCTATCAGGGCAAGTAAAAAAAGTAAGACCTTTGAACAAAAGGAAGCGCCGCAAAGCTAACCACGTATAAAAGGCCGCCATCTCAAGAGCTTTTGCTCACCGAGATGGCGGTCTTTTTATACGCGGGGAGGTTTGACGCTTACTACGCTTTTTTCTTCCTCCGGTAGAACCGGGGGGTTATTTTCACGCCTGAAGGCGGCAATAAAAACGCTCAATCACCATCATAAGTGATTGAGCGTTTTGTGCGCAAACTTAATGACATTGCCTATAGGGGAACATTTCATTTGCAGCGAGTGAAAAATCAAACCTATTACCGGCAGGAAGGTTCCTTCGGTGTCATAACGATTGCCAGAAGTTTTGCCGGACGGTCGGAACGGTTCTCCAGCCGGTGCTCATTGCCCGCACCAGTCGTGAAGCTCGCATCGCCCGCGCGGAAAGGGACATCCTTACCGTCACATCTCGTCACAACCTCACCTTCAAGAACATAGAAAAATTCCGCCTCATTCACATGGTCGTGGGTGCCGATGCTGCATCCGGGATTGAGAGTCATTTCTACACAGTGGCGAGCGTAGCCCTCCAGCGCTTCCTTCTCAATAAGGATTTTCTGTTTGATCGCGCCTGAGCCTCCCTTAAGATTCTCGCGCACGATCATATTCATTGCTTCCGAACGATTGAGCATGATCGTCCTCCTTTTGTTATTTCGTTTTTTCTTTCTCCGTATCTGTGCCGCAGTAAGTGCCCGCTTCGCTTTTGAGCAGATCAACAAAAGCCCGCGCCTGCGGCAGTGCAAGCAGAGAATCGTTGTACATCAGGTATGTTGAGCGTATGAACGATGTGCCGTCGGCAAAGCGGATAGGTCGGATATAGCCGGTAAAGTCGCCCAGACAGATCTCAGGAACGATGCTCCAGCCAAGCTCGCGCGTGACCATCTCCACACAGGTTCGGATGTTATCAACGTGGACACCACCAGACTGCGGACGAATGCCTTTTTCATGCATCCAGCTTGTCAGCGTGCGCTCAAAGTCCGCGTCCGTGCGGCGTGAGATATATGGCATCCTCACGAGTTCTTCATCTGATACCTCCCGCGGCGCGATCAGACAGATATTCTCCCGCCGCAGCAGGGTGCGTTCGCCCTCCCAGATGTGTTCGCCGCGCAGGATCGCAAGGTCGATCGATCCGCTCTGCAGCATGGCAATGAGCCGCCGGCTCTGTCCAGTCGTGATATTCAGTTCAACATCAGGATAGCTGTCGCGAAATTTCACCAGGAAATCCGGCAGACAGTAAAGCGCATAGTTGAGCGAGATACCTGCGTTGAGTGTGCCGAACACCTTACCCTTTGTGCCCCCCAGTGCCTGACGCATCTGACGCAGGGAGTTGACCACATCGTGACAGGCGTTCAGCACGATCTCGCCCTCCGGCGTAAAGCGCACCCCTTGCCGCGAACGCAGCAGCAGCTGCACATCAAGTTCCCGTTCAATGCCCTGTATGCGCTTGGACAGCGCCGATTGCGTGATAAACAGGCGGTCGGCTGCGCGGGTAATGTTTCCGGTTTGTCCCAGAATATCCAACAGGGCGTAATCCCTTTCGTCCATCCGATTGCTCCTTATCTTCAGTTTCCTCTATTATAGCATAGGAAATTCAGAAAGAAAAGGAAATGCCCGACTCATGCGGTTTTTTGATTCAAGGAAGCATCAGAACACAAACTGGGCTCCCTGTCTGCACACGCTCGACACCGTTGCCCAGCGAGCCGTCAGATGGATCAATGGGGAAGGATATTACTGCGTTTGAGCGCTCATGTGCCACGAGAAGCTCGCTCCCATCGGGGGAAACGCACAGATAGCGCGGCTGATGACCAAGGGCAGGAACCATGGCGGTGAGTGATACGCGGCCTGTCACCGTGTCGATGCGGAAAACACTCACCGCGTCCTGTCTGCGGTCGGAGACATAAAGCGTCCGACCGTCAGCGGAAAGATCAATGCCGCTCGACCAGCCGCCCTCTACGCATTCCTCCGGCAGTGTGCTGACGACCTGTATTGGGGTGAGCGCGCCGCTTGCGGCTTCGAAGGTGTACACCGTCACAGTGCATCCCTTTTCGTTCACGCCATAGCAGAATCGGTTGTCGGGAGAAAAGACACAGTGGCGCGGTTCGGCTCCCTCGCGTGCCTTTACGCAGCAGGCCTCGGAGAGATGACCGCTCTCTGCGTCAATGTGAAAGACCGTTACCTTGCCCACACCTTGCAGTCTGCCTTGTGCCGATACCGCCAGGTACTCTCCTGTGTGGTCCTGCATGACCTGGTGCGGATGGGAAATGTAGCCGGGACCGCCGTTGCCGTCGAGAAAACAGATATCCTGAATGTTGCCAAGGCTGCCGTCGGCATTGCGCGGCAGAACAGCTACGCTGCCTGTTTGTAGATTTGCCACAAACAGACGGCGATTGCTTCTATCCACGGACAGATGAACCGGGTTCGTACCGTAGGTGCTCACTGTGTTGAGATGCGCGAGCGTTCCATCGTGAAGGATGCGGTAAGCGCTGACACTGCTCATATCGCCGTGGATCGCATAGAGGAACTTTTCCTCACGGTCGGTACAGAGATAGGACGGGTTCACTGTTTCCTCCACCGCCAGCAGTTCCCAAGCACCGCTCTCGCTTACACGGTAGCAGGAGATCCCTTTTCCGGTGCCGCCGCGCTCCTTGGTCGTGCGGCAACCAACATAGACCTTGCTCATTGTGTTCACTCCTTCATTGATGTGCCGGCAAGCTTTGGCTGCTTCTTGGCTACCACAAGAGTCTGGTAGGCGAACACGCCCGCAATAATAAGGTAGGACGGAATATCAAGCAAACTGAAGGGCAGGAAGATCAAAACGGCCGATACGAGGATCAGAGCGCGGGAGAGGATCGGCATCTTGTGGTTTTTCCAGTAGCCGCCGATCATCACGGCAATAGACAGCACAACGACCGTGCAACGGAAGATGCCATAGACATTTTCCACCAGCGTACCCTGAAGCAGAATGCTTGGATCGTAGACAAACATAAAGGGAACGATGAAACCGGCGATGCCCAAGCGTGTGGCATGGCACGCCGTTTTGATAGGATTCGCCTCGGCGATACCCGCTGCGACAAAGGCGGTGAGCGCGACCGGTGGCGTGATGTTGGAAATCAAGCCAAAGTAAAACGCAAAGAAATGCGCTGCAATAGCAGGCACGCCCGCGCTGATGAGTGGCGGTGCGCACAGGGATGCCACGATGACATAACACGCAACGGTCGGCAGCGCCATACCCATGATGAGGGATGCTATGGCAGACATGATCAGCATTAGCGCGGTGTTTCCGCCGGAGATCGTGACCATCAGACTTGTCATCTTCACGGCAAGACCGCTGCGGTCAACAACGCAGAGGATGATGCCTGCCGCGGCACATGCAACGGCAATGTTGGACGCGCTCTTTGCTCCATCGGTCACAGCGCTAAGGAAGTCCCTGACAGGGAACTTGCGGCGGCGGAGCAGATTGGCTACAATCTCGCTTACCAACAGTACGGATGTTGCCCAGAAACCCGCCGTGCCGGGGCCGAAGTTAAAAACGCACAGCAGCACAATGAGCGTTCCGATCGAGATCAGCAGATACCAATTCTCCTTCATGATGGGACCGAGAGCGGGAATATCGTCCTTGCTCATGCCTTCAAGATGCAGTCGCTGTGCCTCAACATCCACAGCAAGAAAACAGGCCGTATAATACATCAGCGCTGCAGGCAGGGCACAGAGGATCAGCGTTGTGTAGCTCAGATTCAAGTTCTCTGCCATGATGAACGCTGAGGCCCCCATAATGGGAGGCATAATCTGACCACCGACGGATGCCGTAGCCTCCACTGCGCCGGCAAAGGGCGCGCTGTAACCGCTCTTTTTCATCATAGGGATCGTAAAGGTACCAGTGGTTGCCGCATTAGCGGGACCGGCGCCGGAGACCATGCCAAAAAGAGCGCTCGAGAGAACGGAAACCTTTGCAATACCGCCGCGGAAGGTGCCGAAAGCCTTTTCAGCCAGCGCCATCATCAGATCACCGCCGCCAAACGAGACCATGATCCCGCCATAGATCATCAACGGAAAAATCTCCTTGGCGCTTGTAGACAGAGCCGTGCCGAACACGCCCTGTACAGTCAAATAGGTCGAGCTGAGCAGGCGGTTGAGCGTAATGCCGTTATGCTTGAGCAGCCCCGGCAGGTACGGGCCGACAAAGGCGTAAGCAAGAAATACGATCGCCACCACACTCATAGATGTACCGATCGCGCGCTGCACGGCCAGCAAAATACCAACAATGATAAGGACCGCCAGAATGGTGTCCATCGTAGAAAGGTTTGCCGTCAGCTTCGGAGAGATGAACCCTTTTGTTGCAAGGATACGCAGGTTGGTGACCAAACCAAAGACGATAATGATCACACCGACCATATCCCACACGGTAAAGTGATCGCTCTTGCCGCCCGCGATCTGTGCCAGTCCGACGATCGTCATGGCGAATCCCAAATGCACTGCCATCTGCATGAAGCCGCTCAAAGGCAGCGTTGCTGTTGTGTACTCGTGAAACAGTGCCATCAAACACGCAACGACCGTGAGAAGCACAGAAGCTTTTGCGCGCCATTTAGGTGCTTTGTTCTCAATGCTCATAAAGCCCCTCCTTTATATTTTATATAGGAAAGGGCAGATAGATCTATCTGCCCTTTCCAAATACGGTTCGTGAACGCTTACATCACACCGATCTCGGTGAAGTAACGAACAGCACCGGGATGCAGATTGAAACTCGTGAACTCAACTGTATTCTCCGGAGTCATAAACGAACAGCCGGCATAAGCGTTGACCAACTCTTCCTGATTTTCATAAAGTGCCTTGCACATATTGTAGACAAGGTCTTCGTCCACATCGGCGCGGACAAGCAGCTCGCCATAGAAAGCGACCATCTTGACCGGCTCGGTGATGCTCTTGCAGCCAAGATCGGCAGGATCGACCGTGCAGACCTTATAGTAGGGGTAGTCGGCAACAACTTTATCAAGGAATTCTTCATCCCATGTCAGGATGCGAAAATCGGGGTCGGATGCAGAGATCTGGGTGAGCAGGCTGGAAGGAACACCGGAGGTGATGAGGTTCGCCTCGACCTTACCCTCAGTAAACGCCTGCGTACCGTCGCTCTGGCTCATGTACTCGGGGCTGAAATCGTCGGGCGTCATGCCGTCCTCGGCGATCAGCGCCATGTTCATCAGGCACTGACCGGAGCCGGAGGAGCCCATCTGAATCTTCTTGCCCTTGAGATCGGCGAGCGTTTGATAATCGCTCTTGCCGGAGACCACGATCATGCTGACGGTCTGGTTAAACACTCCCATCGAGCAGATGGTATCATCATCGGCAGGCATGGCTTCCATAACAGCGTTGTAGTCCGCGCCGCCGGACATTGCGATCTGGCTCTCGCCGGAGAGCAGCGTTGCGATGTTATCCTGCGTGTTGGACGCGCTGACCGACATATCCATGCCGTCAACATGACTGTTGAGGACCTGTGCCATTGCCGTGCCACTGGAGTAGTAGCTTCCGCCCATTGAGCCGGTGGGCATTGTGAAGGTGACCTTCTGTGCAGCATTGCTGCCCTCGTTCGGAGTTTTGGCCGCGTCATCATCATTGGTGCCGCCGCAGGCCGATAGGGAGAGGACCATTACGGTGCTGAGAATCATAGCTATAAACTTTTTCATCATAAGTCTCCTTTTCTTCTTGTTGGTTTCGTCCGATTCTGTCAGCGACTGCCCTGCTTATTGACCGAATTCCCATTGAGCAGCACTTCTTCACTGACTATCTTGGCAAAATAGTACAAGAAATGTGTCAGATTGTAAAACACCATTTTTGAATCCCCTTCCATTCCTGGCGGGAATGGAAACTGCATTAATTATACATTCTATTCCATTTCGTAATAGAACAACATAAATAAAAAATATTTTACATCATAATTTAATTGGATTATCCTTGGTATTGCAAAGAGAATTTAGCATATTTGAGACATGAATACAAGATGCACTGATTTTATACTGCAATGGAAAGGATGCAAGCATATGGCTTTTTGGAACAGATCCCCGCAGCCGGTGGCAAAGGCCGATCCTCCCACCACTTACGTCCCTCTCTCCGACTGGAACACTGCCTACGGACCAATTAAACTTTCGTCATGCGATTTTCGCGATGGCCAGCAGTCTGTAATCGCTACACGGATGCGCACGGAGGACATGATCCCCATTCTTCCGCAAATGGATGATTTTGGCTTTTCCTGCATTGAGATGTGGGGCGGCGCAACATTCGATGCCTGTGTGCGCTTCCTGAAAGAGGACCCGTGGGAGCGCCTTCGCGTATTTAAGCAATATTGCAAAAAAACGCCGCTGCGTATGCTGCTGCGAGGGCAAAATCTGCTTGGCTACACGCCGTATCCTGATGATGTGGTGGAGCGGTTTGTCACCGCCGCAGCGCGTAACGGTATTGATATCTTTCTGATTTTCGACGGTCTCAACGACATCCGCAACTGTGCCTGCGCAGCAAAAGCCGCACTCAAGGCAGGCAAACTGGTCGAGGGAAATATTCAGTTCACGTCCAGCCCTGTACACAGCATCGACTCGTTTGTCAAGACGGCACAGGACTATGTTGCTATCGGCGCGACGGCTGTGCATTTGGAGGATATGGGCGGCATGATCGATCCCGTTACCGCGGCAAAAACTGTTGCGGCTGTCAAGGCGGCAGTCGGCGTCCCCGTGCACTATCATTCCCATTGTACCGGCGGTATGACGGAGATCACCTACTGGGAGGTTGCCCGTGCCGGGGCGGATGTTCTCGATGTGGACTGCTCTGCCCTTGCCCTTGGAACCAGCCATCCGGCGGCCGAGAGCATGATCGCCGTGCTCGCTCAGACACCGCGCAGCACTGGTCTTGACTATACAAAGCTGATCCCGATCTCCAACTATCTCAGGGAAGTACGCAGGAATTATGCCGACTATGAATCCAAACTCAAGGGCGTGGACATTAATGTTGTACGGCACCAGATCCCCGGCGGAATGCGTTCAAATCTGGAATCTCAGCTCACACAGATGAATGCCATTGACCGCCTTGACGAGGTGCTTGAGGAGGTCGTTCATGTTCGTGCCGATCTGGGCTATCCCCCGCTCGGCACACCGTTCAGCCAGATGTGCGGTGCTCAAGCCAGCGCAAACGTTCTTACGGGTGAACGCTATAGGATGATCCCTAAGGAGGTGCGCGCTTATGTCCGCGGAGAATACGGCAAGGCGCCCGGCACCGTCAACCGTGCACTGCAAGAGAAGATCCTCGGCAAAGACGGAGCGCCTATCACATGCAGGCCGGCCGACCTCATCGAGCCCGGCTATGAGCGGCTCCGCGCCGAGTGCGCGGACTTTGCCCGCACAGAGGAGGATGTGCTGACCTATGCAATGTTCCCCACTGTTGGCGGTGCTTATCTCAAGGAAAAATACGGTCTTGTCTAAGGCTGGTACGGAGGCATAGAAACAGCATGAAATATATGAAAAAATACCCTTGCGTCTATATGCGAGGCGGTACGAGCAAAGCCGTCATCTTCCACGAGAAGGATCTGCCCGAGGACAAGTCCCTCTGGGACGACATTTTCCTCAAGGTCATGGGTACGCCCGACGTCAAGCAGATCGACGGCATGGGCGGCACGGTGTCGTCCACCAGCAAGATCGCCGTCATTGCGCCCTCGAAGCACCCCGGCGCTGATGTGGACTACACGTTTCGTCAGGTCGATATCGTAATCCCAAATGTGGATCATAAGGCCAACTGCGGCAATATCGCCTCGGCTGTTGGACCGTTTGCTATTGACGAAGGGCTCGTTCCCGCCGTCGAGCCCGAGACGATCGTGCGGGTGTTTAACACCAACACCAACAAGATCATTGAAGAACATATCCAGGTGGAAAACGGTCATGCCAAGGTGCATGGTGATGAGGTCATACGGGGCGTGCCCGGAACGGGCAGCCGCATCGATCTGTTCTTCATGGATCCGGGCGGCGCGGCCACGGGCAAGCTCTTCCCGACTGGAAAGACGCGTGACACCTTTAGCATCCCTGACTACGGTCCCATTGAGGTCTCGATCGTGGATTGCTCGAATGCCATTGTTTTTATCCGCGCGTCCGACCTTGGTATCAAGGGCGGCGAACTGCTGGAGCTGAACGCCAATAAGAACGTGATGGAGCACATTGAGCGGATTCGCTGCTTTGCAGCCAAAGCCTGTGGTTTTGTGGAAAACTGGGAGGACGCAAGGACAAAGTCCACATCGCTGCCCAAGGTCTCCATCGTCTCCGCTCCACAGGACTACATCGACATGGACGGCAGCCTGACGCCCGCTGATACGATGGATGTCTGCGTGCGCGCCATTTCTGTCGGTTCTTTGCATAAGGCATATCCTATCACGGTCTCCATCGGCACGGGCGCGGCGGCACTCCTGCCCGGCACCATTGTCAATGAGATCGTCAAGCCCGCGGACGGTCAGACGATTGTGCGCCTTGGTCACGCCAGTGGCGTGACAGCAGTGGATATCCGCATCGAAAACGGAAAGATCATTAAGGGCGGCGTGACGCGCACAGCACGCCGTATCATGGACGGATATGTTTACGTCCGTGAGTAACAGGAAAGGAAGGCACCATGATCACCCTTCACGAAGGCAAGCATTATATCATTGATGGAACGCGCATCGCAAAGCTCGAGGAGCTGCCGCAGCAGTCCGCGCAGCAGGCAAAGGAGGCTACGCTGACCTACCGTGTACTCGCCTCACACAATCGCGGCGGCGATATGGAGAACCTTGACATCCGATTTGACAGCATGGGCGTTTACGACAACACTTATGTTGGTATTTTGCAGACCGCCCGCGCCAGCGGCCTCGAAAAGTTTCCCATTCCCTGTGTCTTTACCAACTGCCACAACTGTCTGTGTGCTGTAGGTGGTACGCTGAATGCAGACCTGCACAAGTACGCGGTTTCTGCCTGTGTCAAATATGGCGGCATTTATGTCCCGCCGCACGAGGCGGTCATCCACCAGTACATGCGCGAGATGATCGTCAACTCAGGTGAAATGTCTATCGTATCTGACAGCCATACCCGTTACGGCACGCAGGGCTCTCTTTCCATCGGCGAGGGCGGCCCTGAGCTGGTGAAGACAATGGTCGGTAAGGGCTACGCGCTCAAGTACCCCAAAACGATCGCCGTCTTTCTCACCGGTTCGCCGAAACCGTGGGTCGGCCCGCACGATATCGCACTGTCGATCATCGGCAAGGTGTTCAAGAACAATTTCGTCAAGAACGCGGTGTTGGAATTCGTTGGTCCGGGCGTTGCCAGTCTATCGATGGACGATCGAAACGGTATTGACACGATGACCACCGAGTCCGCGTGTCTTTCCTCCATTTGGATGACGGATGAGAAGACAAAGCGTTACTTTGAGATTCACGGCCGTCCCGAGGGCTACAAGGAAATGAGACCTGGCGCAGTCGCGCTCTACGATGGCATCGTCGAGGTCGATCTCGATACCGTTGTGCCATCCATTGCACTTCCGTTCCACCCCAGCAATGTCTACCCGCTTGCGGAAGTTATCGCCAACCCGAAGGACGCAATGGCGATCGTTGAAGAGAACGCTAAGCGCGTGTTTGAGAATAATAAGAACATCACCTGCGATATGCAGAGCAAGGTCGTCGACGGCAAGATCCATGTCGATCAGGGTGTTGTAGCGGGTTGCTGCTCGGGTTCGTTCAGCAACATCTACTCCATGAGCAAGATCGCCGAGCACATCGGCAACGGTCTTGGTGCGTTCGGCCTCAATATCTATCCCGCGAGCCAGCCCATTATGGTCGCGCTCAATAAGAGCGGTGCGATGACCACGCTGATGGAATACGGCGCACGGATCAAAAGCGCCTTCTGCGGTCCCTGTTTCGGTGCGGGCGACACACCGGCGAACAATGATTTCTCCATCCGCCACACCACGCGCAACTTCCCCAACCGAGAGGGCTCCAACCCTGCCATGGGGCAGATTGCGAGCGTTGCACTGATGGATGCGCGCAGCATTGCGGCAACGGCGTTTTCCGGTGGCGTTCTGACCAGTGCGGAGGATGTGTGGGAGGATTTCGATGTTCCCGAGTACACCTTCGACGCGAAGATCTACGAGCGTGTGGTCTACAACGGCTTCGGCAAGGCCAAGCCAGAGACTGAGATGGTCTATGGCCCCGACATCAAGGACTGGCCGGAAATGTCCGCACTGACAGACAATCTGCTGCTGCGTGTGGCGAGCGTCATCCGCGATGAAGTCACGACGACCGATGAACTGATCCCCTCAGGAGAGACCGCATCTTACCGCTCCAACCCCGAAAAGATTTCGCAGTTTACGCTGATCCGCAAGGACCCTGAGTATGTGGGCCGCACGAAGAAAACACGCGAATATGAGCGCGCCCGTGTTGCGGGCGATACCGCCAAGTCAGAGGAATTTTATACGCCTCTGCGTATGATTGGTGTGACCACACCGGTAGAGGAGTTGATGAAGACGACTGGCATCGGCAGTGTGCTGTATGCCAAGCGTCCGGGCGATGGCAGCGCGCGCGAGTATGCTGCCAGCTGCCAGAAGGTGCTCGGCGGTCTTGCCAACATCTGCATTGAGTACGCAACCAAGCGCTATCGCTCCAACTGTGTCAACTGGGGGATACTGCCCTTTACCAACCCCGATGATAATATTGATCTTGCCGTCGATGAGTACATCTACCTCAAAGGCATCCGCAAGGCGGTCGAAGACGGGCGGACGCACATTGACGCCACGGTCATCGCGGCGGATGGCAAGGCGCGCATACTTCCCCTCGATCTGCCTGAAGTGACGGAAGATGAGAAGCGGATTCTCCTCGCAGGCAGTCTGATTAACTCCTATAAACTGTAATTCACAAAATATTTGGCCAGATGGAAAGTCCTGTCCCACAGCGCGGAACGGGACTTTCTGTGAGAAAGGAGCGGTTACGCAGATCTGTGTAGCCACAGGCGATGTAGAACTTTATCTGCACCAGTGAAGTCATTCAGCATAGGCGCAGAAGCTCCACCAGCATTTTCAGCTGTTCCACGTCACAATCAGGGTAAATGTCCAGACTGGCACTGCCGATACGCAGTGTGGCGCAACGTTCCGCTACTATTGCCTCATGCCTGTCTATCCTATCATAGTGGAAGGGAGACTCACGACAGAGTCTCCCTTCCACTTATTTTATGTGTGAATATACGGATTTGGCGAGCTGCCGGGAAAATCCATTCTTTCCATTTCCCCGTTCCCTTTTGGACGGCGGTATAGGATTGGCGGCTCCGCACCGTCAATGCGGGGTCAACCTGTTCCTCTGGCGAATCCCCTCTTCTCCCAAAAGGGCGTCGATCATCAGCATTCCTTCATTGATTCCGTCCGTCACGGGCTGTGCATACTTCTCTTCCAGCCCCCGCAGATCCGGCAGCAGCTCCATATCCTCCAGCAGAAGTACCCCGGACTGTCCACCCTGTAGCTCATGCTGCCGCACACCGGGCATTATCCCGCCTGCGCAAATGTCAGGGGATACTTCCCTTTCTGCGCACGCCTTCAGCCGTTCAAACGGGATCCCGCTCAGATGAAAATAGCTCTCTGCAGCCTCGTACAGGTCGACCACAGGAACCGGGAGCTCCTGTCTTAGCTGACGGGCAAGGGACGGCTTCATTCCGACAAGGACGATCCCATCCAGCTCCGGCGTTATCTCTAAAAGCTGTTTCATTCCCTTCGCTTCCCAGTCCTCCCCCACCACAAGGGAAACCGAGTTCATTCTGCCGCCAAGCGGCGTTTCACTTGCTCTATGCAGCAGCAATAAGCGGGCGGACTCCTTTATCGGCGGCAGCAGCCACAGAAGCTGCCTGGTTCTGCAGCGAAACATTTCCCAAACTTTATCCAGATCCACCTCGACAAAAGCAAGAGGATCGCCTGTGCGCTCGGTGATGCGTTTTCTAAACTCGCTGGGGGATACTCCAAGGAATCTTTTGAAGTACTTGTAGTAGTACCGCACCGCGGAGAAACCGCACTGTTCAGAGACTTCAGAGAGGCTCAGTCTGGTGTTTGTCAGCAATCGGACAGAGTGAATAATCCGGTAGTAACTCAAAAGCTCACTAAAGCTGATCCCATATTTCTTTTTGAATTCCTTGGAGAGGTATTGTGACGACACATGCTCCTGGTCTACCAGGTCGGAAAGCCGGATCTTATCGTTTAGATTGTCGATGATATAGGCATTGATGCTGTTGAACCGGGCCTTATGCAGGTCTTCATTGGGGATGTGATTGAGAACATTATTGTAACTGTCAAAATGTTCTACCAGCAGCTGCAGCAGCCGCTCCACGGTGCTATTGAGGGATGGCGCCGCGGACATATAGTCGGACAGAACTTCGCGCAGCAGTGCTCTGAGGCTGTCCAGTTTTTCTTCATCCACCTGGCTGGGAAATATAAAATCAAAGCTGCAGTTTAAGATCATTCGATCGATGCGCTCGCATCTGCTCTTGGCGAACTCGCCGTCCACGGTAAAAAGTAAGACCGTATTGTCAGTCTGAGAAAACAGGCGTACCGGCTCATTGATTCCGATGATCTCCACCGCGTCGCGAGATAACCTTTTTGCTCCCGACGTGAATTGGATCGACACCTCTCCCTCTACCACATAAAGCACTCTCAGATTTTCCGAGACGTCAAAAGATGTACTGGGCAAAATCTGACAGGCCGAAATTGTGACGGCCTCCTGCCCGGTGTATTTCAGGTTTTTTCCCATTGTGTATATCACCCCGAAAGTTCTCGTCATTCAACCCCACATACTTTGCCGGACGCAGGGTATCATGCTTTGCTGTTTGGCGGCTCGCCATTGAAGTTTGTACTAATTATACATGAAAGAGAGCACTTTGTAAAGCTGGCTCCCCCCCTCTCCCGACGCCAGCAGCACCGAATTATGCCAGTGCAAGTGGGAAGAATCGTATCGTAGACAGTCAAAAATCGTGCCTTTACGCCATATGGGGGAAAGAGTATTATATGCATATTAGAAAAGCGCTTTTCTACTTCCAAGGGATTTTTCCAGCACACTGCGGCTCCCACAAAACGGATATTCCGCAGTCGGTACAGGAGGAATGTTATGTATGATCTGATTGTTAAAAATGGAATTTTGGTTCTCCCGGAGGGGCCGGTGACAGGTTCCATTCTGGTCAAGGATGGAACGATCGTCTCCATCACGACGGACACGGTCCATGAGGAGGCGGCCCGCACAATAGACGCAAGCGGGTGTTATGTATTACCCGGAGCCATAGACCCGCACAGCCACCTGAACGATCCGGGATATACGGAGAGCGAGGACTTTCTGACCGGCACGCGCTCGGCAGCCGCCGGCGGATTTACCACCGTCCTTGAAATGCCCATTTCAAACCCCATCCCGTCCAGTTACGAGCTTCTGAAAATGAAAAAGGAGATTCTGGAGCAAAAGGCTGTGATCGATTTTGGCCTGTGGGGGAGCCTCATCAACGGAAATGAGAAAGAGCTGCCGGGCATAGCGGAGTTCGGCGCGGTCGGAGTAAAGGCCTTCTTGACCGAAGACCCCCTCTACCCCGCGGTCAACTGGGGACTCATCGTGCAGTATATGCCGTGGCTGGAGCGCAGCGGACTGCTGTTTGCCCTTCATTGCGAAACGCCGGAAATCAATGATGCCTTCCTGGCGTCTCTCGTGCAGCGGCAAATGAACGATCCCCGCTGCTACTCAGACAGCCGCCCGCCCATCTCCGAGCTGGTTGCCGTCAACACCTTCGCCTTTTTGGCCAAGCAGTACCCCAAGTGCCGGTTCTATCTGGTACACGCCAGCCTGGCAGGCTCCGTGGACTTGTCCCTAGCGGCCCGGGCGCAGGGCGGACAAATTTATGTGGAGACCTGCCCGCACTACTTGGCGATGACACAGCAGGATCTGACCCGCTACGGGCCCTTTGCCGTCTGCAATCCTCCGCTTCGCCCGAAAGAGGAGCAGGACGCCCTCTGGGAGCGGATGCTGGCCGGCAAGATCGACTGCATCGGCTCCGACCACGCACCCTTTTTGTACGCTGAAAAATGTCAGGGCAAGGACCGCATTTGGGATGCACCTCCGGGCTTCACGGGGATCCAGACCTGCTACCCGCTGCTTTTCCAGGAGGCAGTCCAGAAACGCGGGATGAGCGTGGAACAGTTCGCCGCAGTCACCAGTACAAATACGGCCAAGCTGTTCGGGCTCTATCCCCAAAAGGGCAGCTTGATGGTAGGAACGGATGCGGATATCACCGTTTTGGATCCCAACCAGACCTGGACGGTCGCCAAGGAAGACCTTTTCTACAAGGAGCGCTGGAGTCCCTTCATTGGCTGGGATATCTCGTGCAAGGTGGCGAGCACTGTTGTACGAGGCAATGTGGTCTATGACGGCTCGTCCGTCTGCGTACCGGCTGGCTTCGGGCAGTTTATCTGCCCCGGCGACGCTCAAGCGTCCCACAGCTCCGGGAGGTGAAGTCAGACGTGAAGTTACTGATCTTAAATCCGAACACCACCACCGCCATCACCCAGCGGCTGCTGCGGGCAGCGCAGGAAGTCTGTTCTCCGGGCACTTCCATATGTGCCCAGCAGGTTCCCTCCGGTTCGCCCGCCATTACAACAGAGCTGGACGAACTGAAGGCTCAGGTGGCGGTCCTCGATTACCTCGACCGCCACATCGACCTCTATGACGGCGTGATCATCGGCTGCTTTGGCGATCCGGGCGTTCAATTGGCAAAGGAGCGGTATTCCGTTCCCGTCGTGGGCATTGCGGAGTCCGCCTATCACATGGCGTGTCTAACAGGCAAACGATTTAGCGTACTTTCCACCGGAACGCGCCGTGAAAGCCGCCTGACGTGGGATATGCTGGACCGCTGCGGTCTGCGCGGCAAGTGCCAGCAGGTATACCCTCTTGGGATGGATCTGACATCGATCTCGGAGGAATCTCTTCCCCAGATCCGGCAGTATGCGGCGCAGATGCTGGAAGAGGATGATTGCGACAGTGTGGTTCTGGCCTGCGCAGCTCTGGCGGGAATGGGACGGCCGCTGACCGAGGCCTTTGGTCTGCCGTTTTTCGACGGCGTCCAGCAGGCTGTGATGCTGTTGGAGGGAATGCTCCAACCCCGATACGCCGCCGCGATCCACGGGCAAGCGCCGACTCCTCTCCCCCCTTCGATCTAACAGCCCGGTTTCATCCCATACGAACTGTGAGGTATCAACATGGACAATCTTCCTTCCTTTGACGGAGCTATGCTGGAACGGCGATTGCAAGACCTATCCGCCTGTTCCGCCCATCCCTGTGGTCTGTGGCGCGCCGCGTACACCCAAGAGGACGCCGCCGCCAAGGAGATCCTGAGCCGGTGGTTTGCCGAGGAGGGGTTCACCTCTACCCGCACCGACTGTGTGGGCAATCAGTACGGACTTCTTCAGGGAACCTCCAAGGAGCCGGGCACGATTCTGATCGGCTCGCATCTGGACACGGTGAAAAACGCAGGGATATACGACGGAACCGTGGGAATTCTTCTGGGCATCTGCGCTGCGGGCGCACTGGCAAAGCATTTTGGCCCCCCAAAACGAAATGTGGAGGTCGGCGCGTTTGTGGAGGAAGAGGGAAGCCGTTTTCCCGCCGCCTCTTATCTGGGCAGCCGGGCAATTAACGGATTCTTCTCCGCTCAGGAGCTGGAGCTGACGGACGATCAGGGCGTTTCGCTGGCGCAGGCCGCCGCCGCGGCGGGCTATCCCATCGAGTGCTTTCCCTCGGCGGTGCGGAATGACCTCATCTGCTACATTGAGCCTCACATTGAGCAGGGCTGTGTACTGGACCGAACTCAGACGCAGATCGGCCTTGTGGAAGCGATCACCGGTTTTACTCTGCTGACCGCGACGGTATCCGGCCGGGCAGATCACGCCGGGACAACGCCCATGACCATGCGGCACGACGCCCTTTTGGCAGCCTCCGGCATGATCAGCAGGATGCCGGACTTACTCTCTTCTCAGCAGAGCAGCGATACCATCACCGTAGGCTCCATATCCGCCCAACCGGGAAGCAGCAATGTGGTCCCCGACTGTGTGGAATTCACCGTGGATGTGAGATCCACCAGTGCGGAAAGGCTGGATCATCTATGCCGCGCGGTGGACGAACTGTGCCGGCAGCAGGCAGGACTGCACGGCTGCTCCGTACAGCTGACACGGAATCTTTATATCCCGCCCGTTTCTCTTGACGCGCGCCTGATCGATCAGTTGGAGGACTGCTGCCATGCGCTGGACCTCACCTGCCGTCGGATGCCCAGCGGTGCGGGGCACGACTGTATGCACTTTGCGCCCAGAACTCCCTCTGCAATGTTCTTCCTTCCCAGTAAGGATGGACGCAGCCACTGCCCCCAGGAGTACACATCGCCCGAGCAGCTATCTTACGGCGCCGGTCTTCTGGCAAAGCTGCTGTACCAACTGGCGTGGGTCTGATGACCGAAGGACAGATCACTTTTTCCATTTTCATGCGGCACGGAGGTGCCCGATAAGGTTTCACCGCAACTATAATCAAACACTCTTTATAGGAGGGACTAATAAATGGATGTAAGTTATGGATTTCTAAGTGTTTTACCACTGATTTTAATGATCGTTCTGGCCGTTATTACCAAGAAGGTCCTTGAACCCGTTATTCTGTGCACTCTGCTGGCATTCATCATCTCGGACAAAGCGAACTTTTTCTTTGCCTGGGCAAGCGCTCTGGAGGCCGAGGTATCAAACTTCGCCTACTTCACCCTAGTATTTGCCTCCATCGGCGCGCTGATCCGCCTCCTGATGAAATCTAACAGCGTGATCGGATTTTCCAGGCTGCTATCGAAATTCATCAAAAGCAGGCGCTCTGCGCTGATGGCCACATGGCTCGCGGGCATCCTTGTCTTTGCCGATGACTTCATCAATTCGCTGGGTGTCGGCACTTCCATGCGCACGCTCACGGATAAGTACCATGTCTCGCGTGAGTTTCTGGCTTACACGATCAACTCCACGGGCGCCATCGTTTGTATCCTTGTTCCCATGTCCACATGGGGCGCCTTCCTGACCTCTCAGTTTGAAAAGTACCCGGTCACTGGCTCTGCTCTTTCCGACTATCTGCACGCCATCCCCTATATGTTCTACTGCTGGGCCGCGCTGCTGCTTGTCCCGCTGTTCATTTTCCGTATCGTTCCGCTGTTTGGAAAGATGAAGCAGGCAGAGCTGAGAGCTGCTGGCGGTCAGGTGTTCCCCGACGGCTGCACGCAGCCCGCGCAGGAAACGGTGGAGGAGGATTCCGTCGGCCATGCGTTAGACTTTATCATTCCCATGCTGCTGTTTGTGGTGTTAGGCATCTACTGGGGCAGCATCCCCAACGCCATTTTTGTGGCCATTTTCTCCTGCGCGGTCCTTTATCTGCCCAGAAAGATCATGACCTTCGGCGAGTTTATGGACAGCATCGTTGAAGGCGTCAAGGACATGGTGTCGGTCATGATGCTGCTGGTGTTCGTGTTCCTTCTGGGCACCTGCTGCAGCAATATGGGCGCCACGGAGTACATCACCTCTGTCCTCAGCCCCATCATGATCCCCGCTATTCTTCCCTTTGCCACCTTCCTGGGTGTCTCCCTGCTGGCGATCGGCACCGGCAGCTTCTGGGGTTCTGCCGCCATCGCCCTACCGGTGTTTCTGGAGCTGGGCGCGGCTGCCGGCGCAAATCCCTATCACATTTTCGGCGCGGCCGCTTCCGCCATCGCACTTGCCTCTCACATTAGCTTCTGGAATGACGCGGTGACCGTGACCTGCAGTGCCTGTGAGATCCGCAACAGCGACTATGCCCAGACCACCACGCCCCTGCTGATCATTCCCTTCGCGGTGGCCTGCATCGGCTACCTCATCATTGGATTTATGCACTGATCTCGCCGCTGTCCCGGCTCGGACAGCACGCCTTACTATGCAGTACCCCAATTCACCCAACACCGTTTTAGAAAGGACGATAGAAAATGGGAAAAACTTTTATTCGCGGTAAGCAAGTGATCACAGTTGACTCCAAGGACACCATTCTCAACGACGGCCTGGTGGTCGTGGAGGATGATAAGATTTTAGAGGTGGGCGCCTATGCAGACCTGAAACCGAAGTATCAGGATGTTCCTGGCGAATGGGTAGAGTTCCCCAACGGCGTGATCTTACCCGGTCTGGTTTGCAGCCATACCCATATGGACCAGAGCCTGATGCGAGGGATCGGCTGTCATCTGCCCATGGAACAGTGGGTCACCAATGTGGTGTATCGGATGCACAGCAAAATGGGCCGGCAGGAAAACTATGACGCAGCCCGACTCAATATGCTGGAGATGATCTCCACGGGCACGACCTGCTTTGCCGACAGCCACTTTGTCAATCACTTCAAGGACGGCGTGGACGGCGTCGCAGACGCTATGATCGAGATGGGTATGCGCGGCTATCTCTCCAGAGGCACCATCGATCTGCACCCCTATCCCGGTGTGCCTGACAGCATCATTGAGTCCGTGGACTTCGTGGAAAAGGAAGCTGTGCGCTGCATCGAGACCTATCACAACACGCAAAACGGCCGCATCCGTGTCAGCGTCGAGCCCGTCTGCGTGACAGACTGCAGCCTGGACATGATGAAGATGCTCTATGGCTTGGCAGAGACCTATGACACGATGTTCCAGATCCACGCCGTGGAGACCTATCCGGAATTCTGCACGGTAAAGGGTCAGTACGGCTGCGGCGAGATCGAATTTCTGGATCGCAACGGTATGCTCAGCGAGCGCACGCTGCTGATCCACTCCATCTGGATCACCCCCAAGGAAAAGGTCCTGATCGCTCAGCGCAAGGCCAATGTCAACCACAATCCGGCAGGAAATATGCTGTTAGGCGATGGCACCGCCCCCATTCCCGACCTCGTTGCCATGGGTGTCAACGTGGGTCTTGGCGTGGACGGCGCCTCCACCAACAACAGTCAGGACATGATCGAAACGATGAAACTGGGTGCCCTGCTCCACCGAAACTCCACCCTGAACGCAGGAGTCTTCACCGCCTATGACATGATCAAGATGGCCACCATTGGCAGCGCCAGAGCCATCGGTTGGGCGGATGAGATCGGTTCCCTGGAGGTTGGGAAAAAGGCGGACTTGATCGTGGTAAGCACTAACTCCCCCGCCATGACGCCCAGCCTGGCCAACATCAACAACCTGGTGTTCTCCGGCTGCGGAAGAGATGTGGACACCGTGATGATCGACGGACGTTTTGTTATGAAGAACCGGAAGATGCTCTTTGTGGACGAGAAGGAGATCCTCACCAGAGCAACTCAGACCGCCCAGCGGGTGGCCGAGGAAACCGGCGTTCTCCACCTGATTTGATCCGGCCTCTCTCTCAAGGCATAGATTCCCCGGCAAAAAAGCGCGCTGCAAAATAGCACGCAGAAAAAGGCGGGTAAGCGACCCCGAAAAGGGACGCTTACCCGCCTTTTTTCATTTAAGGAGATTAGTGAGAAAGCAAATCTGGGAGTAGAATTTTTACGATGAATTCATATTGAGGATCTCTTACTATCTATATTCCAATAACAGTCTGATTTTAGACCTCTCTACTTCTATTCTTAGCGAAACAGGGTTTTGCCTGACTATACCAGGAGATACGTCTCATTACTTTTCCCCGATCCATTCCGCAAATCGTAAGAATAATGAAAAACGGATCTCTCTTTTTTCGCGCGAGGGAAGAACCAACGGGGAAATTTCTTTTTTCGCAGGTGCTTATTCAAACACCAGTCATAGATGGCCTTGTGCAAAAACTGATCCTCGCCGTCTTCATCAACAACAGCGAAATCGTCGGTCATTGCATCCACCGCAAAAAAATAGTGCAGTGCTTGCGGAGTTGTTGTCGAATCCCACAGATTTTCAACGCTAATTAAACTGTAGGTGATTATAATAATCGCATCTGGAAACCACGCAGATACATTCATAAGGAGGGACAAAATGAAAAAAGGACTCGGTAATTTCAAAATCAGGAAAGGCGTGTTCTACCCACTCTGCGCAATTTACTTAATTGTCATTTTGCTTGGCGTTTTTATGCCGGAAGCGTTCGCTGCTTTCGAAAATGGCGTCGTCAGCTTAGCCGCCGGTTGGTTTGGCTGGCTCTATCAGATCATCACGATCGTGCTGGTCGTGATTTGTGTGTGGGTTCTGGTGTCTAAGAAGGTCGGTAACATCAAGATCGGCGGTCCGGACGCAAAGCCCACCATGAGCAAGTGGAACTGGTTTGCCATTTCTCTTTGCGGCGGCATTGCGACCGGTATCGTCTTCTGGGGAATCGCAGAGCCCATCACTCACTTCATTGATGGTATCCCCGGACTGGTTGAAGGCGGCGGCACCCGTATGTCCGCTCTTTACGCCTTGAGCACCTGCTATCTGCACTGGGGCCTGCCTCTGTACGCATACTACTGCGCCGCGGGCATTGCGATCGGTGTCTGCGTTTACAACCTCAAGCAGCCGTACAATGTTTCTTCCAGCCTGTATCCCCTTCTGGGCGAGCGTGCAAACGGAGCATTCGGTTCTGTTGTTGACCTGCTCTGCGTGTTCGGCATTGCGGGCGGCGTCTCCGCCAGTCTCGGCGTCGCATCGATGCAGCTTGGCGCCGGTCTCGGCATCCTGGCGAACTTCACCCCCAACGCGGTCCACTGGGCCATCATCATGGTCTTCATCGTTGCGACCTTTATCATCTCGAGCTATTCGGGAATCAATCGCGGCGTGCGTTGGCTGTCGGACAAAAACGCGAAGATCTACATGCTCCTGCTGATCTACGTTTTCTTCTGCGCGCAGACCAAGGAGATCCTTGCGATGGGCACCGAATCCATGGGCTTCTTTGCTCAGAACTGGATCGTGCAGAACACCTATCTCGGCGTTATGGCTGATGGCGCGTCTACCGCCATGTGGCCGACCTGGTGGACGATCAACTACTGGTCCTTCATGATCGCATATACGCCGCTGACTGGTATGTTCCTTGCGAAGATCGCACAGGGCCGTACGCTGAAGGAATTCTCCCTGTTCAACTTTGTCCTGCCCGGTCTCTTCGGTATGCTGTGGTTTGCCATCTTCGGCTCTGCGGCGATCTATATGGAGCTCAATGGCGCCGGCATCTATGATACGATGAGCGCCAAGGGTCTGGAATCCACGGTCTTTGCTTTCTTCAGCAACCTCCCCGCAGGCACCGTGCTGTCCGTCGTCTTTATGATCACGGCCTTCCTCTCCGTTGTCACCCTTTGTGACTCGATGACGACCACCATCTCCTCCATGACGCTTACCGGCGAAGATGTTGCCGGTAAGGAGCCTCCCGGAAAGATCAAGGTTTTCTGGGGCATCGTGATGGCGTCGCTCGCGTTCATCAACATCTTTGTTGCGGGTATTACCGGCAATACCTCCGGCATCAATGCAACGAAGCTTCTGGCGATCACCTGCGCATTCCCGCTGCTGTTTATCGTTGTCGTCATGGCCATCAGCTGCTTCAAGCTTCTGGGCAGCTACTACAAGAAGTACGCAACGGAAGAAGAGAAGAAATCTTCGGACGTCGAATGACGCTCCCGCCAATTGTACACACTGAAACGTCGGCAGCTCCCGCAGAAAATCTGCGGGAGCTGCCGTTTTTTTGTGCCCGTGCGCCGTCTTCGTTTGACGGCGCACGGGCACAGTATCCTTGTTTCCAGAAGGCCGAACGCGGCAAGGTCTTGATCGCTCTCAAAGCGAATCGTTGATGATGCGGCTCATCCGGCCGCTTGCGATAAAGTCGTACGCCTTTTGAATGTCCACGCTGATGTTTCGGTCCTCGCTGTAAAAGGGCACCGTTTCCCGGAAGCCCCGATAAACCGGGGAAGTGACCCTACCCAGCGAAGGATGTGCGCGCAGATCGACCGCCTGGGCTGCGTGGATCAGTTCAATGCCGATCATGTAGCGCAGGTTGTCCACGATCTGAAGCGCCTTGCTCGCGGCCAGCGGCAGATTGCTCGCATGATCCTCGATTCCGCCTGCCACAGCAAGGAAATCCATAGAGCTGGGATTCGCAAGATTCCTGTTCTCCGCGTCAAGCATGACATATACCTTCTGGATCGTGCCGTATGCGATGGTCTTGACCTCCACCGGCGTCAAAAAGCGGGTCAGCCCCGTAAAGGCCGGATCGGCAAGGTGGATCAGCCGGTTGCAGATGTTCTTGGAAAGATGGTTCAGCGCGATCGACAGCATCTCCACACCGATGGCAAGCGTGGTCGTTTCAAAGTTCTGGCTGACGGAGGTGCTGCCATTCTCATAGAAAATGCACGGATTGTCATCGGTCGCGTTGATCTGGATGGTCAGATAGTGCTTGACAAACGCCAACGCATCCCACACTGCTCCGTTCACCGCGCTGGCGCAGCGGAAGCTCAGGGGATCTTGAAGGGCGCGGGCGGGGTCGGGCTTTTCCAGGTAGGAGCCCTTCAGGTAATCCCGGCAGCGCTGCGCACACACCATCTGACCGGGCAGGCCGCGCGCCGCGTTGACCTGCTCACCCAACGGCTGCAAGCCGCCGTTCAAGCCTTCAAGCGCCAGGCAGAACGATGCGTCCGCGGTCTTGAGCAGCTGCTCCACCTGATAGACCAGCATAACCGCCGTGGCTTCGCCCTGCGCGTTGGAGGAAACAATGGACAGTCCGTCCTTCGGACCCAGAATCGCCCGCTGGAGGCCTTCCGCCTCAAGCGCTTTCGCAGCGGGGACGATCTCTCCCTTGTATTCGACCTCTCCCTCTCCGATCAGCGCCTGTCCGATCATGGAAAGGGTCGTGATGTCCCCCTCTCCGATCGAACCGCGACGATTCACAACGGGGTGGATCCCGCGGTTCAAAAACTCCTGATAGAGCTGCAAAATAGCGGTCGAAATGCCTGTTCTGCCGCACAGCGCCGTGTTCAATCGGATGCAGAGCATCGCGCGGACCTCCTCCACGCTGCAGCGCGGGAGAACGCCAAGGGAGTGGCTGTTGATGAGATTCCGGTTATACTGCTCGAAAAAGTCGGGATCAAACTCTTTGTCCTTGTTCCAGCCGACACCGCGGTTTAACCCGTAGACCGGCTTCCCCTCTGCCGCCATATCAAACAGCACCTGCCTTGCTTTTTCGGCTCTCTCTAAGGCCTCCGGCGCGATCTCGACCTTGCGGCGCTCAAATACGACCTGATACAGCGCTTCTAAAGACAGATCACTGCCGTTGAGAATCAATGTGTCCATGTAGTTCCTCCTTATATCATATCTGTTGCTTAGCCCTCTTCTTATGGTGTTTATTATAACGCAGGCAAAGATAGGAACGGTAGAGAAAAATCAGGCGCGTTTCCGAAAATCAACGCATATTCAACGAAATTGTGATATACTTCTGCTCAAAGTAAAATGGCACATCAAATGCGTGCCCGATCTCAACCAGGAGGTTGCACCATGAAGATCGTTGGAACAAACAGGCCCATTCATGACGCGCAGGGGAAAGCGGCCGGATATGCAAAATATGCAGCCGACTTCAACCTGCCCAACATGGCTCATATCGCCATGGTCACAAGCACGATCCCGCACGGCTATATCAAAGCGATCCATGCGGAGTCCGCGCTGGCGATCCCGGGCGTTTACGGTGTATTCCACTGCTTCAATACAAGCGAAAGAAAATATAATCACTATCGCTCCCAGTATTTTCAGGAGCTCCCCGATGAGGAGCGGGTCTTTAACAACTACGTCCGTTTCTACGGCGACCGCGTTGCGGCGGTCGCGGCCTGTGACCAGCAGACCGCGGAAAGAGCCGCCCGCCTTGTTGCGGTGGAATACGAAGAACTCCCCTTTTCGACCGGCTTTGAAGATACGCTCGACGGACGGAACTGCCTGCCCGGCGAGAACGCCATCCGCGATGAGTTTGAGATCTCTCACGGAGAACTGCCGGAAGAGCCGTTCATAGAAGTCTCCTGCTCGCAGGAGATCGCCCGCCTTCACCATGCCGCCATGGAGCCGCACGCGTGCATTGCGGATTACGATCCCTATCAGAGGAATTTGACGGTATACAGCCCCAATCAGGCCGTTTTCGGGCTTCGCACCGTGCTTGCCGATTATTTGCAGATGCCCTATCACCGCGTTCGTGTCATAAAATCGACGATGGGCGGTTCTTTTGGTGCAAAGCAGGAATGGTTTGTTGAGCCGGTTGCCGCGCTGATCGCGACGATCCTCGCCCGCCCTGTAAAGCTGGTCTACAGCCGCGCCGAAGCAATGACCGGCACCATCGTCCGCGCCGCCATGCAGGCGAAAATGAGCGCAAGGTTCCGCGCCGACGGAAAACTCCTCTCGCTCGATGCGGATATCCTCCTTGACGCAGGAGCATATATCGGAAATTCCGGCGACTATATCCGAACAATGTACGGAAAGATGTTCCGCACATACCGAATGAACTGTGTGCATTATCGTGCCCGTGTCATCAGCTCCAACACCCCTTCCTCGGGCGCATACCGAGGCTGGAGCGCGCCGGAGGCCGCCATTTTTATGGAGCACCTTTTCGACGCGGCTGCCGAAAAATTGGGGATCGACCGTATTGACCTGCGGCTGATCAACTCGCTCCGCCCGGGCGATATCGACGAAAAGACCCATCTGCCGCTTGAGAACATCCGCTTAGAGGAAGCGCTGAGAAAGGGAAAGTCCGATTTCTCCTGGGAACAGCGCCTGGCGGAGTGCGAGGTCTTCAATCGCAGCAGCAAGCGCTATCGCCGGGGGATCGGCGTTGGCTGCGGCGGACACGGCAATACCTACTTCCCCCGTTACAACGATTACGGAGAGGCAAAGCTGCAAATGAACGAGGACGGCACCGTACAGGCGCATGTCAGCGTTCAGGACCACGGCTGCGGAACCGTCACCATGATCAGGATGATCATAGCGGAGGTGCTGTCGATCCCGGATGAATGTGTCGGGCTGCAGGAGGCGGACACCTACAATACCCCCATTGACTATGGCTGCTTCTCCAGCCGAACGACCTTTATTCTCGGCCGCACCGCGCAGGATGCCGCCACGGAAATGAAACGGAAGCTGATCGATTTTGCAGCGCTCCTTCTTGACTGCCCGCCTGCGGAGCTGGACGCGGACAACGGCCGCGTCTATTGTAAAACCGACCCTGCCCGCTCCCTCTCCTATGCCGAGATCGCGCAGAAGATCATGCTGCAAAAAAGAGAGAATCTATCGGTCAGCGTGCAATACCACAACGAGACCAATCCCGGCGTTGTCGGCGCACACTTCGCGATGGTGGAGGTCGACACCTGGACCGGCTATACAAAGCTGCTTGACTATCTTGCCATTCAGGATATCGGCCAGCCCATCAATCCGGCAATGTGCGTCGCGCAGATCCAGGGCGCTGTGCAGATGGGCTGCGGCGCTGCGCTGCGGGAAAAGATGGTTGTGGATCGCGCGGGGCGCTGCACGGAAAGTCTTTCCAAGTACCATCTCTTTCTCGCCACCGACCTGCCCGACATCCGTGTTGAGCTGCTGACGGACGGTGTTTCCTCGGAAGGCCCGTTCGGCGCAAAGTCGATCGGCGAGGTATGCTATGTTCCGGTCGCTCCCGCGATCAGCGGCGCAGTGCAGCACGCCTTATCCATGCCGCTCGATGCACTGCCGCTCGACCCGGACAACATTTTGAAAGCTCTTGCAGGGAGAAGAATGTCATGACGATCACCTTTTTTGTAAATGAGAAAAAAGTCTGTTTGGAAGAAGAACCCAATCGGCGCTTACTTGATATCCTTCGAGATGAGCTGCACCTCACCGGTGTAAAGGAAGGGTGCGCGGAGGGCGAATGCGGCGCCTGCACCGTCATCATGGACGGAAAGGCGGTCCACGCCTGCCTGACCCTTGCCGCACAGCTGGAGGGCTGCCATATTCTTACGATCGAAGGACTGTCGGAGAGCGGGGAGCTGGATGCGATCCAGAGCTCCTTTGTAGAAGAGATCGCGATCCAGTGCGGCTTCTGCACGCCCGGCATGATCATGTCGACAAAGGCGCTTTTGATGCAGAATCCCCACCCTTCGGAGGAGGAAATACGCCTCGCCCTATCCGGAAACATCTGCCGCTGCTCCGGTTATGTGCAGATTGTTCGCGCTGTGCAGAAGGCGGCAAGGAAACTGGAGGAAAGATCATGCAATGCTTAACGCCCAAGTCAATGGCAGAGCTCTCCGGCGCGCTCGCTCAGGCAACACCTGCCACACGAATTCTGGCGGGAGGAACGGACTATGTCCTTCATGAGCGAAAGGGAGATTTCACGCCCGACCTTTTGATCTATCCCGGAGCCATTCCGGAGCTTCATCAAATCAGCCTGACGGATGACGGTCTCACGATCGGCGCAATGGTGACGATGCGCGAAATAGCCAACGCGCTTTCTTCCGTTCCCGCTTATCGGGCGATCGCCGACATGGCAGCGAACGTCGGCTCGCCGCAGATCCGCAATAAGGCTACTTTGGCGGGAAATCTGGCGAACGCCTCTCCCGCCGGAGATTCTCTTCCCGTTTGCCTGCTCTATCAGGCGCAGGTACTGGTGATGGACGGCAGCGGAGATGTCGCGGCCATTCCTGCCGGCGAGTTCGTTTTGGGGCCGCAAAAAACCGTTCTTTCCGCAGGTCAGGTGATTGTTGCGATCCGCTTTCCGCGAAACTTTGCCCCCGGCACCATCAGCGCCTTTTCCAAGGTTGGCTTTCGTCAGCACGTTTCGATTGCCCGTGAGAGCATGGGCGCGCTCGTGCACCTGACGGACGAGGGTATGATCTCCGAGATCCGGCTCACGCTTGGCGCTGTTTCCTCCGCGCCAATTGAGATCCCCGAAGTCTGTGAAATGATGCTGGGACACTGTCTGGACGACGAGGCTCTCTTCGAGCGCGTTTCAAGCGCCGTCTCGCAGGCGGTGCAATCGCATTGCAGGCCTGCAAACCGCCTCTACAAGACGGAAGCTGCAAAGGGCTTGACCGCAGACGTTTTTTTGCTTCTTTCAAGCCGCTCCACCTAACCTCTCTTTATAGGAAGAAGGTTCCAACGGAAACCGTTGGAACCTTCTTCCTATTTTCATGCAGGAGCGCCCTGTTGCAGTTTTTGGAGCGCCTGCTCTATCTGCTGCGTTTCTTCCCGCCACTCGATCTGATGCAGGTAGGATAGGCACCATTCGCAATGCTCCTCCTCCGATTCCGGCCAGAGATCTGCAAGCTCCCCTATGTCTTGGCGATCGCCAAAATCTGCCCGGATCTTCCACATCATATAAATGGTCACGCCCTTCCACCACGGCGACAGGAACCGGTCGCAGAGCGCAAGCGCCTTCCGGATCCGCTGACGGGCAGATGCCATTTCCTGCTTTTTCGCATCAAAGTAAGCAAGGTAGGCAAGCGCGATCGGATATTCGCTGAACTCATCAAATGCCTGATAGATCTCATCCGCATACTCAAACATTTTCTCAGCGGCATCCTCATTGCCCATCTGAAATGCAGCGACACCGTAATTCGTATACAGCACCGCCGCCCCGGGATAGTACCCGCGCCTCCGGTTATAGACGATCGCCTCATCATAGTATTTCAGAGCCTCTTTGACCCTTCCCTGCAGGCGATAGCTCTCGGCGATATAGTTGTACGCGCCCGCAATGCTCAAGGCATACTTGCTGCCGTTGTCTCCGGCATCCAGACTGCGGAAGGTGTCGACGGAGCGCAGCATACTCTCGCGCGCTTCCTCGTATCTGCCGTGCATTAGCGCCAAAAGTCCCAGCATACGAAGATAACTGCCCCACTCGGCAGAGCCGGCAATTTGCTCCTTGTATTTTTCTCCGTAAACAAGGTGCTCGCGCATTGCATCGGTATTATATGTCTGTATCCCATAATAGACATACTGCTTATGCGCCTTTATGCTCATCTTCCAATCGCCCGTCGCCTGACTTTGGGCAAGCAGCTTTTCCAATAGCGGCATCGCCTTGCGGTAGGCGCCGTCTTGGATATAAAAGCGGACCTCCGTATATAGAAGCGTCATTTCGAGGAAATCCAGCTCCGGGGTGTCCTCGGAATAGTGCAGCTTGCGCAAAACGGATAGCTCCTTATCCAGCTCTCCAAAGTAGTCATCGACCTTCGGCCTGCTTTCCGCGATCTCATCCGCCGCCTCTGTCAGCGTCGGCAGCACCTCATAGCAAAAGCCTGCTGAAATGTCCAGATGCAGGATCTTATACTTGAGCGTCTGATAGCGATCTCCGCCTTTGGAGAAATAGTAGATGAGCTGTTCATATAGGCCAAGGCTCTTTTTGTCGGAAACGGCTTCATAGTAATGCGCCGCGCGCAGATAGCGGATACGGAGCATTGCCTCCGTCTGTCGTTCCAGAACCGCGGCCCGGATGCTCTCGTGCGCAAACTCATACCCCAGCGTTCCGTTTTGATTCGTTTCCGCGAGCAGGTTCTTGCCTCTCAACTGCTCGCAAAGGCTCAGCAGCTCAAGCGCGCCCTGCGCCGTGAGCACGATCAGCGCGTCAACGGGAACAAAATGCGTGAAGACCGAGGCGGAAAACAGAACCTCCATCTCCTCGCCGGACAAGCGGCTCAGACGCGTTTCAATGATATCGCTTGCAGGTCTTGTGAGGGTGATCGTTCCGACCTCCTGCAAGGAATTGAGAGCCTGCACAAGAAGCAGCGGGTTTCCGCGTGTGCGCTCATAGAGTTCCTCCTCCTGCTCATCGCTCAGGCAGCATCCATAAGACGAGCGGATAAAAAGCCGCGTTTCCTCCTCGTTGAGATCCTCAAGGACGCACTCGCTGAGAAGGCCGTCCCTTCGGGCGTCCTGATAAAGAGAGAGGATATAGGGCGGACAGCTTTCTCTGCACGTGCAGATGATCCTCAGCTTGGTGTTTCTCACGCGGCGCATCAGCATGGAAAGTAAGACCGCGCTGTTTTCGTCCATCCAATGCGTATCTTCAAAGATCAAAAGCAGCGGCGTGCATTTGCTGATATATGTGAAAATAAAGATGGTGCCTTCCAATGCAGCCTGATAATTTGCCGGAACCGGATAAATGTCCGGGCTTTCCGTCAACGCTTCATTGCTTGAGACCGCAAGACAGGAAAAAAGGCTGGATGCCGTATGCCGGTAGCGATCAGGGATATGGATCCCTCTCTCGTTTGCTTCGTTCATCAGATCAAGCATCAGCATATTCCACGGAGAAAACGGAGCCGCGCTTTCCGACTGATAGCAAAACGTCCGGCATATGATAAAGTCGGAAAAATCAAAGCGCTTCAGGGCATAGTCGAGCAGGTGTGTTTTTCCGACGCCGGCCTTCCCCTGAATCAGCAGGTTTGACTTATGCCTTGCCTGCTTTGACGGACTGGAAAGGGCGAGGATCCGGGTGATGGCCGCGTCCTTTCCCAAGATCAATTCACCGTCGGACTCCGCGGCGGCATTGCTTTCGTTGTATGTAAAGGCGTTCCATTCGTCAACGATCTCATAGTAAAGGCCTGTTGTCTCCTTCAGCGGCGAGATCGAAAATTCTGAAGACAAGCGTTTGCAGAGGGAATCATACTGGTTGATCGCCTTGCGGTACTTTTTCTCCGCACAGTATATCTTCATCAGAAGACATACCACATTTTCGTCAAAGGGATCCATATCGAGGCAATTCAAGCAGATCTGCTCGGCCTTTTCAAGTTCATGGCAAGAATATGTCCTTTCCCCTTCCGCGCGTGCGAGCTGTAAATATTTTCCCCGCAGCGTCTCACGGAAACGGTTGACCCACTGATCGAATTCCTCTTCGCGCTGCACACTGAACCCGCTCAAAAAGTCCCCCTGATAGAGAGAAATATCATTTTTCTCCAGAAAGTCAGTCGCATCACAGCGGACTGTGATCGCCGGGTCAAGGACAAGGTCTGCCCTTTGACCCTGCAGGAACGGATCCTCCCCAAGGCTCTTTCGAATGGTAAAAATGGCGTGGCGCAGGTTTTTTAACGCGGTAGGCGTCTCCACATCAGGCCATAGCAGAGCGGTCAGTTCGCTGCGGGACACCTTGCGTTTGATAATGATGTAGTATAAAAGTGCATACGCTTTTTTATAGGGCAGATTCACGGCATTCCCATTATAAAGGACGATGGCTCCCCCCAGCAAAGCCGCATCGATCGTAGACATGTATGCGCTCCCCCTTTGTGCGCTCAATTCAAAGACCAATCAGAATTCACATAAAGTGTACCACACATTATTTTCCTTCGCAAGATAACGGATGCTGACCGTTTCTGTTTTCGGTATGCAGTCGGTATCATCGCGGCCATTTCAAGACGAGATGAATCTCACAACAGCAGCCATGCGTTTTGGATAGGCTCTGGCGCTTTGCGTTACAAGGAAGGAGCCGATCAAATTGTCAGCATTGAACTAGTGCCTCTTGAATCCTATTCTTGCATTCCATCCCAAGGGAGATGAGGGAAAGATATTCGTTGAAATGTTGATAGAAAAAATGCGAAACATTTCAGTGAGCGGCGCACGACGTCTCCCCCGCACTGCGAATCATCCGCATGGACCGCGCATCAATAAGGGGGTGGAATCCTCCCTTTGTAGGGCTTCATTTGAATAGTTAAACCTTATCTGAAATCGTTTGTCGAATTTTGTATTTTATCAGTTATAACTTATATTTTTGTAATTTATCCGTTGAGTTTCAATCGTAAGTGTGATATACTGTGGTCAGTCACGGAAGGAGGGTGAAGTTTTATGATCAAACGCGAACTGTATATGAGCCGTATCCGTCCGTTCATCGGAACGGAGCTGGTCAAGGTCATGACCGGTATCCGCCGCTGCGGAAAGTCGGTCATGTTGGAGTTGATCCAGCAGGAGCTTGCGGAGTCCGGCGTCAGCCGGGCGCAGTTTATCTCCATCAACTTTGAGGATATGGGCTATTCCCACCTGCAAACCGCGCAGGCTTTGCATGATGAGATCACCGCAAGAGCCGCAGAAATAGAAGGCAAGGTCTATCTCTTTTTCGATGAGATCCAGGAGGTCAAGGACTGGGAGAAGTGCATCAACTCTTTCCGTGTCTCATTGGACTGTGACATCTACATCACCGGCTCCAATGCAAAGCTGCTGTCCGGTGAGCTTGCGACCTATTTGGGCGGTCGGTATGTGGAGTTTGTGATCTATCCGTTCTCCTTCGGGGAGTTCATGGAGCTGTACCGTTCGATTGCCCCCGATGCGTCCATCCAGCAGTGTTTCCAAAAGTACCTGCTCGCCGGAGGGATGCCCTATCTCGCAAATCTCCGATATGCGGATGCGCCATCCAAGCAATATCTTCACGATCTGTTCAACTCTGTCCAGCTCAAGGACATCGTGAAGCGGAATAAAATCCGGGATGTTGACCTGCTGGAGCGGATCATTGCCTATGTGATCGCCAATGTGGGAACGACCTTCTCGGCGACCTCTCTTGCAAAGTTCCTGAAAAACGAGCAGCGCACCGTTGCCCCGGAAACGATCCTGAACTATATCAAATACTGCTGCGAGGCGTACCTTTTCTATCAGGTGAAGCGGGAGGACTTGCAGGGCAAACAGATCCTTGCCTCCAATGAGAAGTATTATATTGCCGATCATGGCATCCGCGAGGCGGTCTTTGGCGGCAATATGCGGGACATCAATCTCATTTTGGAGAATATCGTCTATCTTGAGCTGCTGCGCCGGGGTTATGAAGTGACTGTCGGCAGAACAGGCGATAAGGAAATTGACTTTGTATGCGACAAGCGCGGCGAAAAGCTGTACGTTCAGGTGTGCTATCTGCTCGCCTCCGACGAAACGGTCAACCGCGAGTTCGGCGCGTATGACTCTATCCGCGATAACTTCCCGAAGTACGTTGTTTCTCTCGATGAGTTCGATATGAGCCGAAATGGGATCAAGCACCGGAATATCCGTGATTTCCTCTTGGCTGAGGAATGGAACTGAAGAAGAAACCCGGGACAAGTAACTTCCTCGTTCTTAAATCACATATCACTGTCGTTTCCTTTTAGAACAATGACGCAAGATGTGCCAAACCGCGTCTCCACCCTGCTGCTGACGGTGGGACAATAGGCACCGAGAATCGATAAGGCACCCGGAAGTATATACTTCCGGATGCCTTATCGTAAGAGAGTTTGACAGGAACCTTTTTAAGTTCCATCAGCAAACCTTCCCGGTAGAGATATGCCGCGTCGCGGCAGACCTCCTTTTTCCTGCTGAGAAGGTGTACTGTGCGTCCGGTCATTCCCAACTGCAACGCAAGCTCACAACCGACCAATCCGCCGCCGACAATGGCGACGTTCTGCCCGAAAGAGTCGATTCTCCGCAGAGCATCCTCTGCTATTGTCCCATGTCTATCCAGTCGCTGCCTGCTTTTGCGGTTACTCTTCTTCCGCCTGTGCCATAGTGTCACCACGCATCGGCCAGCAGAAAATCTGCAAGATGAACGATCTTGATGCCGTTTTCGATGCCGGTGTCCATTTCGTTGAGCGTAACGACATATTTGGGGTAATGGTCGCGGAGCTCCATCAGGTTCCCCACCTCGCGGTCGGACGCTTCGGGGATCTGGACGCAGACCTGCACATAAATGCGCTCGTCGCGGCGCGTTGCAACAAAGTCGATCTCCTTTGTATCGTTCTTGCCGATGTAAACATCGTAGCCGCGGCGCTTCAATTCGAGGTACACGATGTTCTCCATCGCGCCGTCCAGCATTTTGCGGTTATAGCCCAGCAGCGCGTATTTCAGAGAGACATCGGCAAGGTAATACTTCTCCTGCGTTTTCAGGATGCTCTTGCCTTGCAGATCATAGCGTTCGCAGGGGTAGATGATGAATGCCTGCTCCAACCAGCGCAGGTAGTTGTAGATGCTCTCCACCGAGACCTTGCGGTGCTCGCTTTTGAGGAAGGTGGAGATCGAGTTCGCCGAGAAGGTCTTGCCCATATTCTCGATGATATACTTCACCACACGGTCAAAAAGATCCTGCTTGTTGATGCGGTGGCGCTTGACAATATCGCGGGAGACGACGGTGTGGTAAATGCCGTTGACGATCTGATAGGCGCTCTGTTCATCATACTCGCTGAGCGCCACAATGGGGAAGCCGCCGAAGCGGATATACTCCTCCAGCAGCTCCCTGCGGGATAAGGTGCTACCCGACTTGAAGTCCAGATATTCCTTGAACGACAGCGTATAAACAGGAATGGACACATAGCGGCCCGTCAGATAGGTGGAGATCTCGCTGGACATGAGCTTGGAGTTGGAGCCGGTCACATAGATGTCGGCATCCGCACGTTCCAGCAGGCTGTTGACCGCCTTCTCCCAGCCGGTGATCTCCTGAATCTCGTCCAGCAGGAGGTAGCAATGCCCCTTGCCCGCCATGGCTGCGGTCAGTTCGTCATACATCTGCTTGGCGGTGATGTTCTCGGGAATATCCATCTCCGTGTACCGCTTGCAGATGATCTGATCCTCCCCTACGCCGCGCCGCAACAGCTCCTCTCTCAGCATCTCAAAGATCGTAGACTTGCCGCAGCGGCGGATACCGGCAAGTATCTTGACGAGTGGCTTATCGATAAACGGCTCGATCGCCGCAATATAATCCGGTCTGTTGATCATCGTATCGCCCCCTTACAGTTATTAGTATACCCAAAAGAGTTCAGATATTCAACAAGTTTTTAAGGTCTAACATGAAAAACTTTCGTGTTAGACCTTAAATCAAGGAAGCCTGCCTACATATGGTTGGTTGTATAAATCAGGGTGTATGCTCAATCATAAAACGGTCTCCATTCTAACAATCGCTTCTGGTAATTATTAGAAGCTTTTCCGGTCAGCAGCCAGTGCTGCTGGCCACTTTTTATGCAGCGAGACCGAGTTCGTGCTTTTCCATTGGGGGCAACACGCCCAGATTACGCTTCACCCGTCTGGTGTTGTAATAATGGATACACAAGATATGCATCCGGCGGCGAATTAGGCCGAGCAACTTAAAATTTCAGAAGAGGAAGTCGAGCGCCTTTTCCGCCCACAAAAATGCAAGAGGCAAAATGCTTTGAACTGGAAATGAATCATTTTCACGCCTCAGAGTGAACAAAAGTGAATTTTCACTTTGCACTGTTGAAAATTGTGAAAATGTGAGTATAATATAATCAAGCTGCGATGGAGGTGCTGTACATGCAACATGAAAGCGAGCGCATTGAGTATAAATCTCAGATGATCGATGACATCTATAAGGAGGTCATCGCATTTGCAAATACGGACGGAGGTGTGATCTATCTCGGTATTGACGACAAAGGCAATTTGATCGGCATTGATGACGTGGATGAGACCTATACCCGCCTGAACAATGGCATCCGCGATGCAATCGCACCGGATGTGACCATGTTCGTGCGGTATGTCCTCCAGGATAATAACGTAATTCAGATCGAAGTTGCCGAAGGCAGCTATAAGCCTTATTATCTGAAATCCAAAGGTATGAAGCCCTCCGGTGTTTATGTCCGTCAGGGTACGTCCAGTGTTCAGGCATCTCCCGAGCAAATTCGTCAGATGATCAAGGAGTCGGACGGAGACAGTTATGAGGACTCCCGCAGTTTGGAACAGGATTTAACGTTCCATGCCGCAGAAACCGCATTTGAACGGTACGGTGTAGAGTTTTCCGTTGAGAAATATCGTGCGCTGGGCATCACACAAAACGATATTTACACCAACCTTGCGCTGCTGCTTTCCGACCAGTGTCATCACACGATCAAAGTTGCCGTGTTCAAGGATGAATTCTGCACAGAGTTCCGTGACAGCAAGGAGTTCGGCGGGTCCGTGTTCAAACAGTTTGAGGACGTGGTAAACTATCTTGCTCTGTGCAACAAGACTGCTTCCACGATCAAAGGACTTGTTCGCACGGATAAGCAGGACTACCCCGAAGAAGCCATCCGCGAAGCCCTGCTCAATGCGCTTGTGCATCGGGATTACAGCTTCAGCGGCAGCATCATTATCAATGTCAACGACAGCAAAATGGAGTTTATCTCTCTTGGCGGTCTGCTCCCCGGCCTTTCTACCGAGGATATCCGCATCGGCGTTTCTCAGCCGAGGAACAAAAAGCTGGCAGAGATATTCCACCGTCTGCGTCTGATTGAAAGTTACGGTACCGGTATTCGCCGCATTTTCAAGCTGTACGAAAACTGCCCTATACAGCCCGGCATTGAGGCAACGGCCAATGCGTTCAAGATCGTGTTGCCCAACATGAATGCTGCCAGTACTGCAAGCGAAGATGCCCCGGCAACAACCGGAAAGTCTACTGCTGTGATCACGCCCCAGATGAAAGCTGTGATGGACTATCTGGCAGAGTACGGCGAAATGACCGACGAAGATCTGCAGGAACTGCTGAATATCAAAAAGACAAGATCCTATCTGCTTTCCCGTCAGATGAACGAGAATGGGCTGATCGAGATCATCGGCCGGGGCGCGGGAAAAAGATATCGATTGAAGTGAGGGACGATGTATGGCACGTTACAGCGTTAATAACTACACAGTTGAAACATTGCTTTCAAATATAAAATCCGGAAACATTGCAATTCCGGAAATGCAGCGTCCTTTTGTTTGGGATAGTTCTAAAGTCAGAGACTTAGTTGATTCTTTGTATAAGGGATTTCCGGTTGGATACATCATTGTATGGCAAAACCCGGATGTTAAACTGAAGGACGGAACAAAGTCTTCCGGCAAAAAGGTCCTGATTGATGGGCAACAGCGTATTACGGCAATGGCTGCTGCAATCGTTGGACAAGAGGTATTGGACGATCACTATAAATGGAAACGCATTTCTATTGCTTTCAACCCCCTCGAAGAGAAATTTGAGGTTGCTAACAATGCTATCTTGAAAAGCAGCAAATGGATTCCTGACATTGCCCCCGTTTTAGAACCAGCTTTTGATACATTTTCCTTCGTAATGGACTATTGCCAGAAGAATGAGATTACAGATCAGATGTCACAGGTAAATAATATCGTTAACCGGCTTCGCGGTATTCAGAATAACTGCCTTGGAGTTATCACTTTGGCTGAGGACTTGGATATCGATAGTGTTACGGAGATTTTTATTCGTATTAACTCTAAAGGTGTTGTACTTTCTCAGGCAGACTTTGCCATGTCCAAGATTTCCTCCAACGAAACTTATAGCGGCAATATTACCCGCAAGACAATTGACTATTTCTGTCACTTGCTTGAATCGCCCGAGGATCTGAAAGATATTAAAAACAACGATACCGCTTTTGCTACCTTGCCGGAATTTGATGCGATCAAATGGGCGGCCACTAAGAGCAACCCCATATACAAAACTACATATAACGATATTCTGCGCGTCGCATTCACCTATAAGTTTAAGCGCGGTCGCTTGGCCGACCTTGTTAGTTTACTGTCAGGCCGTGATTTTGAAACAAGAGAATTCAAAATCGAAATCGAGGAAGATTCCTTTAAGCAGCTTCACGGAGCAGTTCTGCAAGCTGTGAATCAGACCAACTACGAGCGCTATTTGATGATAGTTCGCTCTGTCGGTATTGTACGCAAATCCTTAATTCGTTCCCAGAACGTGCTGAACTTCGGATATGTGCTCTACCTCGCATTGCGCGAAAGGAAAATTGACAGCAATGAAATCGAGCAGATCGTCCGTCGTTGGCTGGCACTGACAATCTTGACAGGCCGTTATTCCGGCTCTCCCGAGTCCTCCTTTGATTACGATATTAAGCGTTTTTTCTCTTACGACGAGCCAAAGGAATATCTCAAGCTCACGGAAGCCGGCGAATTGTCAGATGCGTTTTGGAATGTCAACCTTGTACAGCGCTTGAATACCTCTGTTGCAAGCAGCCCGTACTTTAATATGTTCCTTGTTGCGCAGGTAAAGAGCCATGACAGGGGTTTCCTATCTACACAGGTTGATGTGGAGGCTATGCTAGAAAACAGAGGCGACATCCACCATCTTTTCCCAAAGAACTATCTGACGAAACATGGTGTTCCGCAATCGATGTATAACCAAATCGCGAACTATGTGTTTCTCCAGCAGGAGATCAATATCAAAATCAGCGATGAAGCGCCCTGCATCTATATGAAAAAGGCTTTCGGTCAGTGTCAAACAAAGGAACCTGTCTATGGTGGCATCGTTGATGAGGTTGAGCTTCGTAAAAATCTGGAACAGAACTGTATTCCTGCCGGATTTGAAGAAATGGATATTGCGGACTATACCAATTTCCTTGAAATGCGCAGAAAGCTGATGGCAGAAAAAATTCGCGACTACTACTTCTCCCTTTAGACGGTGATTCTCGCTATGTACCGCACCTTGACCTCATGGCCGATCGCAGTGCGGTCTGCGCGGGTATAGTTCGCAGTTCGTTCGGTACACATCTTCTTGACCATCTGGCCACCGACGGAGCCGGCCTCGCGGGAGGTGAGATCGCCGTTGTAGCCTTCCTTGAGGTTGACGCCCATCTCGGCGGCAGCTTCCATCTTGAACTTGTTCATCGCGGCCTTGGCTTCAGGGACATTGATCTTATTGTTGTTCTTAGCAGACATGATATTTTCTCCTTCTTGATTGATGACTTTTTGTCGTTTGTTGTGCGCTTTGGGTATCGCAAGGGTAGTTTGACTCGCATCCGCGCGGATATGCGCGCGCTTCACTGGTAAGTTTTGCTCACCGCGCGCGATTTGACAATCGATTCTCTTTCCTCTATAATTTATAATCAATTTGAAAATTTCCGGAGGTATTGCATTATGATCTCTTCCGATAACCGTCACTATCGCTACGGCAAGAGCCAGCTCATCGAGGTCATCTGCCAGCTGCGCTTCCCCACCATTCTGTCGATCGACACGCGCGAGCCCGCGGACTTTCAGGAGACCATCCGCGCCGCCTTCCCGCGCTACCAGTGTCAGGTCGAGCAGGCGCCGGGCGTGAACGGCGCGGCCGCCAAAAACGTCAACAACCACACCTTCCTCTCCGAAGATGGCGGCTACAAACTGAGCCTTACGAAGGATTTCATCGCCCTTTCCACGATGCGCTACTCGCACTGGGAGGATTTTGCCGCCAAGCTCGATGAGCCGCTCGGCCAGTTCATCAAGATCTACCGTCCTGCCTGCTTCGACCGCGTGGGTCTTCGCTATGTGAACGCCTTCTCGCGCGAGCAGCTCGGCCTTGCACCTCGCCGCTGGAACGACCTTTTGCAGCCGTCCTATCTCGGCGTGCTCGACGAGGACGACATTGACGAGGCAAGCGTCGTCAAGTGCTCGGTCGACATTGAGCGCAAGCTCGACGCGCAGGCCGCGCTCAAGCTGCACGCCGGCCCCGGCTTTGTGCAGCGCAACATCCGCAACGGCAACCAGGTCCAGCGCGTGCAGGAAAATGAGGTCCGCTTCATTCTCGATCAGGACGTTTACTCCATCTCCAAGGTGAAGGTCGCCGCCGTGCCCGAAACGCTCAACGCCCTGCACGGCCACGCCGACCAGATCTTTTCCGACGCCATCACCACCGTGCTCCACGACGCGATGGAGCCTGAGTATCTGTAAGCATGGCAAGGAAAACGCATGAACTCGCGCTCTGCGGCGTGCTCTGCGCGCTCGCCGTCGCCTTTTTGTGGCTCAGCGGCGTGCTGCCGCTCTCTACCTATTTCTGGCCCATCCTCGCCTCCTCGGTGCTGCTCATTGCGCGCGAGGAGTGCCGCGCAAGCTACGCATGGAGCTGCTTTGCCGCCTCTGCCATCCTTGGCCTTTTGCTGTGTGCGGACAAGGAGGCATCTCTCGTCTTCTGTTTTCTCGGCTATTATCCCCTGCTCAAGCCGAAATTCGACGCAATATCGTCCCGCATGCTGCGCTTTGCGGCAAAGCTCGGGCTCTGCAGCGTCACGATGGGGCTCTTGTACGCACTCATTCTCTTCGTTTTCAGGCTGCCCGCTGTGGTGCAGGAGTTTTCCGAGACCGCGCCGTGGCTGCTTGCGGCCACCGTGCTTTTGGGACTGGCGCTCTTTTTCGTCTATGATCTTGCCATCGACCGCGTCGCCGTCATCTACGCCCACCGCCGCAAAAAGCGCTGAGCCGGCCGCCGCGCGCTTTCCCTAGAAAGATGCAAAAAAGGAACCTTCCTTTCGGAAGGTTCCTTTTTTCATACAAACAGGTCAAGATCAGTCCACCACGAGCTTGCCCTCGGCGTCCACGTGCGCCTTTTTCACCTCGCCGCCGGTGTACTTGATGATCGCGTCCAGACGCATCCCGGAGGGATAGTCCGACACGAGCGTGTAGGCGACGCCGCGGCGCTTGGCGCGGCCCGTGCGGCCGATGCGATGCACATAGTATTCGTTTTCGAGCGGCACATCGTAGTTGAAGACGGCGTCCACGTCGTCCACGTCGATGCCGCGCGCGGCCACGTCGGTCGCAACAAAGACCGGCAGATCGCCGCGGCGGAAACGAGCCATGACCGCCTCACGCTTTTTCTGCGGGATGTCGCCGTGGATGCAGTCCACGTCCAGCCCCTCCATCATCAAAAACGCCTTGAGGCGCTCGGCCATGCCCTTGGTGTTGCAAAAGGCGATGACGCGCTCGTGGCCTTCTGCGCGGATGATCTGCGCCATAACGTGTGCCTTGTCGTTCTGGCTCACGTCGATGCGGTACTGCGCGATATCAGGCTTGTTCTCCTCCTTGGCCTGCACAGTGATCTCCTCGGGGTCGCGCTGGTACATCCAGCTGATGTCCATGACCTCGCGCGAGATGGTCGCGGAGAACATACCGAGGTTGCGGCGGCTCTTGAGCTTATCGAGAATACGCGTCACGTCGTGAATAAAGCCCATGTCGAGCATCCGGTCAGCCTCGTCGAGCACAACGGTCTTGACGTTATCAAGCTTGACGGTGCGGCGCTTCATGTGGTCGCTCAGGCGGCCGGGCGTCGCCACGACGATCTGCGGGTGCTTTTTGAGCGCGTCGATCTGCTTGCCGATGGGCGCGCCGCCGTAGAGGCAGACGATGCGAACACCCGGGAGATACACGCAGAGGTCGCGCAGCTCGGCGGTGATCTGCATGGCAAGCTCTCGCGTGGGCGCTAAGATGACAGCCTCGGTCTCCTCGCTGCCCGGCTCGATGTGCTCGATGATGGGGATGCCGAAGGCGAAGGTCTTGCCCGTGCCCGTAGGCGCCTTGGCGATGACGTCCTTCCATTCGCGCATCGGCGGGATGCAGCCCGCCTGCACGGGGGTGCTCTCCTCAATATTCTTCTTTTTCAGTGCGCGCTGCACCTCTTCGGTCAGCCCGAGCGCGTCAAAGCGCACGCCCTGTGTCAATTCCATAGCGTTTTCCTCTGTTTTCTCATATTTTCAGTCATGGATGATTATATCATGGCTGTCAATACTGGGGAAATGCTCCGCCTGAGGCAAATTTTGCGTTTTCTCAAAAAACATCCGGTATATTTTTGCTTTTCCACGCCCACACTATGCTCGCAGGCAGTTGCAGCGGAAAGGAGGCGGAAGAGACATGAAAAACCGCAGTAGCAAGGATCGGACCCAGAACCAGAACGGCAACCAGACCCAGAACCAGACTCAGAACCAGAGCGGCGAGCAGAACCGCAATGAACGCAGCGAGCGCAGCCGCTGAGCGTACTCACCGTGCAAAGGCCCCGCAAAGATCGGGGCCTTTGCCTTTTCCTCCCTTGCTTATCTGCTCCGTTTGCGCTATACTCCATTTTGTGATTGTTTGCAGATCGCAATACCGTTTTCTCACGAAAGGAGCCCCATGGCAAATACCGTTTCTCTCTTTCTGCACGAAACGCCCTTCGGCGAGGCGCTGCTGACGATGCTCATCTCGATGCTGCCCGTCGTGGAGCTGCGCGGCGGACTGCCCGCGGGCGTTGCGATGGGCCTGCCCGTTCCCACGGCCTTTCTTGCCTCTCTCATCGGCAATATGATCCCCGTGCCGTTCATCATTTTGTTCGTCCGCCCGCTTTTTAAGTGGATCCGCGTACATATCCCGAAGCTCGAGGGCTTTGTTTCCCGGCTTGAAGCGCGCGCAAAGGCGAAGAGCGCAAACGTCGTCCGCTACCAGACATGGGGGCTGCTGCTTTTCGTTGCCATCCCGCTGCCGGGCACAGGTGCGTGGACCGGCGCGCTCATCGCGGCGGTACTCGATATGCGCCTAAAGCGCGCCGTGCCGGTCATTCTGCTCGGCGTTACCATCGCCGGGTGCATCATCACCATGCTGACGCACGGGGTCAGTATGCTCGTTTGAATAGGTGCTGCCTTGTCAAAGGGGGTATTCTCTTTCCCGAAGAGGATGCTCCTTTTTAATCCCCCCTTCGAGGGGGCGGGAGGTTGCAGCGCCGCGCGCTGCATTGATCATGCGGCGCTTTGCGCCACTGCCCTGTCAAAGGGGGTATTCTCTTTCGCAAAAGAGAATACCCCCTTTTTATCCCCCAGAGAAAGGCTTACATTGCGGGACTGGCGCTTGAAGAGCTGCACGCGCTGCGCAATCGGTTGCGGTGTACATGGCTTCGCCATGAGCCCCTACGTTTCGATGCATCCATCAACCGCGCGCACTCCGTAGCGCGCGGTTGACGGTAGATTGGCGGCGGACTGCGGTGCGGGCGGCGGCATTGCTGCGCTCGCCGCCGGTTGGGGAGATGGTACTGATTCGAGGAAACATCTGCGGGGGGACGGGCGGCATTGCTTCGCTCGCCGCGCTTTTCAAATGATAAAAACGACCGCTAACGCGGTCGTTTCATTTTAATTCCTGCTCCAGATCGTGAAAATATTCAGGGCAAAAGAACTCGTCGACGGTAATACTTAGGCCATCACAGACCTTTTTGATCGTTGCAACGGTAGTTGTGTGATTCCGTCCACTTATAATGTTGTTGAGCGTGGATTGCGTAATACCGCTCAAAATACTCAATCGGTTGATTGTGATATTCCGTTCTTCACACAGTGTCAAAATGCGTCGCCGCACGGCTTCGCCTACTGTCATCACGACCACCCCCGCTTTCTTTTCATAAAGAATAGCGATTTTCTCTTGAAAAGATTAACCCTTATGAGTTAAAATAACCAAAAAGAGTTAAGGAGGGGTCTATCATGGAAGTCTATCAAAAAATGTACACTACGCTATTCAACGCGGTGACCGACGCGCTCAAAAAAATCGAGGCTCAAAACTATGGCGATGCAAAAGACTTACTAATCGCCGCCCAACAGCAAGCCGAAGATATCTATATCACAGCAGAATCCTAACAGCGGCGGCGAACGCAGCAATGCCGCCCCGTTCACGCATCACCCATCAAAAGGCGGCGAGCGAAGCAATGCCGCGATCCCCCCCAGCGGCGGCGAGCAAAGCAATGCCGCCGCCCGCACCGCAGTCTGCCGCCGAGGGAGCGTCACTCGCGCCCCACGGAGTAGGGCGCGGTTGATACCGGTACCGACTCGCAGAAGACTCATGGCGAAGCCATGTACACCGCACTTACACTGCGCAGCGCGTGCAGTCCTTCAAGCCCAAAGCCTGCAATGCAAGCCTTTCTCTGGGGGATGCAAAGGGGGTATTCTCTTTTGCGAAAGAGAATACCCCCTTTGTCTGGCAGTGGCGCAACGCGCTGCAACCCCCCGCCCCCTACGAGGGGGGGGACAAGCAAAAAGGAAGCCCTTCCGGGCTTCCTTTTCTCAAGTTTGCTTACTCCACCGTAACAGATTTTGCGAGATTTCTCGGCTTATCGATATCACACCCGCGCTGGAGCGCAATATAGTACGAGAGCAATTGCAGCGGCACCACGCCGAGCGACGGCAGCAGCATGTTTACCGTATCGGGGATGGTGATGACGTTTTCGACGGTCTTTTCCATCTCCTCGCGGTGGCTCTCGGTCGTGAGCGCCAGCACGTCCGCGCCGCGCGCCTTGACCTCGACCACGTTGCTCATCGCCTTGTCGAAAAGCGGCGCGTAGGTGCCCAGCGCGATGACGAGCGTGCCGTCCTCGATGAGAGAGATCGTGCCGTGCTTGAGCTCGCCCGATGCGTAGGCCTCGGAATGGATGTAGCTGATCTCCTTGAGCTTGAGAGATCCCTCAAGGCCCAGTGCATAGTCAAGATTTCTGCCGATGAAGAAGACAGAGCTGTGGTTGAAGTACTGCGAGGCGTACTTCGGGATGTCCTTACAGCTGTCGCTCGCCAGGAACTGCTCCATCTTCTCGGGCAGCTTCTGGAGCTCTGCCACCGCCTCGTCGTACTCCTCCTTCTTCACCGTGCCGAGCGCCGAACCGAAGGCAAGGCCGATCATATCGAGCACGGCAAGCTGCGTGGAGTAGGCCTTGGTCGTGGCAACGGCGATCTCGGGGCCGGCCCAGGTGTAGAGCACATCGTCCGACTCGCGCGCGATGGACGAGCCGACCACGTTGACGATGGAGAGGATGTAGCCGCCGCGCTTTTTTGCCTCGCGCAGGGCGGCCATGGTGTCGAGCGTCTCGCCCGACTGGGAGATGACGATGACAAGAGACTTATCGTCCACGATGGGGTCGCAGTAGCGGAACTCGGAGGCGAGCACGACCTCGACATTGCGGCGCAGCAGGTGCTCGAGCGTGTACTTTCCGAGCATACCGACATGGTAGGAGGAGCCGCAGGCGACGATGAAGATGCGGGTGAATTCGCGCATCTTCTCCACCGGGAGCTTCAGATCGTCAAAGACGACCTTCCCCTCCTTCACGCGCGGGGAGATGGCGCGGCGCAGCGCCTCGGGCTGCTCCATGATCTCCTTGAGCATGAAGTGCTGATAGCCGCCCTTTTCCGCGGCGGAGACCTCCCAGTCGATGGTAAAGTGCTTCTTTTCGACCTTCTGCTCGAGTGCATCGTAGACCTCGATGCCGTCGCACGTCAGCACGGCGACCTCGCCGTCTTCCATGTAGGCCACGTCGCGCGTGTGCTTGATGATGGCCGTCACGTCGGAGGCGAGGAAGTTGCAGCCCTCGCCGTAGCCGAGCAGCAGCGGCGCGTCCTTGCGCGCGGCGATGATGCGGTCGGGGCAGTCGGCGCAGAGCATACCGAGCGCGTAAGCGCCCTCGATGCGGCGCAGCACGCGGCCCACGGCCTCCAAAAAGTCGTGGCACTCGTTGTAGTAGAATTCGAGCAGCTGCGCCACGACCTCGGTATCGGTCTCGGACTTGAAGGTGATGCCCTGCCCGATCAGGAATTCCTTGATCTCAACGTAGTTCTCGATGATGCCGTTGTGGATGACGGCGAACTTGCCGTCTTCGCTCACGTGAGGGTGGGAGTTTACGATATTCGGCGCGCCGTGCGTCGCCCAGCGGGTGTGGCCGAGGCCGATGCAGCCTTCAATGTCCGCGCCGCCGTGAATCTCATCGCTGAGGACCTTCAAGCGTCCGACGGCCTTTCTCACCTGCAATTTCTGCTCCGAGGAAATGACGGCCACGCCCGCGGAGTCATACCCGCGATACTCAAGATGCGCAAGCCCGTCCAGCAGGATGGGCGCCGCCTGTTCCTTACCAATGAATCCAACGATTCCGCACATATCTGAAAATTCTCCTTTTGATGATTTGAAAAAATGGGCAAGAGCGCCCCTTGGCGGCAAAAGCCGCCGCTTCGTCAAAAGGACAAATGCGCAGTCATTTGTCGCTTTTTCCGTGGTCACAGCCCCTTTGTTTTGCGGTCGCCCGCATATTTGCCGGCTGTGTACGCGCCCACGGGCACGGGGAAGCATCCGCCGAAGATTCGATCCTCTTCCCTCCTCGTCGTCCCGCGATCTCTTCGCGGGCGCTGGCGCTTGTGATGGAGATGCGCTCCATGGTCTCCTTTCTCATCTGCGTTTTTTGCTTTTCTTATATTTCAAACCGGATGCTCTCCGGATGAAGACGGTTATTTTGCTCCTGCGCGGGGCAAACTCCCCAAAAAGGGAGGATATCAAATGGCCACTGCTTTTATCCGCACGATCGTGCTCTATTTTCTCATCATGATCGGTTTGCGGCTGCTCGGCAAGCGGCAGATCGGCGAGCTGGAGCCCATCGAGCTTGTGCTCACGCTGCTCATCTCAGACCTTGCGGCCGTGCCGATGCAGGACTTCGGCATCCCGCTTTTGAACGGCGTCATCCCGATCATGACGCTCTTATCGCTCTCAATGCTGCTCTCGTGGGGCAGCGTCCGCTCCATCCGGCTGCGGCGGCTCATCTGCGGCAGCCCGACGGCGCTCATCTTGGATGGCAAAGTGCAGCAGGAGGCGATGCGCCACAACCGCTTTACGCTCGATGAGCTCATTGAAGAGCTGCGCTCACAGGGCGTGACAGACCTCACGACCGTCAAGTACGCGGTGCTCGAAACGGATGGACAGCTCTCCGTGCTCCTCTACCCCGACGAGCAGCCCGCAACGCCCAAGCAGCTCGGAAAACCTGTGAAGGACGACACCTTCCTCCCGCGCATTTTCATCAACGACGGGCGCGTGCTGGGCGAGAACCTCGCCCTTGCGGGGCTGGACGGCGCATGGCTGCAAAAGCAAATACGCGCACAGGGCTACCGCGCCCCGTCGGAGATCTTTCTTCTCTCGCTCGACGGGTCGGGCAAAATTTTGTGCATCGGAAAGGACCATGACCAATGAAGCGATTTTTCTGGATCCCGTTTCTGCTGCTGCTCGCGCTCTTTTCCGCGACGCTTGTCAACGCCTGCGCCGCCGACAGGATCGTGGAGAGCTGGTGCGTCTCGCTCGACGATCTCCAGCGCAGTGCGCAGGCGGAAGACTGGTCCGCCGTGCGCGATTCCCTCGCCGCGCTGCACAAGAGCTGGGATGAGCGCAGCGCCTATTTCCACATCGTTTTGCAGCACGATGTGCTCAACGAGGTCGAAGCCCTGCTTGCAAAGGCGGACATTTTTGCCGCCGAGCAGGACGAAGAGGAGCTGCGCGCGTGCATCGCCGAGCTTCGCTCTCAGCTCCTGGTGCTCTCTGAAATTCAGGAGATCTCCATCAAGAATATCCTGTAGTGTGCCTGCCTTACTTGCCTTCGAGGAGCTTGTTGAGCTCCTTCATGAACGTGTCGATGTCCTTGAACTGGCGGTAGACCGAGGCAAAGCGGACATAGGCCACCTCGTCTACGGCGCGCAGCTTGTCCATGACGAGCTCGCCGATGTACTCGGTGCTGATCTCGCGCTCGAGGGAGTTTTGCAGCGTCTGCTCGATCTCGTCCGCCTTCTGCTCGAGCACTTCGAAGGGAACGGGGCGCTTTTCGCACGCGCGGATCATGCCGTTGAGGACCTTGCGCCTGTCAAAGCTCTGGCGGCTGCCGTCCTTTTTGATGACGACCATCGGCAGGCTCTCCACCGTTTCATAGGTGGTAAAGCGCTTGGCGCAGGAAAGGCACTCGCGGCGGCGGCGGATGCTGCTGCCCTCCTCCGCGGGGCGGGAATCGATGACCTTGCTCTCTTTATAGCCGCAATAGGGGCATTTCATCGTGCAGGACCTCTTTTCTCATTGTTATTCGGAGATAGTATATCACGCTTTTCCCCAAGATGGTAGACATAATTTGCATTTTCCCACATAACGGGCGTTTTTTTCTCATTCAGCCGGTATATAACACAGCGCCGCCCCCGCACCGGGGCGATGCACGCAAGGCAGAAAAGCTCCGGCAGCGGAAAAGGCCCGTTCTCGGGGCAGGGGATCGCGAGCAGCGTCTCCCGCCCCCGCTCGCAGATGAGCGCGCCGGGAAAGCGCGAGAGCGCACAGTCGAGACGCGCGGAGCGGAAGAGCGTTCCCCCATTCAGCGGCCGCCATCCATCCATTTCCTTTCCCCCTCACGCGGCAAAAGAGCCTGTGCTATCCTACGCACAGGCTCTTTTGATTATGCCCTATGTTCTTTTACTGCACGCTGTAGCCGCCGCGCACGAGGAGCTTCGTGCCGTTCGCTCCCGCCTGCACGCCGCGGCTGTCGACCGTCGCCATGTAAAGGTGATTCTTGGAAAGCGCCATGCCGCCGGCGAGGGCCGTGCCGCTCGTCTCATCCACAAGGCCGGGATTGCTCGATGCCACGCACACACCGCTGCCCGTGCGCAGCATCGCCTCGCAGCCGATGCCCATGTAAAGGATCTGCCCCTTATTGAGCGTGACGACCGTAAAGCTCTGCGCCGTGCCGCCCGTACTGCCGCTCACCGTGCCGTATTTCTGCTCAAAGGCCTTCGTCTCGCTTTTCACCTGCTCGGTGAGCTTCTGGGAAAGCTCTTTTTCGCGGCTCGCGGTCTTCTTGTCCACATCCGAGAGCACCTGCGGCAGAAATTTTTCGTTTAAGTAGCTCAAGGTCACGAGCGGGTCGCTGCTCGTGCCCGCGCCGCCGGTCGCGGCGACCGTCAGCGTCAGGACCGTCGCGCTCACCAGAAGCAGCCCCACAAGGCGGGCAAAGGCATTGTCTTTCTTTCTCATACTGTCTTTCCTCATTTCTTCCCGGCGCGCACGGCTTTGTCCGCGCCGGGAGGTCTATACCAGTTGTGTGCTTTGCAGGCCGAAGCTCACGGCGATGGCCGCGTCGATGCGCTCCATCAGCTCGCCGTCCACGCGCCCCATGCGCTCGCGCAGCCGCCGCTTGTCAAGCGTGCGGATCTGCTCGAGCAGCACCACGCTGTCGCGCGGCAGGCCGTAGTCCGGCGCGGAGAGCGCAATGTGCGTTGGCAGCTTTGCCTTGTTCGTCTGCGAGGTGATCGCCGCGGCGATCACCGTAGGACTGTATCGGTTTCCCGTGTCGTTCTGCACGATGAGCACCGGGCGCACGCCGCCCTGCTCGCTTCCGACCACGGGCGAAAGATCGGCGTAATAAATATCGCCGCGTTTCACATTGATATCCACTTAGCTATTCACACTCCGAGCGGAAGAAGTACCCCCTCTCAAGGGCCACTGTCATTCTCCCACGCGGGGGCGGAATTTATACGGGGGCTCGCAACTTTCCCCGTCTTTCTGCCCCCAGTCCATCGTATGCTGAGGACAGATGCCGCGTGCTTTTCTTAAAGCGGCTGCAAATTCTTGTCGACGGGTACGCCGTTCAAGCGGTAAACGCGCGGCACACGCTTGCTGACCGCGCACATCAGCTCATAGGGGATGGTATCGCAGAGCGCAGCATCGTCCGCGCAGAGGATGTGCTCGCCGAAGATCTCGACCTCGTCGCCGGACTTCACCTGCGGGAGGTCGGTCACGTCGATCATGCACATATCCATGCAGATGCGCCCAACCTGCTTGGCGCGGCCATAGGGCGTGAGCACCTCGATCTTATTCGAGAGCGCGCGGTGCAGGCCGTCGGCGTAGCCGATGGGCAGGACCGCGATGCGGCTGGGCCGCTGCGTAAAGTATGTGCGCCCATAGCTGATGGGCTCGCCCGCGGCGAAGTCCTTGATCGTCGCCACGCGCGTTTTGAGCGACATGACGGGCTGCATGCCCATCTTTTCGGCCAAGTCGCCCGAACCGTAGAGGATAATGCCGCAGCGCACCATATCCCATGCCCACTCAGGATAGCTCGCAATGCCGCCGGCATTGCAGCAGTGGTGGAGCTGGAAGCGGAAGCCGCTTTGCGTCTCCACCTTTTCGATCATGCGCGCGAAGCGCTCATGCTGCAATTTCGTAAATTCGACGCTCTCCGTCGTGTCCTCGTCCGACACGCTGAAGTGCGTGAACACTCCCTCGATGTCGAGTCCCGGCAGTTCGAGCACACGCAGAATGTCGCGCAGGCTCGCGTCAAAATGCGCCTCGTCGCACGAAAAGCCGAGGCGGCCCATACCGGTGTCGAGCTTGATGTGTACGGTCATTTTCCCGCCCAGCGCGACCGCGCGGTCGGAGAATTCCTTCGCGATGGCGTAGCTCTGCACCGCCTGCGTCATATGAAGCTGCAAAATGCGCGCCGTCTGATCCGCGGGCGTGAAGCCCAGCATTAAGATCGGCAGCGTCACACCGCTGTCGCGCAGCTCCTCGCATTCGTCGATGTTCGACACGGCGAGATAGCCCGCGCCGAGCTGCTCGAGCCGCTTGGCGATCTCCACCGCGCCGTGGCCGTAGCC
>CABSBF010000011.1 GCA_902475855.1 uncultured Eubacteriales bacterium
AAATTTGGTAAAAAATACAGATTTCTTCTTGAATTATTGCGAAGTGTATGCTAAAGTAGACCTACCGTTCGATTGAATCGGGCGAAACAGGAGGAAGCAAAAGTGGAGGAGTCAAAATGCAAAAAATGTATCGCGTTCTGCTTGCCAATGGCACCGACGAGTTTTGTGAGAAACTCGCCGCGACACTGCGGCAGACAGATCGGTACGTCATCGTCGGCACCGCGACTGATGGCGTCCGGGCGATCAGCCTGCTGCGGGAGACAAACCCGGAGTTTCTTGTGGTTGATCTGATGCTACAGCAAGCCGACGGAATGTCCGTTTTGAAAGCGGCGTCCGAGTTGGAGAAAAGGCCGGTCATGCTGGTACTGGCAGAGTTTGTGTCGGAGTACATCTCGTCGATGTTCCTGAGCCTCGGCGTGCAGTACATCATGCTCAAGCCCTGTACCCCGCGCGCCATTGCGGAACGGATGAATGAGATCAGCGATGGTATGAGCCAGCGCAAGTCTCCCGCCGCACGTTCAAGGGAGGCGAACGTAGAGGCAATGGTGACTTCTATCATTCATGAGATCGGCGTTCCGGCACACATCAAGGGCTATCAGTACCTGCGCGAGGCGATTATGATCGCGATAAACGACATGGACGTTATCAATGCGATCACCAAGGTGTTGTATCCGCAGGTTGCAAAGACTTTCGCCACGACGCCTTCGCGCGTCGAGCGCGCCATCCGCCACGCCATAGAGGTCGCATGGGATCGCGGTGATCTGGAAACGCTTCAGCGGTTCTTTGGTTACACGGTGTCGAACACCAAGGGCAAGCCGACAAATTCGGAGTTCATCGCATTGATTGCAGATAAGCTGCAATTGCAGCTCAAGAGCATGAACGCTGCGGTGATGTAAGCGCAGAGCAGAGGCTTTTGGAAGTGGCTTCTGCTGCGCGTAAAAACCGGGAAGCCGTCCTGATTCAGCCAAAAATGCGCTCGGTTTATTGGGGGAAAGTCCCTCAATGAACCGAGCGCATTTTTATGGAAGTATGTTTCAAATTGAAAAAACAAGATTCTATGGATGACGTTTTCAAGGAGCGCCCTCTGCGGCTTTCCGAAACCGGAACTCAAGGGCCCAAAGACCTTTCCAAAGGCGCTGCACAGACCGGCAACCGATGATTAGTGCAGTTCTTATGCCCGGTGGCGGTCATAGAGACGGGCGAGGCCGCCTTCGGAGGTTTCGCGGTACTTGGAGCTGATATGCACACCGGTTTCCTTCATCGTGCGCACGACCATGTCAAAGCTGATGTTTCGCGAGCCGCACAGCAGGCTCGACAGGTTGAAGGCGTCGATGGCACGCTTGGCGGCGACGGCGTTGCGCTCGATGCAGGGAATCTGCACCAGTCCGCAGATGGGGTCGCAGGTCAGACCAAGCTGGTGCTCCATGGCGATCTCTGCGGCGTACTCGGTTTCGTTGATGCTCTTGCCCATCAGGTGGCACAGTGCGGCGGCAGCCATGGAGCAGGCCGTGCCGATCTCCGCCTGACAGCCGCATTCTGCACCGGAGATGGAGGCGTTGCGCTTGACCAGACTGCCGAACAGACCGGCCACGGCCAGCGCCTTAAGAACCTCATGATCGGGGATGTTGTGGCGCTTCTGCATATACAGCAGCACCGACGGAAGCACGCCAGCAGAGCCGCAGGTCGGTGCGGTGACGATGGTGCCGTTGTCGGCGTTTTGTTCCGCAATGGCAAAGGCGTAGGAGCAGACCATGCGCAGTTCGCGAATCTGCGGCAGCTCATCCGGCTTTTCCTGCGCATACAGGCGCTTGGCCTTGCGTTCGACCTGTAAGCCGCCTGGCAGGATACCCTCGGCATTCAGGCCGTCGGCTATGGACTTTTTCATTGCCGTCCAGACCTCCGCGAGAAAATCCCAGATTTCGGTGCCTTCATTCAGCTCTACATATTCACTCAGGGAGATGTAGCGCCAGCGGCAGAACTGCTCGATCTCCGCAAAGGAATTCTCAGGGTAAATCTCTTCTCCTTCGGCGGTATCCTCGCCGTCTATGACAATATCACCGCCGCCGATGGACTGCACACGCATTGAACCAATCAGCTCCTCGCCCTGATAGGCAAAGAAATCCAGCGTATTGGGATGCGGGAGATCAGCAGGGGGCTCCTTGGAAAAGACTACTTCGGCTCTGTCTTTACCCAGCACCTCGTAGAGCACGCGGTCGGTGCCGTGACCGCGGCCGGTTTTGGACAGAGACGCATAGAGAACGACGCGGTAACGTTCCGCATCGGGGTACTTCTTCAGAAAGAGCTTGGCAGCGCGTTCCGGCCCCATGGTGTGGGAGCTGGACGGTCCCTTGCCGATTTTATAAACGTCGCGGATTGATTTCATTTCTGTTTCCTCCGGTTTTCTCTTCTGTACTATTTTCATTATACCAGTTCTTCCGGAAAAATCAACACGGCGCGGCTTCTTTCTGCCGCATTGCCTCCAGTGATAATTCGCCGGCCAGCTTGAATAACGCATCGGAGAGCACCGTTTCCAGCGAAAGCCCGGCCAGCGCGGCGACGTGCCGGTAAAACTCCGCAGCGGCGGGGTCGAGTGTGATCGTGATCTGCACCATTTGGCGGCCTCCCTTGTACTGAGAAATTGCCGGGAAAGGGATTGCCCGGCATAATTCATCCTATGCAGGCTCTTGACATCTGTGATAAAATAAAATAAGTGCATAAATACTGCTTCAGAAAGGCTGAGGGGATATGGCAAAAGAGAAAAAAGTGGAACAGATTACCGATATGGAGGTCGACTTTGCGCAGTGGTACACCGACGTGTGCAAGAAGGCGGAGCTGATTGATTATTCCTCCGTAAAGGGTTTGTTTGTCTACCGCCCGTATGGCTATGCCATTTGGGAGAATATCCAGAGAATCATGGATGCAGAATTCAAAAAGACCGGCGCGGAGAACGTGTATATGCCGATGCTGATTCCCGAATCCCTGCTCCAGAAAGAAAAGGATCACGTCGAGGGCTTCGCGCCGGAGTGCGCGTGGGTCACGATGGGCGGCAGCGAAAAGCTGGAAGAGCGCCTGTGCATCCGCCCGACCTCGGAAACGCTCTTCTGCGAGCATTTCCATGATATCATCCATTCCTGGCGTGATCTGCCGAAGATGTATAACCAGTGGTGCAGCGTGCTGCGCTGGGAAAAGACCAGCCGTCCTTTCCTGCGTCACCGTGAGTTCCTCTGGCAGGAAGGTCATACCATGCACGCAACTGCGCAGGAGGCGCGCGAGGAGACCGAGCGTATGCTCAATATCTATGCGGATTTCTGCGAAAATGTGCTTGCCATGCCCGTGACCCGCGGCCAGAAGACCGACAAAGAGAAGTTCAACGGCGCGGAGGCAACCTACACGATTGAGTGTATGATGCACGACCGCAAGGCATTGCAGGCCGGTACATCGCACTTCTTCGGCGACGGCTTTGCCAGAGCTTTTGATATCCATTTTACTGACAAGAACAACCAGCAGAGTTTCCCGTTCCAGACTTCCTGGGGTGTTTCCACACGGCTGATTGGCGGCATTATCATGACGCACGGCGACAACAACGGACTTGTTTTGCCGCCGAAGATCGCCCCTGTGCAGATTGTGGTCATTCCCATTGCCATGCACAAGGAGGGCGTGCTGGAGAAGGCACGCGAGGTCGCGGCTGCCCTGAGTGCCGCCGGCCTGCGGGTGAAGATGGATGAATCCGAGCAGAGCCCCGGTTGGAAGTTTGCCGAATATGAGATGAAGGGCGTGCCCCTGCGCCTGGAGCTTGGCCCGAAGGATATCGAGCAGAACCAGTGTGTGCTGGTTCGCCGCGACAACGGAGAGAAGAGCTTTGTCTCTCTCGATGGGCTGTCTGATACCGTGGAGGCCATGCTGGACGCTGTCCACCATGGTATGTACGAGAAGGCGAAGAAGAACCTGACCGAGCACACCTATGACGCCGAGACGCTGGAGGAGGCCAAGCGCCTGCAACAGCAGAACGGCGGCTTTATCCGCACGATGTGGTGCGGCGAGGAGGAATGCGAGATCCGCATGAAGGAAGAGGCCGGTATGACCAGCCGCTGCATCCCCTTTGCTCAGGAGCAGCTCGGCGACCGTTGCGCCATCTGCGGCAAGCCTGCCAAGAAGATGATCTACTGGGGCGTCGCATATTGATCCCGGCAAATCTAATTGGATTGATACGAATCACAGCGCTGCGGTTATGACCGCAGCGCTGTGCATGTTTACAGTAAAAAATGAACGCAGCAGGCAAGTGGCTGGCTTGCCTGCTGCGTTCGTTATGATAGAGGGGGAAAATGAAAAAGAAAAACTCAACACTTACAGTTATTATTGTAGACGGGAGTTATTAAAAATATAACCCAAAAGAAATTAAGTTTTTATTAAGTTGGAAAAATGTTTTCGTGGTTGACAAACGCTGCTGCCCCTGTTAGAATACAAGTGTAATATCGGAATTATGCGTTGAGGAAGCCAGTGCCTACCGGCGGCGGCAGCGAGCAGGGGAACGGTGAAAGCCCTGCGGCCAGCAGTAGGCGCAGCCACTTCTGAGCAGCCTGCGAAGAGCGGGACGCTTCATCCGCGTTAGAAGATGACTTAAGATGCCGCCTCCGGCGGTAATTAGGGTGGTACCGCGAGTGAGCCTCGCCCCTATGTTGGGGTGGGGTGTATTTTTTATCAATTGATTGGAGGATTGATTCCCATGGCCCAGAAAAAATACGGTGTAAACGAGCTGCGCGAGATGTTCCTGTCTTTCTTTGAAAGCAAAGGACACCTGCGCCTGCCCAGCTTTTCCCTGATTCCGCAGAACGATGCTTCACTTCTGCTTATCAACTCCGGCATGGCGCCGATGAAGCCCTATTTCAAGGGCGAGGTCACCCCGCCGCGCCGCCGTGTCTGCACCTGCCAGAAGTGCATCCGCACCGGCGATATTGACAACATCGGCCATACCGCACGCCACGGCACTTATTTTGAGATGCTTGGCAACTTCTCCTTCGGTGACTATTTCAAGCACGAAGCCATCGCGTGGTGCTGGGAATTTCTGACCAAGGTCTGCGGCCTGGATGAAAACCGCCTGTATCCGTCGATCTATCAGGATGACGATGAGGCCTTTGAAATCTGGAATAAAGAAATCGGTATCCCGGCTGACCGCATTTTCCGCTTCGGCAAGGAGGATAATTTCTGGGAGCATGGTTCCGGTCCGTGCGGTCCCTGCTCCGAGGTCTACTATGACCGCGGCGAGAAGTACGGCTGCGGCAAGCCCGGCTGCACAGTCGGCTGCGACTGCGACCGCTATATGGAGATATGGAACAACGTCTTCTCCCAGTTCGACAACGACGGCCACGGCAACTACACCGAGCTTGTACAGAAGAACATCGACACCGGCATGGGTCTGGAGCGTCTGGCAGTTGCCTGCCAGGATGTAGATTCCCTCTTCGATGTCGATACCGTGATGAACATCACCAACAAGGTAACTGAGCTGACCGGCGCAAGCTACGGCCAGAGCAGGGAACGCGACGTTTCCCTGCGCGTTATCACAGACCATATCCGTGCCTCTGTCTTTATGATTGCGGACGGCGTTCTGCCCTCCAACGAGGGCCGCGGCTACGTCCTTCGCCGTCTGCTGCGCCGCGCGGCACGCCACGGCAAGCTGCTGGGAGTGAACCATCCCTTCCTGTGCGAAATCGTGGAAACGGTCATCCATGAAAATGAGGGGCATTATCCCTACCTGCGTGAGCGCGCTGCCTATATCACCCGCGTTGTGCGCGTGGAGGAAGAAAACTTTGCAAAGACCATCGACGGCGGTATGCGTATCTTTGCGGAAATGCTGGCCTCCCACAAGGAAAAGGGAGAGACCGTCTTCTCTGGCGCGGATGCATTCAAGCTCTACGACACCTATGGCTTCCCGATCGACCTGACGATCGAGATGGCGAAGGAAGAGGGAATGCAGGTCGATGAGGAGGAATTCAAGCGTCAGATGCAGGAACAGAAAGTTCGTGCAAGAGAGGCGCGCAAGGCGCTGGGCGATCTCGGCTGGGCCGGCATCGAGTTTGGTCAGGACATCCCGTCCACCGAATTTGTCGGCTATGAAAACGATATAACGCAGGGAAAGATCCTTGCGATGGTGTCCGAGGATGAACCGCGCACGGAGATTGCCGAGGGGGTCGAAGCCATCGTTGTTCTGGATCAGACGACGATGTATGCGGAAATGGGTGGCCAGGTGGCCGACCACGGTACGATTACCGGCCCGGACGGCGTGTTCGAGGTCACGGATGTTCAGAAGAACAAGGGCGGCAAGTTCATGCACTATGGCAAAGTCGTTTCCGGTTCCATCAAGCTGGAGGACGTCTGCACGGTGTCCATTGATACAGAGCGCCGCAATGCCATCCGCCGCGCACACACCGCAACGCACCTGCTTGACGCTGCGCTGACGCGCGTACTGGGCGACCACTGCCATCAGGCGGGCTCCCTGGTCGAGCCGGATCATCTGCGCTTTGACTTTACCCATTTTTCTGCAATGACTGCGGAGGAGATCGCTAAAACATCTTCTCTTGTGATGGAAATGATTCTCAAGGGCGAGGATGTGGAAACGCTGATTCTTCCCATCGAGGAGGCTAAAAAGCTCGGTGCGACCGCGCTTTTCGGGGAAAAGTACGGCGACGTTGTCCGTGTGGTCAGAATGGGAGAGGATTCCGTCGAGTTCTGCGGCGGCACACATCTGAGCAACACTGCGAAGGTTGGTCCCTTCCGCATCATGTCTGAGGCCTCCGTTGCTTCCGGCGTGCGCCGCATTGAGGCATACACCGGCAAGAAGGTCATTGAGCAGATGGAACAGGCCAACCGCGTCCTGCTGAATGTTGCGGAGGAGCTCAAGACCACGCCGAAGGAGCTTTTGCAGCGTGCGCATGGACTGATGGGCGAACTGAAGGATCTGAAGCTGAGCCTAGACCGCATGAAGGACAAGCTGTTCAGCGGCGAGATCGAGCGCTGCCTCTTCTCCGCGAAGAATGTCAACGGTCTGAAGGTGCTGACGATCTCCAGAAACGACATTTCCGCTGCGGACCTGCGCAAGCTGGGCGATCAGATCCGCGACCGGGAGCCGGACGCTGTCGCGGTTTTGGCGGGCGTGCAGGATGAGAAGATCACACTTCTGGCAGTCTGCGGCAAGAATGCCGTGGCGCGCGGCATCAAAGCCGGACAGCTTGTCAAAGAGGTTTCGTCGATTTGCGGCGGCTCCGGCGGCGGCAAGCCGGACTCCGCTATGGGCGGAGGCAAGGACCCGATGAAGCTGGACAACGCGCTGGCCGTCGTGGATGAATTTGTCGCGACAAACGCGAAATAAGAGGAGTTACAGAAATGAACGACTGTATTTTCTGCAAGATCATAGCGGGGGAGATTCCGTCGAAAAAGCTCTATGAAGATGAGTACTGCCTTGCGTTCTATGATATTCAGCCACTTGCACCGCAGCATTTTCTCGTGGTGCCGAAGATGCATGTTGCCTCCGCAGCGGAGCTGACGGAGGACAATGCGGCGCTGGTCGGGCATATTTTTGCCGTGATCGCAAAGCTGACCGGAGAACTTGGCTTCTCCGATGGCTTCCGTGTGGTGACAAACTGCGGCGCGGACGCAGGTCAGACGGTCAAGCACCTGCATTTCCACGTGCTCGGCGGTAAGACGCTGGGCAGCTTCAACTAATAGCTTTTTGTCAGGACGGGCGAAATACCCGTCCTGCTTGCTGTCGGGAAGGAGGGACGATATGCGTAAACTGGCGATCTTTTCCTTTTCCTTTGCGGCGGCTGCGGCCGTCTATGTATACCTGTTGCGTCCGGAAGCCTGCCTGATTGCGGCGGGAAGTTTGCTGCTGTGCGGCGTTTTTCTGTGCTTTCTACGACTGCCTCAGGCAAAGCGCGTGCGCATCGCACTGTTTGGCTTGGCGGTCGGACTGCTATGGAGTTTCGGCTATGAGAGACTTCGCCTGGCACCGCTGCGCAAGCATTGCGGTGATGCGGAAGAGATTACAGTGACGGTCTGCGATTTTCCGGAAGAGACGAAGTATGGCTGCCGTGTCACAGTACGGCTGGACGGGGGACGTATGCTTCTGTATCTTGATGAAGCACGGCCTCTGCACCCCGGCGACACGCTGCACCTGACAGCAAAGGTGACGGATATTTCCCGCGGCAGCGGGGAGGATGACAATCTGTACTATTCCTCAAAGGATATCCGATTGTTCGGGTTTCAGAGAAGCGAACCGGAGGTTACGGCTGCGGAAAAGACGCCGCTCCGCGATGTTCCGGTCACGGCGGCGAAGGCTGTGCGCGAGAGAATTACCGTGCTCTTTTCCGAAGATACTGAGGGCTTCCTGCGTGCGCTCCTGACGGGCGACCGCAGCGGACTTTCCTACAAAACCAAAAACGAGATGTCCCTCGCCGGGATTTCTCATGTAGTGGCGGTTTCCGGTCTGCACGTATCACTGCTTACGGGTGCGGCACTGCTGCTGTGCTTCCGTCGCCGGCGGTTGGCGGCGTTTGCCGGCATCACAGCCATGCTCTTCTTTGCGGCCATGCTGGGCTTCCCGGCTTCCGTCGTGCGTGCGGTTGTGATGCACGTAGTTTTGTTGCTGGCCCCTCTGTTCCGGCGCGAAAATGATGCGCCGACCTCACTGGGGCTTGCACTGTTCCTGCTTCTGGCGGTAAATCCCTGGGCAATTGCCAATGTCGGCTTGCAGCTCTCCTTTGCAGCAACGGCGGGAATCCTCCTTTTTGCAGAGCCGCTTCTGCGGTGGATGGAGCGCCGCTTCCTGCCGAAGCCCTTCCAAAAGAAGCATCCGCGCCTGACCGGTCTTGCACGCGGGGTTTTCTCCATTCAGGCGATGAGTCTTGGAGCAACGGTTTTCACACTTCCGCTGGTTGCGGTTTATTTCGGAACGGTGTCGCTGATTGCGCCAGTGACGAATCTGCTTCTGCTGACAATGGTCGGCTGCCTGTTTACATTCGGATGTGCGGCCGTGCTGCTGAGTTTCCTGTGGTATCCGTTGGGTAGTGCGCTTGCCTGTGCGCTGGACTGGTGTGCACGGCTGATCCTGCGGGTGACCGCTGCGCTTGCACGGATTCCCTTTGCGGCGGTCTATACGCAGAGTGAGTATATTTGCCTGTGGATCGCCGGGTTTTATGTTCTTCTGGCAATTTTCCTTCTTGGGCGCTGCCGGTGTAAGCGCGTATTCTGCGGCGCGGCTGCGGCAACGCTTGCCTGCGCGGTAGCATTTTCCATGCTGCCGGGTAATGCCGCACTGACCTTTACAGCCTTGGATGTCGGCCAGGGGCAATGCCTTCTTCTGCAACCGGGCGGCCTGACGGTCGTGGCGGACTGCGGCGGAAGCTATCCGGAAGATGCCGGAGAGCAGCTTGCCCGCCGGCTGCTGATGCAGGGGAAAAGGCAGATCGACCTTTTGCTGCTGACACATTTTGACGAGGATCATGTCGGGGGTGTGCCGCAGCTTCTTTCCAGGCTGGAGATCGGCGCAATTTTGGCGCCGGACCGGAGAGACGACGAAAGCTGCTGTCGAATCCTCGCCGCTGCGGAAAAAGCGGGTGTGCCCGTTTTCTTTGTCCGACAGGATGTGACGGTGGAATTTCCGGACGGACGGCTGGAAGTTTTTGCACCGGTGCGCGGAGGCCGCAATGACGGAATTAGTGCATTGATGTCCGTGGAAGAATATGATATACTGATTACCGGTGATATGGATGTGGCCGCGGAGCAAATTCTGGCGGTACGGCATGGCCTGCACGACATTGAGGTGCTGGTAGCGGGGCACCATGGCTCCCGCAGTTCCACCGGAAACGCGCTCTTGCAGACGGTTACACCGGAGATCGTCGTGATCAGCGTTGGCAGAAATTCCTATGGACACCCTGCGCCGGAAGTTCTGGCGCGGATTGATGAAATCGGTGCGCTTGCGCTCCGCACGGATGAGGCGGGAACAATCGTGATCGAGAGGTAGTATATGGCTAAAAAAACGGAAGACTCGCAGGCCGGGTATGAACAACTGAAAAGAGATCTTGCCCAGAAGCAGCCGGGACGTTTTTATATTTTCTACGGTGAAGAAGACTATTTGCATCGGCACTATCTTTCCATGCTTAAAAAGCAGCTTCTGGATGAGCTGACGGAGGATTTTAATTTTCACCGGTTGACGCAGGAGAACCTGACGGCACAGCTTCTTTACGACAGCATTGAGGCGATTCCCATGATGTCGGAGCGTTCCATGGTGCAGGTGGACGACGTCGATCTCTTCCTTCTGCCGGAGGCAGAGCGCAGCAAGATTGCAGAAATTCTGTCCGACCTGCCGGATTATTGCTGCCTGGTACTGACCTACAGCGCTTTGGAGTTCAAGCCAGACAAGCGCATGAAAAAACTCTGGGAGGCCATGCAGAAAAACGCCGTTCAGGTGAATTTCCGCTATCAGCCGGAGCGCGAATTGAAGGCATGGATCGTCCGGCATTTCCGGGCGAAAAACAAGACAATTTCACCGCAGACCTGCGATTATCTGCTGCGCTACTGCGGCGCCTCCATGACGCATCTGGATATGGAGATCGAAAAGCTCTGTGCCTATTCCGAGGCCGGAGAAATTGTGCAGGCCGATATTGATGCGGTTGCCGAGCCGACAATGGAGGCGGTGGTATTCGAAATCGCGGATGCGATGGCACAGCGGGACTTTTCCCGCGCTTTGGAGCGGCTGGACGTGATGTTCAAGCTCCAGCCGGAGGCGATCCCCATTTTGGCCGCCATCGGCAGCCAAATACGCCGCCTCAATGCGGCCAAAACGCTGATGAACGCCGGAAAAACGGCGGGCGATCTGGCACAGCTCTATTCATTGGCATCCTTTGCCGCCAATAAGACCATGTCGCAGGCGCGGCGGCTGTCCGAACGGTTTTGCAGCCGTGCTGTGCTGCTGTGCAGCGAGACGGATTATAAGCTCAAACGCTCCTACGACGATCCCAAACGGCTTCTGGAGATGCTGGTCCTGACGCTTGCGGAGGAGGCACGCCATGATTAAGCTGCGGCAGGCGATCGTTGTTGAGGGACGGTATGACAAAAACGCACTGCGTCAGCTCGTCGATGCGCCGGTGTTTGAAACAAGCGGCTTCGGCGTGATGAAAAACAAGGAACTTGTGATGCTCCTTCGCCTGACGGCGGAGCGCCGCGGGCTGATCATCCTGACGGATTCGGACGGTGCAGGCTTTGTAATTCGCAATTATCTCAAGCGTGTGCTGCCGAAAAAAGGCGTGCTGCACGCTTATATCCCGGATGTTTATGGCAAGGAACGCCGTAAGGATCACCCTGGGAAAGAGGGAAAACTGGGGGTTGAGGGAATGCCGCCGGAGGTGCTTTTGCAGGCGCTGCGCGATGCGGGCGCCGAGGCGGAGCCGGATGTATTCTGCCGGGCGGAGCCGATCACCAAGGCAGATCTCTATGCTGCCGGCTATTCCGGCAGAACGGACAGCGCGGCGCGGCGCGCAGAGCTGTTGCAGACGTTGCGACTGCCGGAACACATGAGCAGCAACGCACTTCTGGACGCGCTGAATGTTCTGATGACAAGAGAAGATTTTTTGTGCAACTACGGAGAACACAATGGTTGATATTTCGGTAAAGGATTTGGTCAAGTCCTTTGAAGTGGGCAGCGTTCTGCTGGACGGGCTGAGCTTTGACATCCATGAGGGTGAGTGCGTCGGCATTATGGGGCGCAACGGCTGCGGCAAGACTACGCTGTTTCGTCTGCTGACCGGTGAGATCACGCCGGACAGCGGTGAGATCATGATCGCCGCAGGGAAGAAGCTGGGACTGATTTCCCAGATCCCGCATTACCCGGCGGGGTATACGGTAGATGACGTTCTGGCGACGGCTTTTGCGCCTCTACAGGCGATGAAGCGCCGGATGGAGGAGCTGGAGCATCGGATGTCCGAGTCAGCGGACAAGGCCGTTCTGAATGAATACGACCGGCTGTCGAGCGCCTACCAGACGGGCGGCGGCTATGAGCAGGCCACGCAGACAGACAAGATCTGCAACGGTCTCGGCATCCCGCAGGCCATGCGGCCGCAGGAATTCGACCGTCTCTCCGGCGGCGAAAAAACGCGCGTCAACCTGGCGCGCCTGCTGCTGGAAAAAACGGATATTCTGCTGCTGGACGAGCCGACGAACCACCTCGACCTGCACAGCGTCGAGTGGCTGGAGGCTTATATCAAGAAATTCAAGGGAACCGTCCTGACAATCTCCCACGACCGCTATTTCATTGATCAGGTAGTCGATCGCATCATTGAGATCCAAGCGGGCAGGGCGGAATTCTACAGCGGGAACTACACATTCTATTTACAGGAAAAGCAGGAACGCTTCAATACGCAGCTCAAGCAATACGAGGCCGAGCAGGCAAAACTCAAGCAGCTCGGCTTTACACTTGAACGTATGAAGGGCTGGGGCATCAACAACCGCGTGCTCTACCGCCGTGCGATGTCTATTCAGCACCGCATGGAACGCATAGAAAAAACCGAGCGCCCGACGAAGGAAAAAACTCTGCGCGCCCGCTTCGGAGAGAAGGATTTCCACGGGGACGAAGTTCTGGTCGTCAAAGGGTTGGGCAAGCGTTTCGGTGACCGGATGCTGTTTTCCAACGTGGATTTGCAGGTCACGGGCGGAGAGCGCATCGCACTGTTGGGCGACAACGGCACCGGTAAGACGACCTTCCTGCGCGTGCTTCTGGGTGAGGAACCGGGCGAAGGGAAGATCCGCTTCGGCCCCTCCGTCAAGTACGGCTATCTGCCGCAGGTCATCCATTTCGATCATCCCGAGCGCACGCTCTACGACACCATGCTCTATGAGAAAAACTGTACGCCGCAGGTCGCTCGCGACCGCCTCGGCGCTTTCCTGTTTTCCGGGGAAGATGTGTTCAAGACAGTCGGTACACTGTCCGGCGGGGAACAGTCGCGTCTGCGGCTGTGTATGCTGATGGACGACAAGATCAATCTGCTCATCCTTGATGAGCCGACGAACCATCTGGATGTGGCCTCACGCGAGTGGATCGAATGTGCGATCGAGGACTACGAGGGAACGTTGATCTTTGTTTCCCACGACCGTTATTTTGTTGATAAATTTGCTACGCGCGTGTGGGAACTGGAAAACGGCGACATCCGCGACTACCCCTGCGGCTATGCGAAGTACCGCTCCATCAAGGAGCATGAGGCCATGCAGCGTCCTGCGGAGAAGAAAGTAAAAGCGCCGAAGCCTGCCCGTATCCTGCCGGAAAAGGAGTTGCAGAAGCTGGTGCGCCGCCTGGAACGAGAGATCGGTGTGCAGGAGCAGGCTGTGGCTGAGCTGGATAAGGCATTGGAGGCTGCATCTGCGGACTATCAGGAGCTGATGCGCCTGACGGCGGAGCGCGAAGCGGCAGAAACAAAACTGGAAGAGCTTATGACGCAATGGGAGACCGCTGCGTCGCAGATCGAAGAATAGAAAAGGAGACTTACCATGAGCGAGAATTGCAGCGGCAACTGCTCAAGTTGCGGCGAGAATTGCGGAGAGCGCAAGCAGGAAAGCCTGCTGGCGGAACTGAATGAACGGTCAAAGGTCAAGAAGGTCATTGCCGTTGTATCCGGCAAGGGCGGCGTCGGCAAGAGCACGGTCACGGCCATGTTGGCCGCCGCAGTGCAGCGCCGCGGGCTGCGCGCCGCGATCCTGGATGCAGACATCACCGGCCCCTCTATCCCGAAGGCGTTCGGCGTGGAGGAGTGTGCGGACGCGGAAGAAGCCTGCCTGCATCCGGCTGTCAGCAAGACTGGGGTTCAGATCATGTCTATCAATTTGCTTCTGGACAATGCCAGCGATCCCGTGCTGTGGCGCGGCCCCATCATTGCGGGCGCGGTCAAGCAGTTCTGGACGGACGTCATCTGGGACAATGTAGACTATATGTTCGTCGATATGCCTCCCGGAACGGGCGACGTACCGCTGACGGTGTTTCAGTCGCTGCCCATCGACGGCGTGATCATCGTCACCTCACCGCAGGAACTGGTTTCCATGATTGTCGGCAAGGCCGTACGCATGGCCAACATGATGCAGGTGCCGGTACTGGGTCTGGTGGAGAACTACAGCTATTTCCGCTGCCCGGACTGCGGCCGGGAGCACGCGATCTTCGGGGAGAGTCATCTGGCGGAAACCGCAAAGGAATACCATCTGCCGGTGCTGGCACGGCTGCCCATCGACCCGAACGTTGCCAAGGCTTGCGACTCCGGTAATGCGGAATCGCTCACCTGTGAGGACTTGGAGCCGGTTCTGACCGCAGTGCTTTCCAAATAGATTCCGGATTTCAAAAGAAATTAACGTTGTTTTACAGTTTTACAAGCAAAGCGGAGATGCCGCCGGCATCTCCGCTTTGTGTCACTGCTGGGGAGAAGAGAGCGATTGCTCCGAAAGCAGGATATCGGCAAGTTCTTCCGAAAGCGCCGCGATCCTTCCTTTTTCAAAGATGTTATCCAGCTCCGCAGCTTCCAGTGCCGTGAGAAAACCGGTTCCGGCAGGAAGCTGCACGATCGCGAAGTACTGCTCCACGCTTCTCTGGAAATCCTCTCTTGATTCCGCAAAGAGCTCAAATGCGGCAAGCGAGGAAGTTGCATAGCCGATATAATAAAAAGGCTGCTGAAACACGTGGGGGATCGCCGTCCAGGCATCTTCCGTTTTGCCGAGCGGCTGTGCGTATTTTTTGTTGGCCGCAGACCAGATCTCATCAAGCTTTTCAACTGTCAATTCGGGTGTTGTATAGCAGAGATATTCCGCCTCATTTACCGCAAAACCCTTGGACACCGACTGCATGATCTGAAACACTGTGCTTTGCGCCAGCGCTCTTCCGTATGTCTCATTATATGCGTCATAATAGTCATAGCACAGAAGCTGGAGCCCCTGCGACATAATCTCCTCCACATCCATCACAAGATTCGGGTCAAAGGCATCGCCTGCTCTGTAATAGAGAGCGTTGTAGTGCCCGAATTCGTGAAGGATTGTTTTATAATCAGATACCTTATTCTGCGGGTTTATAAAAATATAGGCGTCATGATAGGAAGGCAGCGCCACTGTGTAGTCCGACTGTCCCTTGGTATCGGAGAATTCTACATCATAGAGTCTGTTTTGAATCAGATGTTCCAGAGATTCGACCAACCTTGGAGAGATGTTTTCAATGCAGCCTTTAAGCTTTGAAAACTTCACTTCGCCGCTGTCATGGTTTTCTTTATATGCATCATAAACAACATCCTTGGTGACCATTCTGACATAGGCGCGATAGACGGGGATGAAACTGGTGACGACCTCGCTTTCCATCCCTCTGATGTCTTCAATGGTATAATCCCGCCCCTTTCCCTTGGAATAGGCATAGCTTGCATAGTTTTCATGCCCGCGCAGGCGGGCGTAGGCGTTATTGGCGTTGACAAGCTCGATATACAGCTCCTTGAAGGCCAGGCTGTCCGCGCCCTGCCGGGCGAGTGTGTCATAACTTCGCTCAAGCTCCCGGATCCTTGCTTTCAGCGCGTTTTCTTCCTCAGTCACCGTGGCTGCCGCTTCCAATTTATCCGCAAGTGCATCTCCGATCTGTGCGCGGAACGTGTCGGCATAGGCGGTTGAAAAGACGGAACGGAACAGGTGAACGCTTTTGCCGTATACGCTGCTGTAGGTGCTTTGCATGGAGGAATAGCACTCGGCAAGCTCTTTATTTGAAACATCCAGATCATAATCGTACAATGCGAGTGCAGCGTCGGTTTTGCTGTCTTGGATAAGACCATTTATGATCTTGTACAGCTCGCCGATTCGCGCCGCATTCCCATCGGATTCCAAAAGTGCAGCGAACTCATGATATGCACTGTCATATGCTGCGCTGTCAAAGCCGTTCCGGGAGCGCTCTTCGAGGGGAACATCAAAATGCGGAATACTCACGAACGGTTCCTGATTTGCCGGGGACTTCGGCTCAGAGGAAACCGTTGTTTCCGGTTCCGAGGGAGCCTTTGAATCCGGTTCGGGGAAAGCGGGGAATTTAGGGAGCAGCCCACACCCGGTCAGGCCGGATAGAAGCGCGAAGCACAAAAGAAAAGCGGTGGTTCTTGCGAGCAACGTTTTTATCATGACATTTCCTTCTCCCTCCAGGGCTGTATGTGATAGACAAGACTGCTTTCCGCAAATTCTGTGAAAAGCATGAAATAACATTTTACTGAAAAGAGGCTTGCCGGAGCAAGCCTCTTTTCCTCTTGAAAGATGAAATCAATGCGCTCGGCACGGGCTTACAGAATCATCAAGGAAGCGTTCAAACAGTGAGATCTCAGGCCCAGGGGTCGGCAGCCTTCGGCGTGCGCACGCCGGTCAGCAGATACTGTTCCCATAAAAACCACTTGCCGTCGCTGCCGCGCTGACGCAGCTTGATGGGACGGGGTGCATCTGCACCGCCGCAGGGGATGAACAGCTTCATATAGCCCTGCTCCTCAGCGGAGACGTGGTTGCTTTCGATTGTGATGCGGTACGGCTGTGAAGGGGTGTAATTGTTGTCGGGCGTCGAACCTGCGAAATAGGTGAAAGGCAGATATGTTTTGCCGTCCCGGAAGCGGTCGTTCAGGAAGGAGATCTCCTGCCCGTTCAGCGGACGGGGCCCGCGCAGCCAGTTCAGCATCTCCGTGCCGATGCTTTTATCGGCGGCGTAGGCGCAGAGCGCGAGAACCGTGAGAGCAGCCGTTTTGAACGGTGTGTCAAGACTTGCTTCGGAAAGTGCCTGCATTTCGGCGAGGCTTTCGGGAAGCGCGGCAAAGGTAAAGGTTTCTTTTTTGCTGCCGGCAGATTGTGCGGCGGTGGTTACCGCCTGCTGGGCTGTGCTTTTCAGTTTGTCAAAGATACTCACGAAGGTCATTCCTTTCCGTTTTTATTTTTCTTAACCAATACAATGATCAGGCACGCGATGCCGCCGCCAACCACAATGCCGCCGAGCGCGATCAGAATAGCCGGCAAAATGGAAAGAGTGTCAAGCTCCTTCTGAGAAACTGTGGGAGCACTCGGCTCTGTGGGCTCAGATGCTTCGGGACCTTTACTGGGCAGCACCTGATTGCCCGGCTTCGTGGTTGCGGAGGAACCTGCCGGTTCTGTGGGCTCCGTCGGGCCTGAAACGCTTGAGTGGCGGGTGATGGTGGGAGTTGTAGGGTGAGCTGGGGGGTCCGTGGGCTTGGCAGATGGATTTGTCGGCTGCACCGGGGGATTTGTGGGTTTGGCGGGAGGGTTCGTCGGCTGCGTCGGCTTTGTCTGGCTGCCCGCCTTTTTGACTGTTACGGGGATCACGCTGGAGTAGGCACGGCCGCCCTTCTGCGTTTCCACCATGCAGACATAGTATCGCGTTCCGGGCGTTGTGGTATCACAGACAAGAATGGGGTAGTTTTCCTCATAGCCTTCGTTTATTCCGATGGCGACGATGTCTTTCAGCTCACCCGTGGTTGTTTCGTACCAGAGATAGGAAACGACCTCGTCACCTTCTGCGGCAGTCGCATCGCAGTAGAGCTTCAAAATCTTATCCTGCTCAATGGTAACGGAGGCAGGCACGACCAGTGTTGGGGGCATGACCTGCCCGCTTACGGAGATGGTGGCAAAATGAGACACCGTAAAGTCATTCGCTCCGCTTGTTACGATGCAGAAAATGACCGCTCCGTCCAGTGCGCTGCCGATGCCGTTGATATAAAACACGTTACCGGTCTGATTCCAGCCATAACCTGAGCCGACAACGCCCTCCTGCCATGGATGGCCTTCGTTAAAGGAATCCAGAGTGCAGTAGTCGATGCCGTGATAGCGGATGTACCAGGTATAGGAAAGGTCGGTTCCGGTTGCCTCCACGCTCCACGTTGCTACGGAGTTTTCCGGGAAAGTGCAATTCTGTGGCTGCTGCGTGATGATAGGGGTTTCGTTCGCAGAGGCCGGAAGCACCAGCACCGGCAGTATCAGCATGAGGCAAAGGAAAATCGTCAGTCTTTTCATTTTAATCCCTCCGAGGTGGTTTCTATATTTGAATGGCTAATTGCTTTTTCTCTCTCGGATCGTCTGCGGTTCAGAACAGAGGCCTGCCGCATTCCGGACAAAACCGCGGGGCGGATTCTCCTGTGGCCGGCATCCAACCGCAATTTGCGCATGCAATGCGTACGGCACTCCCTTGCGCGTAGGGGGAGGCAGACGGATTCCGCCCATAGCTTGTGGATTCAGGACGCGGTGCGGGCTTTAGCATACCGCAGTTCTCGCAGAATTTGCCTCTGTTTTGGGTGCCGCAGGAGGGGCACTGCCAGACGTCACCGTTTGCGGCGGCGTTTCTTTGTATGCCGCCTGCTGCCGGAGCCGCCGCCATCCGGGAATTGTCGGACGGATTGATCCGGTTGAGATATCCGTCGCCATCATAGACCCGGTAACGGTTATCCCGCCGCAGCAGAATATCCGCAAGATCATGCATCTTTCGCTCATATTCCCGGTAAAGATCGGTATAACGGCTCTCCGGGCGATTGCCGCTGCTCAATTCCAGCTCGATCTCATCAAACCAGGGCGAGTCTACACGAATTGTCATATTGAATTCATATTCGCAGGAATAGCGGCGCGGCTCATAGCTTTTCCGATTGCCGTTTGCATCCTTATAGAAAAGCTCTTCCTTATTTTCCCGGATGTCAGTATCAACCGCGCGCACCTGAGAAAGACGGATCAGATCCGGGTTGCCGCTGCGCCAGTTGGACAGCCCGGTAACAATGAACAGCTCACCGAGAGTGTCAATATACACCTTTTTGCTTCCTTCAAAGGTGAGTGTCGGAGAAAAGGAGGCAAGCGCCTTCTCGTTTTCCGCACGGTAGGCAAGCTGATTTTTGATGTCCTGCACCGTTGAATGGCGGCGCTCACTGAAAAACGGGGACAGCTTCTTCGCGCACTCTTTGCAGAGATTTCCGTCCTCCAGCTTGCGATTTCCGAGAAGTCCGATCTTTTCTCCGCAGATATCGCAGTATTTTTTGTCAAACAACCCCATGTCAAGAACCTCCTGTTATTCTTTGTCTTAATGAGGGAAAGATGCGTTGGCTTTAAGTTGCTCGTAGCCTTTTTCATTTATAGTTCTTATGGAAGCATCATTTTCAGCCGAAACTGGCCACCGACCAGCTGTCACTCAGCGCATCATAAGCATAAACCAGATTGTCACAGACGGCATAGAGCTGCTCGCAGACAAACTGCTCGGAATGCTCCGTGCCGAGTGCGAAGATGAAGCATTCACGGCCTTCGATTTCCTGCATATCTCCGGTATAGAGCAGCGTCATTCCGGCATCGAGCGCGTCACGGACCTCGGCAATGTCGTAGAGGATTTCTGTGGCGATTTCAATGTCTCTTGAATCCATGCTGTCGCCATAGTCAGTGAAATCAAAAACGCCGCCGATCTCCTGCAAACGGCCATTTTCCATAGAAAGCGAGGGCTGGAACTGGATGGCGCCGCCGCCGTCCGTGACGGAAATCATTACGTTGGAGTAGATCTCGCTGAGATTGCAGCGCAGCAGGAGAACTTCTCCAGGCTTTCCTTCAAAGAGAGGAGCGGTTTTGTTTACGATCAGCTCGCCCTGTTCCGAGGGCTCTGCGGCGTATACGGTAATGGTACCGATCTCGCAAGGCGGAACGATGGCATAAACTTCCTGACCATCGGTCATAAAGCACTCGCCGAGATTCAGAAAAGGATACTGCTCGGCAAGAGGGTGCGATTCAACAAAGATGGTGAAATCTGCCATACTGAGCTCGCTGCTTACGTAGCCGAGAGAGGCAACGCCGACAGCAGCGCCGCTGGCGGCAATGCGCTGCTGAAGCTCTTTCAGAGATTGGACCTGTGGAGTTGCAGGCTCCGTGGGATCCGGCTCCGAAGACTCCGGCGTTAGGCTGCTGTCCGGTGCGTCAGAGGAGGGAGCTGTGCTCTCCGTCGGCACAGAGGGAAAGGGAAGCGGAAAGTTCTCACAGCCGCTCAGCAAACAAAGAGTGAGCAGAAGGGAAAAGAGAATAGAAACGGTTCTTTTCATGGCGATGTCCTCCTGTTTCCGGGTGTTTTTTCCTTCCGAAAAACGGCAACGTACCGTTGCCGCCTTTCGGAAAGGGGCCGGCATGGGCCCGCTTCCGGCGGGCGGGGACGGAGAATCCGCCCCCGCCCGCCATGAGGAAGCTGCGTTTAGTTCTCTTTTCTGCGCTTCATGGAAGCAACGCTGACAGCAGCAGCACCGCCGCAGACGACCAGCAGTGCAAACCACAGAAGAAGGTTCGCGTTATCGCCGGTCTTGGGAGAATTGGGCTTGTTGAGCGTGTAAGTGTTCTCAAAGACCATCTTTTCCACGGGAGTTTCCTTAAATCTGTAGAAGGTGCCGTCTGCCGTGGTTTCCGTGTAGGCTTCATGGATGGTCAGAACATATTCCTGCTTTTCCAGATCATATTGAGGATTTACATACCAGATGGCTTCGGAATATGTCCAGTTCTTTTTATCCTCCTTGACCTCGCGGACGAAGAAACCCTCGCAGACCAGATCATGGATCATGGAACGCGGCCCATTGAGGATCAGCTTGCCGTCAAAGTCGCCCTTGCCGTTTGTGGTAACGGTTGCGGTATAGAACTCCTCCTTGATTTCCTCCATGCTGCCGACGCCGATTTCGAAAATCTCCAGCTTGAAGGTTTCCTCGCCGGGAGCGGTGTCGCCGCCCAGCTTAACCGTCTTGGTAAAGGGGATTTCATAGGTGATCACAGGATCGGTGAAGGTATAAGTGTTCTCAAAGGTCATCTTCTCTGCGGCCTTTTCTTCAATGCGGTAGAATTCGCCGTTGTCGGAGACTTCCTTATATGCTGCGTGGATGGTCAGGACTTCCTTCTGGCCTGCCTGGTCGTATTCGGGATGCAGATGCCAGACCGCATCGGAATATGTCCAGTTTTCCTTGCCGTCCTGAAGCTCGCGGACGAAGAAGCCCTCGCAGATCAGTTCCCGTACTCTGGACTCCTTCCCGGTGATGACCAGCTTGCTGTCAAAGTCGCCTGTGCCGTTTGTGGTTACGACTGCGGTATAGAGCTCTTCCATGCCGTTCGCGGCACTGCTGACGCCGGGATTGAAAATCTCCAGCTTGAAGGTTTCCTCGCCGGGAGCGGCCTCGCCGCCCTGCTTAACCGTCTTGGTAAAGGGAACCTCATAGGTGACAACGGGCTCGGTTAAGTCGTTGTCGTTCTCAAGGGGCATCTCGTCCATGGGAGTCTCATTGATGATGACGTTGTCCGCTGCGAGGATGCCGTCTCCGGACGGAGCTGCCGATGCGGCAGCCGAGAGAACGGATACCAGCATGACAAGAGTCATAAGGACACTGAAAAATCGTTTTACGTTGGTAGACTTCATGCAATCATTCCTCCTGTTTCAATAAATTGGTTGTTTTCTGTGCAGGGCGCACGCCATGACACAGAAAACTGCGCGTCGTTTTCCGGCTTTGGAGCCTTGCGGAGATGCTCCTGTTTTCAGACAGGGGCGGCTTAGCGGACGCATTTCTTCCTACCACCGCCCTTCAAAGCGTTTCCAGCAGTGCAGCCAGATAGCGGTCGCTGGAGGAGGTGAAGATAAAGGCGTCAATTTGCCCGTTTTTCTTGCAGGCTGCTACCTCGTCGGCAAGTTTTGCATCGGCATTTTCGTCCACTGCGAGCACACATTTGCAGCTCGGCAGCAGTTTTTTCACTGCCTCCCAGAGCTTCAGCCGCTCACAGAGCTTCCACGGCGTGTAGCATGTTACCTCCATCAAAAGAGCATAGGGCCGGAACATCCGGCATTGCTCCACCACATCCTCCGGACCGCCCGCCACAATGGGCTTACAGTCCTTCATGTCGCTGAGGAGCATTCGTTCATAGCCCCGTGCTGTCAAGCCGCTTTGCATATCGATTACGATACTCCGCACTTTTTCTCACCCGCCTTTCTGTACAGCAAACAGGACTTGCTATGGTATAACTATATTATACAGAATGGCCTTTTCGATGTCATTATACGAAAGTATAGTCTTTTTCAATTCCGGCGTTTTTTGAAAACGGTTCGGCGCAGGAGAACAAAGCGCTTGCAAAAATGTGATGAAAGCGATGGCTGGAGGAATGCGGAAAATGATATTTTTGAAACAACGTGCTTTGAAACAAGAATAGAATGGGGAATGATGTTATCGCTCCGCGTGCTGACTCACGACAGAGGCAGAGAACTCAGCCGTCGTCAAGCTGGGCGACGATGGTGCTGTCAATGGCAGCGGCGATGAGCTGCTGCTTGGAGGAGAAACCGCACTTTTTGATCATCTGATTCATGTGATATTTTACCGTACATTCCTCGATGAACAGCTTTTTTGCAATGGTCGCATAGGAGTCCCCATAGATATAAAGCCGCAGAATGTCCTTCTGCATGTTGGACAGGTCATTTGACCAGGTGCTGCCAATCTCTACATTGGGTGCTTCCGCCGGGAAGAAGGACCTGCCATCCAGCGTGCCGAGAATCACATCCATGATCTCCTGCTCGCCGTGCTCCTTATACCACAGACTGTCCACGCCGACGGTGCGGGCCTTTTCCAGCACCTCGGCATCCACAAGCGAGGTGACGACCACAATTTTGATATTCGGCTGCGCACACTTGATTTTCCCGGCTGCGGAGATCCCGGAATGGCCATGAAGGGTCTGCACATCCATCAAAACAAGATCTACACGGTTTACCCGGCAGTATTCCGGAGCCTGCTCCGCGTCGCGCAGAACGGCGCAGAGGGAGAAATCCGGCTGCTTTTCGATCATATCCCTGAAGAAATCGGCTGCGAATTTGTTGTCCTCCACAATGAGCGTTCGTATATTCATAGATTCATCTCCTCCCGCATAAAGGTCAGCCGCATGACAAACTCCGGACTGTGGGAAAGCTGCATTTCGCCGCCCGCGTTCTCAATGCTGCACCGCAGATCGGACAGACCGCTGCCCTCGACGATGCGTCCTCTCGGCGTTTCTCCGTCGTTGGTAATGCGTACGGTGTATCCGCCGGGCACACCCCGGATACGCACGCTTACCTGCGTGCCGTGGGCATGGCGGACGCAGTTGGTCACGCACTCCCGCAGGGCAGCCACGATCAGCTCGTAGATCTCCGGCTCTACCGGAAGCATTCCGTCGCGCTTTAGCTCCACACCAAGCTCGGCACATTCGTTCAGCAGCCGGTCGTAGGAATCGCAGACCCCGGCACCGGAGGAAACAACCAGCGTTCCCGCCGCCAGTGACAGCTCGTGGATTGCTGCTCGGCATCCTCGCTGTCGGCCTCGCCTTGCAGCATTCGGCGGATGACAGACAGACTGTGGCCGATCTCGTCGTGAATTCTCAGCTTGAAGGCGAGCTGCTCCCGTTCCCGGATGCGGTCGGAGGCGCGGGCGAAGAGCTTTTTCAGCTTTGCATTGACGCGTGCCAGCTCTGCGTTGTCCTTTTCCAGTTCCTCGTTGGCGGTGAACAGCTCGGTGATATCGGTGAATACCGTTTCGATGTAGGGCTGACCCTCCGCAGAGATCGTCCGTTCGGTATACTGCCACACCCGGCCGCCGGGAGAGCGGTAGACGCCGTTTTTTGCGTGGGTGGCCAGCGCCGCGTGAAGTCCATCCAGGCTTTGCAGCTCCTTGCCGGTCATTTCACGGTACAGAGAATACATTTGCCGGTTGCAGAGCTTGATGATGCCATACCGGTTGAAATAGCAGCCTGCTACAGGCAGGTCATCCATGGCTTCCTTGATGCTGCTCCGGTTGATGCTTCCTTCCCGCCATTTTACGGCGTAGATAGTCAGCACAGCGGTATAGGCAAAAGAAAACATCAGGACGGTCGGGAGTAGGCGCAGAGGGGACTCCGGCAGCTTTTCCCTGCCGATCAGGGTAAGAAAGAGCCAGAAGAGGGAAAACCACCACAATACGGAAAGAAGCCACAGAATGTGCCGGCGGTATTCTACATTCCACAGAAGCCAGAACAATTGCAGGCACAGTGCAAGAAACATCAGAACCAGCAGGATGCTGCCGTTATAGAGAAGCGTATTGCTCCAGATAGCACCGGTCATTGTTCCGCACCTCCCGTTATGGGCATGGTTACGATCCAGCCTTCCTCCGTCTGCTCTGTCTGAACGGAGGGGAATCCTGAGAAGATACCGCGCAGGTCGGCGGCACAGTCCAGCGTCATGGACAAGACCGGAACGCCTTCCCGGCGGGTGAGGCTGACCAGCAGATAGCGAAGCTGCTCCAGCGATGCTTCCAATGTAGTCTCAAAGCAGGCATAGGCGGAAAGCGCCGCCCGGATGGGCAGGCTTGCCGCGCTCTGCGGCAGGTACAAATTGCAGTCGATTCCGCCCAGCTTCAGATTGCCGCAGGATTCCCGCAGGGCTGAATGAAGCGCGTTCATCGGCATATATGGAATGCGCTCGGCCAGAACGACCATGTCTTTATGGCGCTTGACATAGGTGGCAAGCACCAGCAGACGAAAGAGAAGAGGCTTTGTATCTGCACCGCATTTAGCGGCTTGGGCATAGCGGCCGGTCAGCTCGTCAATCTGGCGAAGCTGTTTCTGCGTTTCCTGCTGTACAAGATCGTACAGGCGGTTTTGCTCCTCCAACCGGTAGCGCTGCGCATCGCGGCGGTACTGATCGCGAAGGATGTCATTGCGCTCCTGAAGTTCCTCCCGCGTGGCTTCAAGCGCCTCCTTGATGGACAGAAGTGCGGAGATATCCTCCTGCCATATGGTGTGACCGCCGCTGATCGGGCTGGCCTTCAGCAGCAGACTTCCACCATAGCGAAGGCTGCTGCTTTCAGTTTGCCGAAGAACGTTTTCCGGCAGGGGCAATGCCCGATCAGAGATGTAGCGGATATGATAATCGGAATCGGTGATGATCATTCCGGCATAGACGGTTCGGAAGAGAGCATCATAATCCGTGTTGGAAGCGATGAGCCCACACCGCAGACAAGCTTCAAATACAGAGGCAAACAGCAGGCTGATGGCTGACGGCATATCGCCCAGCCAGAAGCGCAGCCATGGGAAACCGATATAATAGATAACGGTATAGGCAAACATCAGCCCCATCGGCAGCAGCGGCAGCCAGAAGTATTTTTTGGAATGCGGTACCTTGCATTTAACCAGCATTACCACAAGCGCGGCGATACCGCAGATGCCCATCCAGCCAACGACCGCAAAATATAACGGACCGTAACCATAGTCCACGTCAGTGCGCTGCGAAAAGGGGACACCGTCAGGGAAGGTGAATACAAGCTGATGAAGGTCGGTGGTCAGTACCAGCAGAAGCAGTCCACCTGTGATCAGCCAGAGAGTTACCCGGACGGGGCTGTGCTGCCTGCGGTCCGGCTTTCCGATGGAGAGCGCCGTGAAAAGTCCCATCAGCGGAATGAAGAGCATGGGAAGATAGTAGAGATACCAGCACAACCTTATGGCCACGGGCGGCAGTTCAAACTCATACTTTACCGTGCGGACAAAGCTCCAAATTACCATCAGCACACCTGCGCTGACCATGTACCGACGGGTCTGCTCCTGCACCACCGAGCGCCCCCATGCCGCCGACTGAACGGCAAACAAGGAGGCATAGATCAACGCGCGGACAAAACTGAGCGATTGCCCGCCAATTCTGAACATGGCAAGCATACGGCAGGAATAGGCAAGAAGAACGGCCACAGCCGCAAGAAGCATCGGCAGCACGTTTCTTCGGTTATTGGTCATGGCTTGTGCGCCTCGCTTTCTCTCTCAGGCAGAGGAAGGTTCGGTAAGTTGCCCTGAAACGAACGGAAGACGAGTTTTTGACGATTTTCGCATCATTGACGGGACTGTCTTTATTACAGCATAACATAAAACAGGGAATTTCGCAACTTCTCCGGCAAAGTTTCGGCAAGTAATGGAAGCGTTCTTCCGTGTGGATTTGAAATGCGGAGCGGCAGTGCGCACGCCGCGAGATGCGGCGGCCTGAGAAAGCCTTGCGGAACAGACGGAATATTTTGTAAATAAACTGTGACAACCCCTTGCAAAATCGGAAAACAGCGTTATAATAGCATTAGCACTCTGATGCAGAGAGTGCCAAACACGAAAACAAAGGAAGCTGAAATTATGGCAAAGAAGCAATTCAAGGCGGAATCCAAGCGTCTTCTTGATCTGATGATCAATTCAATTTATACCCACCGGGAGATCTTTCTGCGTGAGCTGATCTCCAATGCCTCTGACGCGATCGACAAGCTGGCCTACCGTGCGCTGACGGATGAATCCGTCGGCCTGAGCCGCGGCGATTTTGCAATCACCCTGACTGCCGACAAGGAAAACGGCACACTGACCGTTTCTGATAACGGCATCGGCATGAGCCGGGAGGAGATGGAGGAAAATCTCGGTACTATTGCACACAGCGGCTCTCTTGGCTTCAAACAGGAGATGGAAAAGAAAGAGGATATCGACATCATCGGTCAGTTCGGCGTCGGTTTCTACTCGGCCTTTATGGTCGCCGAAAAGGTGACGGTGATCTCCAAGAAATTCGGTGCGGATGAGGCATGGAAATGGGAGTCCACCGGTGCAGACGGCTATACGATCACACCCTGTGAGCGCGAGGCGGCCGGCACGGATGTCATTATGACAATGAAGAAGGATACGGAGGATGAGAAGTATTCCGAATATCTCTCCGAGTACCGCATCCGCGGCCTTGTGCGTAAATACTCCGATTACATCCGCTATCCGATCCGTATGGAGGTGGAAACTACCCGCCCGACGGAGGAAACCAAGGAGTCTGACAAGCCGGAATATGAAACCGTCCATGAGTGGCAGACGCTCAACTCCATGGTTCCTGTCTGGCAGAAGAACAAGAAGGATGTCACCGAGGAGGAATACGACAACTTCTACCGCGAGAAGTTCTATGACTTTGAGAAGCCGCTGAGCGTCATCCACCTGTCCGTGGAGGGTGCAGTGACCTACAAGGCTCTGCTGTATATTCCGGCGAAGGCGCCGTATGACTTTTACACCAAGGACTATAAGGCGGGGCTGCAGCTCTATTCCTCCGGCGTTCTGATCATGGAGAACTGCGCCGACCTGCTGCCGGAGCACTTCCGTTTCGTCCGCGGCGTGGTCGATACACAGGATCTGAGCCTGAACATCAGCCGTGAGATGCTCCAGCATACGCGTGAGCTGAAGTTCATTGCAAACAATCTGGAGAAGAAGATCAAGGCCGAGCTGGAAAAAATGCTTGAAAACGACCGTGAGAAGTACGAAAAATTCTATGCAGCCTTCGGTCGCCAGCTCAAGTTCGGCGTGGTTTCGGAATTTGGCGCGCACAAGGAGCTCTTACAGGATCTGATCGAGTTCTATTCCGATAAGGAGCAGAAGCTCGTCACGCTCAAGGAATACTGCGCGGCCATGCCGGAATCGCAGAAGCACATCTACTTCGCTGCGGGCAGCAGCGTGGAGCATCTGGCAAAGCTGCCGCAGACGGCGATGCTGCGCGAGCGCGGCTTTGACGTTCTGCTTCTGACTGAGCAGGTGGATGAGTTCATCCCGCAGACACTGCAAAAGTATGAGGAGCACGAGTTCCGCAACATTCTGACGGATGACCTTGACCTTGCAACAGACGAGGAAAAGAAAGCTGCAGAGGAAAAGGCGGAGAGCTTCAAGGATTGTCTGACCTTCATGAAGGAAACGTTGGGCGACAGAGTGAAGGAAATCCGCGTGTCGACCGATCTTGGCAGTCATGCGGTGACGATGGTGCCGGATGGCGGCATGAGTTTTGAAATGGAGAAGTATTTCCATGCGCTCGATCCGAAGTCCGACTATCGTTGCGGCCGGATCCTGGAGGTCAACGCGGAGCATCCGCTGCTCCAGCACCTGCAAAAGTGCGCGCAGGACGATTCGGATACGGCAAAGAAGCTTACAGAGCTTCTGTATGCGCAGGGCCTGCTGATGGCCAATCTGCCGCTGGAAGATCCGACAGCCTACAGTGATCTCGTCTGTGAGCTGATCGGCTGAGAATAAAAAACGCCGGAGAGTGAACAGAACAGCACCACCATCTGTTAGACAAGTATGAGATAATACTTGAACTATGGAATGGCGGTGCTGTTCAAACTCTCCGGTTTTTTGCATTTATCAGCTTCTGGAGCACTTTTCGGCGTCTATGGCAAGCACGAACATCAGCGCACAGAGCGCATCTTCCGGGCGGACAACGTCGATCACGTATGTGTCCGTCAGGCGAAACAGCTTCTTGGAAATAGAAGCCACGGGACAACCGGAAGCATCCAGAATGGAGTAATCCCACTCCATCCAGTTACCCTGAATCTGCCAGCCATTGCAGTCTATGCTGTAGCGCGGCCTGAACCAACTGAAATCCCTGCTGATGCAGCCGACATAGCGGTCACCGAGATACATTTCGAATTTCGGGAAAAAGGTAAAATGGCGCTCTTTGACCGTTCCGACCTCATATCCGGCAGTGTTGAAGACCTTCAGACAGTGCCCCCAGGCGAACTGCCCCTTGACCACATAGACCGTGTTTCCGGACACATCATAGATGTCATAGCTGTCGAACCATGAGAAATATCGCTGCTTGAACAGGAGCTTCACAGGAAATCACCTGCCTTTACTGAGCCTTCTGCTGCTCCTTGGCGGCTTCCAGAGCCTGTGCGAGCTGATCGGGGCAGGAGGTGGGCTTCATGCCGCAGCGGACACCCTTGAGCCGTGCGATGACTTCGTCCACCTTCATGCCGTTGGCGAGCAGGGAAACCCCCTGTGTGTTGCCGCTGCATCCGCCGATGAAGCGGATATTGGAAACAGTGTCACCGTCGAGGTCAAAGAGAATCTTACTGGAGCAGACACCTCTGGTTTTATATTCGTACTGCATTGAAAATGCCTCTCTTTCTTTTTTTGCTCAGTATAACAGAAAAGTGTGAATTTTTCAACCGCGCTTTGCTTTTTTGGGTATACTAGCAGAAAAAACAAAGGAGAAGGGGAATGGAGGAACAGAAAAACACCACGCAGGAACGCATTGAGGAGCTCGGCGCGGGAATGATGAAAACCGGGCGCGGCACAGTGTATATTCTGACAGTGATTGGCCAGATCGAGGGCCATCAGGCTCAGCCGGAAACCGTGAAAACGACGAAATACGAGCACGTTCTGCCGCTGCTTGCGACCATAGAGGAAAGTGAGGACATCGACGGACTGCTGCTGCTTCTGAATACCGTCGGCGGCGATATTGAGGCGGGACTGGCAATCTCGGAGCTGATTGCCAGTATGCGCAAGCCGTCGGTATCTCTGGTGCTGGGCGGAGGACATTCCATCGGAATCCCGCTTGCGGTGTCGGCGAAAAAAAGCTTTATCGCGCCGTCGGCCAGCATGATGATTCACCCGGTACGCACCTGTGGGGTTGTGGTCGGTTCGCCAGTAACCTATCACTATTTTCAGAGGATTCAGGAACAGATTACAGACTTCGTTACGGAGAATTCCCACATCAGCCGGGAAAAATTCACGGAGTATATGATGGCCACAGGGCAGATCGCCACGGATGTCGGCACGATCGTCTATGGCAAGGAGGCGGTTGCCAGTGGCCTGATCGACCGCTTGGGTGGCCTGCATGACGCGCTCGATGCGCTGCACCGCATGATCGAGGTGCAAAAACAGCGGAAAAACCGCCGACGGGAACAAAACGCACAAAAGCTATAGAAATTTCAGAAGCGGTATGGTATAATATCCTGTACTGTGACCAAAACCGGCCTTGCGCGCTTTCGCCGCAGGGCTACATATGCGGTCTGAAAGAAAAGCGGGCGCGCAGGGCTCCGGAGGAAGAATGAAAATCTGGGAAGCGATTATATATGGCATTATCGGCGGCCTGACGGAAGTTTTGCCGGTGTCCTTCGCGGGGCATGCGGCGCTGCTGCGCGGCGCCTTTAATCTCTCCTCTCTGAATGAGGGGAGCGGTCTTTACGTGCGTGCGGCCATCTGCCTCGGTGTGGCGCTGGCGGTGCTGCTCGCTTTCCGGACGGAAACACTTGCGGCAGGGAGGACCCTGCTTTCACTACCGGGGAGAAACCGCCACCGGCGCAGAAATACGCCGATGCGCCGCGGCGTATTTCTGGGGATCATCGCATTCCTGCCCATGCTTCTGTCTTTTCTGTTTACGGCCTTTGCCGAACGGATTGAACGGCTGAGCTTTGTGGCGCTCTTTTTTGCGGCCAATGGCCTGATTATTTATTTCTGCAACCGAAGCCTCGGCGGACGGAAGGACGAGAGAAACGTGACGCTGCCGGATATGCTGCTGGTCGGTCTGAGCCGGATGGTCAGCGTTTTTCCGGGCCTGTCGCCCATTGCGGTCTCGCTGTCTGCGGGGCGTGTGTGCGGGCTGTCGCAGGAATTCAATCTGCGCCTGTGCTACCAGCTTACGATCGCCTATCAGCTTGCTGCCTTTCTGTACCGCCTGATCCGCGCCCTTGCGTTTGGCAGCTTTTCCGGTATGGTTCTTCTTTCTGTGCTGGTGGCTATGCTCCTGGCTGCCGTATTCGGCTATCTTGCAATTCAGTATTTTCGCTATCTTCTGCACAAAGAGAAGTTCAGCCTTTTTTCCTATTACTGCTGGGATGCGGTAGTGATCGCGCTGATCGTGGCGCTGATTAACGCCTGATTCCGTTTTGAGGAGGTTCCTATGGCAAAAACGAAAAAACAAAAGCGCCCATCGCAAGCCGAACGGCGAACGAAGAGCGCCGCTCCTGCACGCCAGCAACAGAATCGGCGGGAGATGTGGGCTATTTTCTGCATTGTCCTGACGCTGTTTTCCGTCATTTGCTGCTTCAATATTGACGCCGTCCTGCTCAAGCCGCTGATCGCCCTGATTTCCGGCCTGTTCGGGCAGCCGGGGCGCTACCTGCTGCCGCTGTTTCTGATTGTGACGACGGTTATCCTGTTTTCCGGTAAGGGGAAGCCTGTACGCTTGCGCATCGTCTGCGCATTTGCGATTGTCATCACAATCTCGGCAATTTACCATCTCATTCAGGCGCCGGAGCTTCGGTGGGAATGGTCCATGGTCAAGGCGCTCTATCAGGGAGGACAGGACGGTACGACCGGCGGCCTGATCGCGGGATTCCTTGCACTCACGCTCCAGACCTGTCTGACAACGGTGGGCGCGTACATCGTGCTGACACTGCTGCTTCTGGTGCAGCTTATAACGACGATGAACATGACCGTAAACAGCCTGATTACGGCAATTAAGAACCGCCCTCGCGTACCTGGCACGCAGAGACCGCAGGAGGATGAGCCGGAACAGGATACCGCAGAGCGCATTGTCAATCATATGGCAAATAAGCATATCGAGCGCGTCGAACGCCGCCGCGCTGCGGAAATTGACATTCCGGTGGACGACCCTCCCGCACTGAGGGAGAAGAAAAAGCACCAGGAGAAAAACCGTCCGATTTCGCCGGATCAGTACATCGAGCAGCAGCGCAGCCAGCAGGCTGCCCCCATTGAGGCACAGAAGCAGGTGACGATCGACGAGATCGAACTGCATGAGCCGGTGGATCCGCGCCCGGAGCCTCCTGTATCGGAAGAGCCGCAGCCTGAACCGAAGCAGCCTCTGGCTGTGCCGGTTCCTGCTGTTCCGGCGCCGCAGCCGGAGCGCGAAGCGCCGCCCGCGCCGCAGCCGCAGAAGATCACGCCGGAGGAAACAGAGATATCTGCCGAGCGCATCGACGAGGAGATCCGTCAGAATACGGAGCCGGCGGAGTATACTTACCCCTCCGTTCAGCTTCTGACGCTGCGCCGACAGGGAATGGTGGATGCAACAGCGGAAATGCGAGAGAATTCCACCCGACTTGCCGAAACGCTCAAAAGTTTCGGCATCGAGCCGCATATCGTCAATGTCATCCGCGGGCCGTCCGTGACGCGCTATGAACTGGAGCTGGATCGCGGCGTGAAGCTTTCCAAGATCACGAATCTGGCGGACGATATTGCACTGGCGCTGGGTGCACAGGGCGTGCGTATCTCCGCTATTCCGGACAAAATCTCAGTCGTTGGCATCGAGGTGCCGAACAAGGTGGTCAACACCGTCTATGCGCGCGAGGTGATTGATTCTGCCGCCTTCCATAACAGCAAGTCCAAGCTGTCCTTTGCCGTCGGCAAGGACATCAGCGGCAACTGCATCGTGGGAGATATTTCCAAGCTGCCGCATATGCTCATCGCAGGTACGACCGGTTCGGGCAAGTCCGTGTGCATGAATACGCTGATCGTCTCCCTTCTTTACAAGGCAAAGCCGGAGGAGGTTCGCCTGATCATGGTCGACCCGAAAATGGTCGAGCTGGGCGTCTATAACGGAATTCCGCATCTGTTGATCCCTGTCGTCACCGACCCAAAGAAGGCGGCGGGTGCGCTTCAGTGGACGGTGACGGAGATGATGCGCCGCTACCGGCTGATGTCCGAGGCGGGCGTGCGCGATCTGGAGTCGTACAACAAAGTGATCGCGAATGACCCCGATCAGCAGAAACTGGCTCAGGTCGTTGTGGTCATCGATGAGTTGGCAGACCTGATGCTCGTGGCAGCCAAGGAAGTGGAAGAATCTATCTGTCGTATCGCTCAGATGGGACGCGCATCCGGCATTCATCTGGTTATTGCGACCCAGCGTCCGTCGGCGGATGTGATCACCGGCCTGATGAAGGCCAATATTCCCTCCCGCATTGCCTTTGCGGTTTCCTCCGCAATGGAATCGCGCATCATTCTCGATGCGCCCGGTGCGGAAAAGCTGGTCGGTAAGGGCGATATGCTCTTCGCTCCTCTGGGGCAGGGAAAGCCGAAGCGCGTGCAAGGCTGCTTTATCACCGATGAAGAGGTGCAGGCGGTTGTGGCGGCGATTAAGGCACAGACCCAGACAGACTACTCGCAGGAGATCATCGAGCAGATCGAAAAGCGCGTCAACGACAGCGGCAAACAGACCTCCGAGGCTTCTTACGGCGGTGATGTGCAGGATGGAGATGAAATGCTCCCGGCAGCCATCGAGATCGTCCTGGAAACAGGGCAGGCCTCCGTGTCTATGCTGCAGCGCCGTCTGAAGCTCGGCTATGCGCGCGCGGCGCGCATCGTCGACGAGATGGAGGACCGCGGCGTGGTCGGTCCTTTTGAAGGGGCGAAGCCCCGTCAGGTGCTCATCTCCAAGGAGCAGTGGGAGCAGATGCAGAACGGCACTTACGTTCCGGACAATCCTCCGGTGGAGGAAGAAATCCCCTGAGGGGGCATGATTTGTTGAATATCCGCGCTGCGGAGTTCAAAATATAATAATGCGCTTCATCTGTAAAAACAGAGAGGCAGCAGGGAGGTAACACTTTTGCAAACAAACAAACATCGGCTTGCGTACATGGTCGAGCTGGCAGTTCTACTGGCTATCCTTCTGATGCTGGAGATCACCGGACTCGGAATGTTCAAGACCTTCGGGCTGGAGCTGACAATTCTCCAGATCCCGGTCATCCTTGGCGCGATCATCCTCGGCCCGGCAGCGGGTGCAATCCTCGGCGGTGCATTCGGACTGCTGAGCTTCTGGGAATGCTTCGGAAAGAGTGAATTCGGAGCGACACTTCTGGGAATCAACCCAGTCCTGACCTTTGTCGTCTGCGTTCCTACGCGGATCCTGATGGGCTGGCTCTGTGGCCTGATTTTCAAGGCAATGGACCGCAAGCTGGCGGGAACAAAGGGAGACTTCGCCTCCTATCTCGTGGCGAGTCTGGCCGGTGCACTGCTCAATACGCTGCTGTTCATGTCGGCGCTGTGCCTGTGCTTTTATCATACGGACTATATTCAGGCCGTATCCTCTGCGCTGGGTGCGGCAAACGTGTTCATGTTCGTCGTGCTGCTTGTCGGCGTTCAGGGACTTGTGGAGGCTGCGCTGAGCACCGTTGTGGGTGCAGGCGTCGGCAAGGGCGTGCGTCATGCGCTGCGCCATTCAACTCCACGGGAATAAAAGAACAGATTGAGATAAAAAAGGACTCCGCTGCCGCTGGCAGCGGAGTCCTTTTTATGCTTTCAGCGTGCGGACAAAGGCAGCGGGATCGGGGGCTTTGAAATAGGCACTGCCTGTCACAAGTACGTTTGCGCCGTTCTTACGGCAGATCATCGCGGTTTCTTCATTGACGCCGCCATCCACTTCAAGCTCACAGGCAGGATTTTGTGCGTCAATGTAGGCGCGGAGCTGGCGAAGCTTTGGCATCAGATGTTCCATGAAGGCCTGCCCGCCGAAGCCGGGCTCCACCGTCATCATGAGGATCAGGTCACACAGCGGAAGGAAGGGGAGAACCGCCTCCGCCGGGGTGTTCGGCTTGATGGAAACTGCGGCGCGGACACCGTTGGCACGGATCCTTTTCAGAGCTTCAAGCGTGTTTTCCTCGGTGTCGGCCTCGACATGGACGGTGAGGAGGTTGCTTCCCGCCTTGCAGAATTGCTCAACATAGCGCAGCGGCCGGTCGATCATCAGGTGCACGTCCAGCGGCAGGTTTGTGATGCGGCGAATGGCAGCGACAACCGGAATGCCGATCGTAATATTCGGGACAAAAAGGCCGTCCATGACGTCTACATGGACGTAATCAACACCGGTTTCCGAGAGCTTGCGGATGTCGCGCTCCAGATTGACGAAATCGGCGGAAAGAATGGACGGGGCAACTTTGATCATAACAAGACCTCCTGAAATACACGCGGTCTGCGCATGGCGCATAGAATGAAAAGCAGCCGCCGGAGAGAACTCCACCGACCCAGCGCAGGCCGCGCGGCTGATTCAATTATATCGCCTTTTCCGCGCGGTGTCAATTCTGGCTTCTTTTTCCGGTTTGTGCAGATGTTTCCTCTGCTATTTTCCGCAGCGGCGCACAAACTATATCCATGTGCAGGGCAGAAGCCCGGCCAAGGATAAGGAGGAAAAACCATGAATTGCCATTGTACACCGAATCAGGCCATCCAGTGCAGCGTTTTCCAGTGCAAACATCACTGCGGTGATGCAAACTACTGCTCTCTGGAGAAAATCCAGGTCGGCACGCACGAATGTGACCCGACCGTCAAGCAGTGCACCGACTGTATGTCCTTTGACAGAAAGTAAATGCACAGCGCCTCCGCTGTCAAAAGCGGAGGCGCGTTTTTTACGCTCAGAGGTGTTTTCGCTCTATGAGCTGATTAAGAACGCAGCCGTAAAACAAAATGGAGATGCAGATATACAGCCACAGCATGGCAACGGCGGCGGCGGAAAGACTGCCGTAAAACGCGGAGTAAGAGCTGAAATTCTTGACATAATAGGAAAAAATATCGGTAAAGACCAGCCAGCCGAGCGCAGCGGCGATTGCGCCGGGAAAGGTGCGCCGCGGCGATACGCGGCGGTTGGGAAAGACGCAGAAAATGGCAATAAACAGAATGCTCAGAATGATCAGCACGATAAAACCGCGGAATTGCATCAGCTTTGCCAGGAAATGAAGCAGCGGCACGGGCTTGCTCAGTAAAAAGGAAATGAGCTGCTGGCCGAACATATGAAGCGCCAGCGTTAAAATCAGTGCGCCTAGCAGAAAGACGGTATAGAGCATGCTGATCAGGCGCATCAGGAAAAAATTGCGGCTTTCACGCAGACCGCAGATGGCGTTGAGGCCGACCTGAATACAGTAAACGCCGCGCGAGGATGACCATACCGCGACCAGCGCTGAGATGGAGGCCAGCGTGACTGTACCGGAGCTGCTCAGGTCGCGGATGACATATTCCAGCAGAGGCTCCAGAATAGAGGGGATGACGCCGTGCAGAGCTTCCATCAAATCCGATGAGGTGAACGCGGTGTAGGGGAGGAGCGTCAGAATCAGAATCACGGCTGGAAAAATGGAGAGAATGATATAAAAAGAGGCATTTGCCGCATAGAGAGAAACATGATAGGATGCAATTCGCCTGGAAAACCGGACAATCCTCCGGAAAAGCGAACGGCAGCGGTTTCGGAATCCCATGGGTAAGCCTCCAAGTTGAAATTTGACAAATCCATGGCTTGATGATATACTTTATATACCAAAAAGTCAACCGGAGAAATGTGAATTTATCATATGTACCGGCTGACGGATTCATTCCGGGAAGGGCAGTATGGACGAACGATACACCAGCGCAATGGCGCACTTTTGTACAAAGACAACGGTATTTGACGCAATGCAGACCATCCGTGATGCGGGCTTTGATGGGCTGGATTTTCCCATCAGTGCTTACAGCCGCCCGCTGGATTCCCCCCTGCGGCAGGAAAACTGGCGAAGCTGGGTACGCTCTGTCCGGGATTATTCCGAAGAGATCGGCCTGCCCGTTTTGCAGGCGCATGCTTCATGGGAGCAGACAGTCGCGGAGGATTTTCACTACGAGCCGCCTTATGAGATTTACACGAGAACAATGGAAGCCTGCCATATGCTCGGCTGCCGGAAGCTGATTTTCCATCCTGTTTTATATCTCTTCCGCTGCCCGGAGAGGACGGCACATGAGCGTCTGCATGAATGGAATGAGCGCTGGTTCAGGGAGCTGCTGCCGCTGGCAGAGCAGTTTGATATTGTAATACAGATCGAAAACACCTTCGACTATCGCCATGTGCAGCTTCCGGGCGATCCGGCGATGCCCTATACCCGCGCGGAGGATATGCTGGAGCTGGCGCACCGGCTGGACAGCGCACGCGTGCAGATCTGTCTGGATACCGGCCATGCGAATATTGAAAAGCAAAATGTGCCGGAGATGATCCGAAAGTATGGAAATCTCCTGGGCTCGCTGCATCTGAATGACAATTTCGGGCGAATTTCTCCGGTTTTTGAGGATCTGCATCTGTTCCCCGGCTACGGAAGAATCAACTGGGATGCGGTTTTTGCGGCGCTGCATGAGATGAATTACGGCGGTACAATCAATATGGAGCCTGTAGCGGAGCTGGATCGCCTTCCGCGGGAGCTGCGCGTCCTGCAGCTCTCCACGGCACGGGAAATTCTGCGGTATTATAACCATCACGGAGGTAGCGAAGCATGAAAGGGATCATTCTCGCCGGAGGAAAGGGAAGCCGTCTATATCCGATGACAAAGGCCGTATCCAAGCCCCTGATTCCGATCTACGACAAACCAATGATCTACTACCCCCTGTCCGTGCTGCTGATGGCGGGAATCCGGGAGATCATGGTCATCACCGCGCCGGCGGATCTTTCCGCCTATCAGCGGCTGTTGGGCGACGGTGCGCAGTTTGGTATCCGCATCGACTACGGCGTGCAGAAGGTTGCGCGCGGGATCGCGGACGCGTTTCTGATTGCGGAAGATTTTATCGGCGGGGAGCGATCCTGCCTTGTGCTGGGTGATAACCTGTTCTACGGCGCGAGTTTTCAGAATCTGCTCCGCGCGGCGATCGCGCGGGAAAGCGGGGCAACGGTGTTCGGCTACCCGGTAAAGAATCCGGAGGCATACGGCGTCGTTTCCTTCGACCGAAAGCACAATGTGCTGTCCATCGAGGAAAAGCCAAAGCGGCCCAAATCCCGCTATGCCGTGCCGGGACTGTATTTTTATGATGAAAACGCAGCCCGGATGGCCAAGACTCTGAAGCCCTCCGCGCGCGGAGAACTGGAGATTACGACGCTGAACGAGCTGTACTTAAATGAGGGGAAGCTTCATGTGGAGCTGATGGAGCGCGGAATTGCCTGGCTGGACACCGGAACTCCGGACGGAATGCTGAGCGCAGCGCAGTATGTAGAGGCGGTGCAGACCCGGCAGGGAATGTATATTGCCTGTCCGGAGGAAATTGCATGGCAGCAGGGATTTATTTCGGACGAACAGCTCCACGCGATCGGTGAGGAACTGAAAATGACCGAATATGGTCAGTATCTGCTGCACATCAAACAGATGAACGAGGAAGAAGAATGATGGAAAAACTGGAACGCATCCTCCCGACGGTTCAGAAGCCGGCGAGGTACGTTGGCGGAGAATATCATCAAATTGTGAAGGACCGCGCGCAGGTTGACCTGCGCGTCGCGTTCTGTTTTCCGGATACCTATGAGATCGGCATGTCCAATCTTGGCATGCGCATCCTTTATGCGGTAATAAACCGTATGCAGGGCGTGTGGTGCGAGCGCGTGTTTGCGCCGTGGGGAGATATGGAAGAGGCCATGCGCAAAAACAAAATCCCGCTCTATGCGCTGGAAAGCGGCGATGCGCTCGCAGAATTTGACGTGATTGCCTTTACCGTCGGCTATGAGATGAGTTATACGAACATCCTGAATATGCTCCGCATGGCGGATCTGCCGCTGCATGCTGCGGAGCGGACGGAACTGAAGCACCTTGTGATTGCCGGCGGCGCCTGCGTCTATAATCCGGAACCGCTGGCGGAGTTCATTGACCTCTTTATTCTCGGCGAAGGCGAAGAGGTCACCTGTGAGGTGCTGGAGCTGTACCGCCGCGCCAAGCGCGAGGAGTGGAGCAAGCACGAGTTCCTTCTTGCTGCGATGAAGATCGAGGGCATCTATGTGCCGTCTTTTTACCGGCATTCCTATGGGGAAGACGGCACACTGAAGGAGATCACGCCGCTGTACGGCGCGCCGGAAAAGGTGACCAAACGCATCATTCAGCATTTGGATGACGCGCTTTATCCGACGGATATGATCGTTCCGAACACCGAGATCGTCCATGACCGCGTCAATCTGGAGGTCATGCGCGGGTGCATCCGCGGCTGCCGGTTCTGTCAGGCGGGCTTCTGCTATCGCCCTCTTCGGCCGCGTTCTCCGGAGGTGCTGTTCCAGCAGGCAATCGAGCTGTTGGAGAATTCGGGCAGCAGCGAGATCACGCTTTCCAGCCTTTCAACCTCGGACTACCGCTGCCTGCCGGAGCTGGCAGACAAGCTGCTCGATTACTGCACGCAGCGCAAGATCAGCCTGGCGCTGCCGAGTCTGCGCGCGGACAATTTCTCTCGCGAGCTGATGCTCAAGCTGCGTCAGGTGCGCAAGACGGGACTGACCTTCGCACCGGAGGCCGGAACGCAGCGCCTGCGCGATGCGATCAACAAAAATGTGACGGAGGAAGAAATCCTCACCACCTGCGCAACGGCCTTTGAAGGCGGGTGGAACAATGTCAAGCTCTATTTTATGCTCGGGCTGCCGACGGAAACGGATGAGGATGTGCTGGGTATTGCGGAGCTGGTCTACAAGATCCTGAAAACATGGCGCGAAAAGGCGACCAATAAAAAGCGGGGCGTGAGAATCCATGTGGCGACGGCCTTCTTTGTGCCAAAGCCCTTCACCCCCTTCCAGTGGGAAAAACAGATCACGCCGGAGGAGTATATGCGGCGTCAGCGGCTCCTGAAGGAATCCATGCCGTCAAAAAGCGTGGAATACAACTGGCATGATGCGCCGCTGAGCCGTTTGGAAGCGGCGTTGGCGCGCGGTGACCGCCGTCTGGGGCCTGTACTGGAGGAGGCTGTTCGGACCGGCGCACGTCTTGACGGCTGGGATGAGTACTTTGACTATGAAAACTGGCTCAGAGCTTTTGCTGCCTGCGGCGTCGATCCGGATTACTATACGACGCGCGGCTTTGCACCCGAGGAACTTCTGCCGTGGCAGACGATTTCTGACGGTGTAAGCACGGAGTTCCTCATGCGCGAACGGGAAAAAGCCTACCGCTCCGAAACAACGGCCGACTGCCGCACGAAGTGTGCAGGCTGCGGGGCAAACCGCCTTTTGAAGGAGGGCCGCTGCGATGCATAGAGTTCTTTTTGAAAAGACAGGAACGGCAGTCTGGATGTCGCATCTTGATCTGATGCGGCTGATGCAGCGGGCATTCCGCCGCGCAGGTGTGCTGCTGCACCATTCGCAGGGCTACACACCGCATGCTTATGTTTCCATGCTGCTGCCGTTGAGCGTCGGTATGGAAAGCCATTGCGAGATCATGGAATATGAGATCGATACCGAAGATACGATCACGCCGGAGATGCTGAATCAGGTACTGCCGGATGGCGTGCGTGTCCTTGCGGTCTATGAGAGCGCCCGGAAGGGAAAGGAGCTGGCTCGGATGCGGGTGCGGCTGACGATGGAATATGATCGCGGCGTGCCTTCTGGTGCGGCAGAGAAGATTCTGGAGCTTTTTACCGGGCCGGTGCTCGTGGTGGAAAAACGCACCAAGCGCGGTATGGAGGAAACGGATGTGCGGCCGCTGCTGTACGATTGTGAGGCAGAGCCGCAGAAGGGTAAGCTGGTGCTGACCGCTGTGGTCAGTGCGCAGAATCCGCCGCTCAACCCCATGCTGCTGGCTGCGGCGATCGAACGCTATCTGCCTGAGCTTGCACCGGATTTTGTGAAATGCTGCCGCCTTGCAATGCTGGATGCAGCGGGAGAGGACTTCCGCTGAGCTTTTTCGCAGAAATACGGAAAGACGGTTGACCATAATTCCTGCACGTGCTATCATATGGATATGAATTATTTCAATCGAGGATTTTGGAATGACTGAGATTGTTGATATGACCAATGCGGCGGAGCTGGATGCCTTTGTCGAGCGCCATCCCCGCTGCCATTTTATGCAAACTTCCCTTTACGGCCGCTTCCGCACGGATCGCACCTGGACGGGGATCATCTGCCGCGACCGCGACCGTAATATCCGCGGTACCATGGCGCTGCTGCGCCATACGACGAACCATTTTAACCTCTCTTTCTTTTATGCGCCGCGCGGCCCGATTTTTGACGACGGCGACTTCGCCACGCTTCGAGAGCTGGCAGCAGCGGCGCGGCAGCTTGCAAAGCGCAGCGGCGCGTATATGCTGCGCATGGATCCGGCCATAGAGGAAACGGATGAGGCCTTCCTGCAATGTATGCAGGAGCTTGGCTTCCGGCGCAAGGACGCTGTGGACTACTCCATGAGCCAGCCGCGCATGTGCTATCTCTCCGACCTTTCCGGCCTGAATACGGATTCTCTGCTGATGCATTACAGCCGCATGAAGCGCTACGACGTGCGCCGCGCAATGCGCAATGGCGTGACCGTGCGGATGGGCGGCGTGGAGGATGTGCCGGTGTTTAACCGGATGATGGAGGCAACCGCCGAAAAGAAGGGGTTTACGCCGCGCTCAGCCGAATATTTCACCCGCTTTCTGACAAATCTTGGAGAAGGTGCGCAGATGTATCTTGCCGAAAAGGATGGCAAGATTATTGCGGGTGCCATGACGATGGAATACGGCAACTGTATGTGGCATATGTTTGGCTGCTCTGACCGCGAGTACCATGCTGACTGCGCCAACGAGCTGCTGCAATATGCGATGCAGTGCCACGCAATCCGGAACGGACGCCGCTGGTTTGACTTCTATGGTGTGGAGGGCTATCCTGTCGAGGAAAACCCCAAGTACGGCCTGCACAAATACAAGCAGGGCTTCGGCGCACAGTTCCACGCATATGCAGGCGAGTTTGACCTGCCGGTCCGCCCGCTGGTCGAGCGAATCATGCGGCTGCGCCAGCGCTGAGGGAGGAAAGAAAATCTCATGATAGAATTTGTCGATATTGACCATGCGCAGGAGCTGGATGCCTTCGTCACTGCGCATGAGTGGAGTCATTTTATGCAGACCTCCCTGTGGGGACGGGTAAAGAGCGACTGGGGCTGGCATGGCATCATTTGCCGCGATCAGAATGGAAACATCCGGGGCACAATGGCAATATTGCAGCACAACATCCATTATACCAATACGTGCCTTCTTTACGCGCCGCGCGGCCCGATTTTTAACCATACGGATTTTGAAACGTTTGAGGAGCTGATCGGCGCCGCCCGTGAGCTTGCCGGGCGGCAGAAGGCATACGCCATCCGCATCGACCCGATGTTCGAAGAGGGCAGCCGGGACTTTATGGAAGAGACAGAAAAGCTGGGCTTTTCCTGCAATGCAGCGTCGGACTATTCCCTCTTCCAGCCGCGTATGACCTATGTCATAGACCTGACAGGCCTGACCGCGGACAGCTTGCTGGCAAGTTATACGCGCATGAAACGCTACGATGTGCGCCGCGCGATCCGCAGCGGCGTGACGGTACGCATGGGCAGCGTGGAGGACATTCCGGAATTCTGCCGGATGATGGCCTCCACCGCAGAACGTAAGGGCTTTGCCGCCCGCAGCAGGGACTATTTTACCGCATTTATGACGCAGCTCGGCGAGGGTGCGCGGATGTATCTTGCCGAAAAGGACGGCAAGATCATTGCCGGGACAATCACCATGGAGTTGGGCAACCGAATGTGGCATATGTATGGCTGCTCTGACCGCAGCTATCACGCGGACTGCCCCAATGAGCTGCTGCAATACACCATGCAGTGCCACGCCATTGAGCAGGGGCTGCACTGGTTTGATTTCCGCGGCGTGAACGGCTATCCGGTAGAGGAGAATCCGCAGATCGGCCTGCACCGCTATAAGCAGGGCTTCGGTGCACAGTTCCATGCCTACGTTGGCCAGCTCGACCTTCTGACGCGGCCGGTCATGGGACGCCTTGTCAACCTGATGATGCGGATGAAGCAGTAACAATGAAACAAACTGAATGCCGTCCCCGGCTGCACCGGGGACGGCATTCATATTTATCTGCGCTTATGGCGGCGCTTTTCACGCGGCGGCCGCTGATCGCGCTTTGCAACCTGGTGGTCGAAGATCAGCAGGAAGAAGCGCATCAGTGTTGGCGCGGTGAGCAGGAGTACAGCCATCACCAGACCGGATTGGTAATTGATTGCCGGAATATCAAAGAAGCCCGGAATAAAGAGCAGACTGAAGAGCATTGCGGCGGACACGGCGGAAAAGACGATCAGCCGCAGTTTTGTGAAGGGCTTGGACACATGGTAGAGTGTGATCAGGCCGACGGCGGACAGCAACCATACTGCGATGGTGTTCAGGTGCGAATCGGGCAGGTGGAAGGTGGAGGTCAGCATTCCGGCCAGAATGACCAGAATGATGTTCGTCAGGCCGCCGGGCATGGCGCGGCGGATGACATTGCGCATGAATTTCCCCTCGACTCTTGCATAATTCGGCTCCAGTGCGAGGAAGAAGGACGGCACGCCAATCGTCAGACTGCTGATGAGGGAAAGCTGAATGGCTTGCAGGGGATAGGGCATATCCACAAACATCAGAAGGACGGACAGAACGAAGGAGAAGATATTCTTTACAAGGAAAAGTGCGGCAGCGCGCTGAATATTGTTGATGACCCGGCGGCCTTCCGCAACGATATGCGGCATAGCGCTGAACTGAGAATTCAGCAGGACGATCTGTGCGACCTGGGAAGCCGCCTGACTGCCCGAGGCCATTGCAATGCCGCAGTCAGCATCCTTGAGAGCAAGGACATCGTTCACGCCGTCACCTGTCATGGCTACGGTGTGCCCCTGCGCCTGGAAAGCGCGGACGAGCATCCGCTTTTGCTCCGGTGTGACGCGGCCAAACACGGTATATTTGCGCACGGCTTCGGCAAAATCGCGCTCTGTGTGCAGACAGGTGGCGTCAATGTAGTGGTCTGCGTGCTCAATGCCGGCGCGGGCGGCAATTTCGGATACCGTAATGGGATTATCGCCGGAGATTACGCGGACGGAAACGCCCTGTTCGGCAAAATAGCGGAAGGTTGCCTGCGCGTCCGGACGCAGCAGGTTGGACAGATAGATCAGGGCAATGGGTGTGACGAGATTGGAGTCGAGCTGGGCATCCAGCGTAGTTTCGTAGGAGGCCAGCAGCAGCACACGGCAGCCACGTGCAGACCAGGGCTCGGTGTTGTCGCGAATGGAATCATAGCGGCTTCCCATGACAAATTCCGGTGCGCCGATGATGTAGCGCCCATGTTCACCAAAATCTGCGGCAGACCACTTGGTTGAGGAAGAGAAGGGAATCCGCCTGGTCGCGTGCCAGTCAGACTGCTCGCCAAACTGTAGCGCCATTGCTTTTGCAGTTTCGTTGTCCGGTTCTTCGCCGTAATAGAAGGCTGCGAGGATCTTCTCAATATCCTCATAGGAAAAACGCTCGGAGGCAAGCGGGAAGATGTCTGTGACTTCCATGGCAGGCTCCGTAATGGTGCCGGTTTTGTCCACACAGAGAACGTCCACATGGGCAAGTGTTTCAATGCAGTTCATGTCCTGTACCAGAACACGGCTGCGTGCCAGTTTGAGACAGCTCACTGCGATAGCGACACTGGTCAGAAGATACAGCCCCTCCGGGATCATACCGATCAGCGCGGCAACGGTGGATTCTACGGATTCGCGTAACGGAAGGCCCTGAAAGGCGTTGAGATAGTGGCGCAGGAAGAGCATAATTCCCAGAGGGATGAGCGCAATGCCGACGACGGTGATCAGACGGGTCAGAGATTTCATCATCTCCGACTGTGTGGAACGGACGTTGCGCCGTGCCTCGGCCGCAAGCTTTGCGGCGTAGCTTTCCGCGCCAACATGGGTAAGCTGGGCACGGCAGCGGCCGGAGATGACAAAGCTGCCGGATTTCAGAACATCTCCCGGATTCTTGATGATCGCATCGGCTTCGCCCGTCAGGAGCGATTCATTGACCTGCATCTGCCCGTCACGCACAATGGCGTCGGCGCAAATCTGGTCGCCAGCGGCAAATTCCGCAATATCATCGCGGACGAGAAGATCCGTCCGTACGCTGACGCGCTGGCCGGAACGAATGACTCTCTGCTGCCCGGCGGCGACCAGGGTGAGCTTGTCCACAGCTCGCTTTGCGCGTGTTTCCTGGAAGATGCCGACGACGGTATTTGCCGCCGCAACAATCAGGAACATCAGATTCTTAAAGGAACCCACGACGATCAGCGCTGCGGCCAGCACCAGGAAGATCAGATTAAAAAAAGTGAATACGTTTTCCTTGACGATCTGACGTTCCGTTTTTGTGTTTGTGGGCGGCTGCTTATTGCTCAGGCCGTTCATCTGGCGGAGCTTGACCTCCTGCGGCGAAAGACCATCATTGAAATCGGCGCTGAGGACCGGGACGGGACGGTAGGCTCTGGGCGGGAGCTTTTTCTCTTTTGACTTCATAGGCAGAACTCCTGTATCCCTGTTTCTTTCCTTGCATTATATCACAAAAGCAGCGGGAATCATACCAAAATGACAAAAAATTCATATTTCAGAGATTATTGCCCCGGAAACGGTGAAAATAAGAAATAAACGAAATTTGGACTTGATTTATGGAAGATACTATGATAATATAACCAAGTCTGCAAATGGGTGGTCCTCTGCCCGGCGTGGTCATCGCCGGTATGAACGCCTAATAAACAAGGAGGACAAAATTATGGATCTGATGAAGGCTTTGACCAGCCAGTACATGAAGGAAGAACTGCCGCAGATGAACGTCGGCGACACCGTTCGTGTTCATGTCAAAATCAAAGAAGGCGCTCGCGAGAGAGTGCAGGTTTTCGAAGGCACCATCATTGCCCGCAAGCATGGCGGCATTGAGGAGACCATCACTGTCCGCCGTCTGAGCTACGGCGTCGGCTGCGAAAAGGTGTTCCCGGTTCACTCTCCGCACATCGTCAAGGTGGAAACCGTTCGCCGCGGCAAGGTTCGCCGTGCGAAGCTCTACTACCTGCGCGACCGTCTTGGCAAGGCTGCAAAGGTCAAGGAAAAAGTCTAAATTCAAAAGCAAAGCCTCCGGTATCTGCCGGAGGCTTTTGCTTTTTCTTCAAAAAGTTCTATAATAAAACAAATTATACAAAATTTGTCTATTTTGCCTATGACGATTCTTGGGAAAATCTGGTATAATACAGTTATAAACGGATTAAGGGAGGGGATCGGCGTGTTTCAGGTTGGCGAGCTTGTAATTTACGGCATGAGTGGCGTGTGCAGAATTACAGGAACAGAGAAAATGAAGGTCGGCGGCGCAAAAGCGGAGTATTATATTCTCAAGCCTGTCTACCGCGAGAGCGCGACGGTTTACGTCCCGAAGGAAAATGGGCAGCTTCTGGCGAAAATGCGCCGTGTGCTTTCGGCGGAAGAAATTGATCGCGTGCTCGGAACGGTGTCAGAGGAGAAGGTCGCGTGGATTGAGGATCCGAATGAGCGAAGGGAGACCTATGCCGGAATTCTGACCGGTGGGGATCGCTGCCTGATCGTGCGAATGCTTCGAACACTCTATCTGCGGCGCCAGGAGCTTCGCAGTGTAGGAAAGCAGCTCAGAAGCGGCGACGATCAGCTTTTGCGCGACGCGGAACGCCTGCTGCACGATGAGTTTTCGCTGGTGCTGCACATCCCCAAACAGGATGTGCCGGAGTACATTCGCAGCAAGATCATGGCCGGTGCGTGATACTATATAATAATAGAGCAATATCACAAAACCGACTGAGGGTTCTCAGTCGGTTTTGTGTTTCATCTGCACTTCAATCGCGTCAAGGACAAAGCGGTTCGGGCTTTTTCCCTGTTTTGCGGCATACGCTGCAATCTCGGCGCGTTGGCCTTTGGGTACGACCAGACTGATGCGGTCGTATGCTTTTTTATTATAGCGAGCGGTTGCTTCCTTCTGTGCGTCGGAATATGCCATATTGATCACCTGCCCGCATACTAACGTAAGTATTTGTAAATCTGTATAATTACACAAGTATATTTTGTAGAAACTGCGAATTGATATACTTATGTTAGCATGTTAGAATTGCTTAAAAAGGAGGAGAAAAGATGGACACGAACTCTAATGAGCCTAAATGTACAAAAAACTGGAATTCCGGTGGAAGCATACAGTATATGGCAAAGGTGGCCGAAATTTTACTTGTTGTCAATGCTGTCATAACCGCGATTTCATTTACGGTAGGAATGGCTCAAGTGCTTCAAAAATTGCTGTGGCTGTGGGTACTCATGGGAGTGGCGCTTACCGTCGGCGGAATTATCTTTGCGGACATTGTTGCCAAATGTCTGAACGGGTTTGGAGAAATCGTCAATAGTTGCAGCAACACAGAAGCATATCTGAATGCACTGGTTCAGAATGCTGGAATTGAGATCATACAGAAATATTGACAGGAATATTTTTATGTTCTCTTCCGGCGGGGGTTCCCGCCGGTTTTTTTACGGGAAAGGGGAGAACGAGAGATTCTCCATCTTCCACAAATTCTTCTTAAAAAATTTATGAAAAACACCAAAAAAGTTCTTGACATTCACGGCCTAGTGTATTATTATATAGGGGCGCGCGTGAGGGGCAACCTATGCGCACGCACTGCGATGAAGCAGGAGATTGCGCCGTAAGGCGGTAACTTCTGCGGAGTATGTCCGGTCATCGGGCGGCTGAGACGATCAGAGTATGTGGCGTATATCGCCGCTGCTGTGGAGGATCGGCCGGCAAAAGTCGGCCTTTTTTCATGGACAGGGAGTGATACGCACGGTTAAGCGTACAGTGATCGCTCGACCGTACCCAGCAGACTTAGGAACACTGAGTACGTTTTTCAAGGAGGAAAACAATAATGGCAAACGCAATGATCAGAATTCGCCTGAAGGCTTATGATCATCAGATCATCGACGCTACCGCTGAGAAGATCGTCGAAACCGCAAAGCGCAACGGCGCGACCGTTTCCGGCCCGATTCCGCTGCCGACCAAGAAGGAGATCGTTACCATCCTTCGTTCCCCGCATGTCAACAAGGACTCCCGCGAGCAGTTTGAACGCAGAACCCATAAGAGACTGATCGATATCCTCAACCCGAATGCAAAGTGCGTGGAAGCCCTCCAGGGCCTCGACCTCCCCGCCGGTGTTGAGATTGAGATAAAGCTGTAATCACTATATTTTATAGTATCGCAGCGAACCCCGACCGTCCGCCGAGACGGTCCCGGGTCATGTTGGTAAACCAATGACTGCCCAATGGTCAAGTTTGCCAACCAATAACCTAAAAAGGAGTAAGAAAAATGCAGAAAGCAATCATCGGCAAGAAAGTGGGCATGACCCAGATCTTCGATGAAGCCGGCCACGTCATTCCGGTTACTGTTATTGAGGCAGGCCCGTGCGTCGTCGCGCAGAAGAAGACCGTTGAAAACGATGGCTATGTTTCCGTTCAGCTTGCATTCGGCGACGTCGCTGAGAAGAAGCTGTCCAAGCCGGAGCTGGGCCACCTGAAGAAGGCGGGCGTTTCCGCCAAGAAGCACCTCAAGGAATTCAAGCTTGACAACGCTGCCAACCTCGAAGTCGGCACTGAGATCAAGGCCGACGCCTTTGCGGCTGGCGATCACGTGGACGTGACCGGCACCTCTAAGGGTCATGGCTATCAGGGCGTTATCAAGAGATGGAATGCACAGCGCACTCCTACCAGCCACGGCGGCGGCCCGGTCCATCGTCATGCTGGCTCCATGGGCTCCTCCTCCGATCCCTCCCGTATCTTCAAGGGCAAGATCGGCGCCGGCCAGATGGGTGTTGAGCAGGTCACTGTGCAGAACCTGGACGTCGTGAAGGTGGATCCTGATCTGAACATGATCGTCATCCGCGGCGCGATCCCCGGTCCCAAGGGCGGCCTTGTGTATATCAAGAGCACTGTCAAGACCATCAAGATCGCGAAGGGCGATGCAGGCATCAGCAAGAACCCGCAGAAGGCTTCCGGCCGTAACCCGCAGAAGGCTTCCGCAAGAGGCTAAGGAAAGGAGAGTAAATCATGCTTAAGACAAACGTTTATGACATGAACGGCAAGCAGGTCGGCGAGATTGAACTTTCCGAGGCTGTGTTCGGTATCGAGCCGAACGAATCCGTTGTTCATGATGTGGTGAAGAACCACCTGGCTAACTGCCGTCAGGGCACACAGTCTGCTCTGACCCGCGCAGAGGTTTCCGGCGGCGGCAAGAAGCCGTGGCGTCAGAAGGGAACCGGCCATGCCCGTCAGGGCAGCACCCGCGCTCCGCAGTGGACGCACGGCGGCATCGTTTTTGCCCCGAAGCCCAGAGATTACAGCTACACCCTCAATAAGAAGGTGCGCCGTCTGGCTCTGAAGTCCGTTCTGAGTGCAAAGGCTGCTTCCAATGATATCGTTGTCATCGACGAGATCAAGATGGAAGAAATCAAGACCAAGAAGTTCGCCGGCTTCCTGAGCGCCGTCAATGTTGAAGGCAAGGCTCTGGTTGTTACCCCGGAAGTCAACGAGAACGTTGTCCTGTCCGCTCGTAACCTCGCCGGTGTGCAGACCACGTTTGCAAACCTCATCAACGTTTACGATGTCCTCAATGCAAAGAAGCTCGTCGTTGATAAGGCTGCCCTTGCTAAGATTGAGGAGGTATTCGCATGAAGACTGCATACGACATTATCATCCGTCCGGTCATCACCGAGCAGTCCATGGAGGCGACCGATCAGAAGAAGTACGTCTTCATCGTAGCCAACGATGCCAACAAGATCGAGATCAAGAAGGCTGTTTCCGAGATTTTCGGCGTGAAGGTCGAGAAGGTCACCACCCTCCGTATGGATGGCAAGGTGAAGCGCCAGGGCAGATACCCCGAGGGCCGCACCGCCAGCTACAAGAAGGCAGTCGTTAAGCTGACCGCTGATTCCAAGACCATCGAGTTCTTCGAAGGTATGGTTTAATCAATCTCAAAAAGGAGTGTAACGCAAAATGGCGATTAAAACTTATAAGCCTTATACCCCCGCCCGCCGCGGCATGACCGTGTCCGCGTTCGACGGCGTAGATAAGAAGGCAAAGCCCGAGCGTAGCCTGCTTGAGACCCTGAAGAAGAATTCCGGTCGCAACAGCTACGGCAGAATCACCGTCCGTCATCGCGGCGGCGGCAACAAGCGCAAGTACCGCGTGATCGACTTCAAGCGCGACAAGCTGGATATGCCGGCAGTCGTTCAGCGCATTGAGTACGATCCCAACCGCAGCGCGTTCATCGCTCTGCTCAAGTATGAGGACGGCGAACTCCGCTACATCCTCGCCCCGGTTGGCCTGAAGGCCGGCGATACCGTCCTGTCCTCTGCGGCAGCCGATATCAAGCCCGGCAACTGCCTGCCCATCGCAAACATCCCTGTTGGTACCGTGATCCACAACATCGAGCTGCAGCCGGGTTCCGGCGCACAACTTGTCCGTTCCGCGGGCGTCGCTGCACAGCTCCTTGCTAAGGAAGGCGCCCTGGCTCAGGTCCGTCTGCCCTCCGGTGAAGTTCGCTATGTCCGCATGAACTGCACTGCCTGCATCGGTCAGGTCGGCAACATCGACCATGGCAACATCCACATCGGCAAGGCCGGCCGTACCCGCCACATGGGTATCCGTCCCACCGTCCGCGGCTCTGTCATGAACCCGAACGACCACCCGCACGGCGGCGGCGAAGGCCGCGCTCCTGTTGGCCGTCCCGGTCCTGTCACTCCGTGGGGTAAGCCTGCTATGGGCTATAAGACCCGCAAGACGAAGAACCGTACCAACAAGTTCATCATCAAGCGCAGAAACAGTAAGTAAGGAGGAAATGAATAATGAGCAGAAGCATTAAAAAGGGCCCGTTTGTTGCTCCTGAGCTGTATAAGCGCGTGGAAGAACTCAACAAAACCGGTGAAAAGAAAGTGCTGAAGACCTGGTCGAGATCCTCTACCATCTTCCCCTCCTTTGTCGGTCACACAATCGCTGTCCATGACGGCCGTAAGCACGTTCCCGTCTATGTGACAGAAGACATGGTTGGTCATAAGCTGGGCGAATTCGTTCCCACCAGAACGTTCCGCGGTCATTCCGGCTCCAAGACCTCCAATGCGAAATAAGGAGGAGAAAGACATGGAAGCAAAAGCTCATCTGAAATACCTGCGCATTTCCCCGCGTAAGGTTAAGATCCTGTGCGATCTCATCCGCGGCAAGGACGCCAAAACCGCTTGCGTCTACATGATGCAGACGCCGAAGGCAGCTTCCGAGCCTATGCTCAAGCTCCTCAAGAGTGCGATTGCCAACGCCGAGAACAACCACGGTATGGATGTCGACAAGCTGTATGTTTCTACGGCTGTCGCCAACCCCGGCCCCACCCTCAAGCGTGGTATGCCGAGAGCCAAGGGCAGATACAATCGGATTCTTAAGAGAACCACTCACATCACCATCGGTGTGAGCGAGAAGGCTTAACAGGAGGTTACTATGGGACAGAAAGTTAATCCCCATGGATTGCGCGTCGGCGTGATTAAGGATTGGGACTCTCGTTGGTATGCCCGCAACGACAAGGTCGGTGACCTCGTGGTTGAGGACTACAACATCCGTAAGGATCTCAAGAAGAGACTCTACAGCGCCGGCATTGCCAAGATTGAAATCGAGCGCAGCAACGCCCGCGTGAAGATCAACCTGCACTGCTCCCGTCCCGGTGTCGTCATCGGCAAGGGCGGTCAGGACATTGAAAAGCTCCGTCTGGAGCTCGAGCAGAAGCTCGGCAAATCCGTTTCTCTGAACATCGTCGAGATCCGCAGCCCGGACCTCAACGCACAGCTCGTCGCGGAAAACATCGCCGCACAGCTTGAAAAGAGAATTTCCTTCCGTCGTGCAATGAAGCAGGCGATGCAGAGAGCGACCCGTCTGGGTGCGAAGGGCATCAAGTGCGCTTGCGGCGGCCGTCTGGGCGGCGCTGAGATCGCCCGCAGCGAATCCTATCACGAAGGCACCATCCCCCTGCAGACCCTCCGTGCGGACATCGAGTACGGCTTTGCTGAAGCAAACACGACTTATGGTAAGATCGGCTGCAAGGTCTGGATCTACAAGGGCGAAGTCCTGAATTCCACCCTGCGGCAGTCTGCACCCGAGGCTCCCCGCCGTGACCGCCGCAACAACGACCGCCGTCGTGACGACCGCCGCGGCAATGGCGAGCGTCGCGGAGACCGCAGACCGTATGGCGGCGAGCGTCGCAGAGACGATCGTAGGGAAGGAGGCAACCGCTGATGTTAATGCCCAAAAGAACAAAGTTCCGCAGAGTGCAGCGCGGCCGCATGAAGGGCGCTGCTTCCCGCGGCAACAAGGTCGCTTACGGTGAGTTTGGCATTCAGGCCATGGAACCCGGCTGGATTACCGGCAACCAGATTGAAGCGGCTCGTATCGCAATGACCCGCTACACCAAGCGTGGCGGTAAGGTCTGGATCAAAATCTTCCCCGACAAGCCTGTTTCCAAGAAGGCGCTCGGCGTCCGTATGGGCTCCGGTAAAGGCGCTCCTGAATATTGGGTTGCTGTCGTGAAGGCGCAGAAGGTCATGTTCGAGATCGGTGGCGTTTCTGAGGATGTCGCACGCGAAGCACTGCGTCTTGCTCAGCACAAGCTGCCCATTAAGACCAAGATCATCGCCCGTGAAGAGGCAGTATCTGAGAATGGTGGTGAATAATGATGAAGGCAAAAGAACTCAGAGCCATGTCCGTGGCTGATCTGGAGGCAAAGGTCAACGATCTGAAGAAGGACCTGTTCTTCCTGCGTATGCAGCACGCGACCAACCAGCTCGATAACCCCGTCAAAATCGCCGCTGTCAAGAAAGACATTGCCCGCATCAAGACTATTATTCGTGAGAAAGAGACCGCAATCTGAGGAGGTAAGCGAAAATGAATGAAAATACCAGAGCTTTCCGCAAAACCAGAGTTGGTCAGGTCGTCTCCGACAAGATGGACAAGACCATCGTGGTTGCAATTGAGGACAGCGTGCAGCACAAGCTGTATAAGAAGATCGTTAAGAGAACCTATAAGCTGAAGGCCCATGACGAGAATAACGAATGTGGCATCGGCGATACCGTTAAGGTGATGGAGTGCCGCCCCCTGTCCAAGGACAAGAGATGGCGCCTCGTTGAAATCATCAAGAAGGCTGAATAAGGAGGTCGGGAACTATGATCCAACAGGAATCTTATCTGAAGGTTGCCGACAATACCGGCGCAAAGGAGATCAAGTGCATCCGTGTGCTTGGCGGCTCCAAGCGTAAGTTCGGCAACATTGGCGACGTCATCGTCGCGTCTGTCCGCAAGGCTGCCCCCGGCGGCACGGTCAAGAAGGGCGAAGTCGTTCGCGCTGTCATCGTCCGTACCGCAAAGGGTGTTCGCCGCGCCGACGGCACCTATGTTCGTTTCGACGAGAACGCGGCTGTCCTGATCAAAGAGGACAAGAATCCCCGCGGCACCCGTATTTTTGGGCCGGTTGCAAGAGAGCTTCGTGATAAGGAATACATGAAGATCCTCTCCCTCGCTCCGGAAGTCATCTAATAGGGGGACATGAAATGAACATTAAGAAAAATGATACCGTTATTGTCCTGTCCGGCAAGTCCAAGGGCAAGAAGGGCAAGGTCCTCACGGCTCTGCCCGCAGAGAACAAGCTGATCGTCGAAGGCGTCAACGTTGCTACCTGCCATGTCAAGGCGCGCAAGCAGAATGAAACCGGCGGCATCATCAAGCGTGAGATCCCCATTCGTGCAGATAAGGTGCAGCTCTACTGCTCCAATTGCAAGAAGGGCGTCCGTGTCGGCTTCAATGTAGACGGCGACAAGAAAGTTCGCGTCTGCAAGAAGTGCGGCAAGGAACTTTGATAAGGAGGAGCAGTTGCAATGGCTAGACTGAAAGTTAAGTATACGCAGGAAATCGCTCCGGCACTTATGCAGAAGTTCCAGTACAAGAGCGTCATGCAGATTCCGAAGATCGACAAGGTCATCGTGAATGTTGGCTGCGGCGAGAGTAAGAACAATGCCAAGGAGATCGAAGCGATCTGCAAGGACATCGCTACCATTACCGGCCAGAAGCCCGTCACCACGAAGGCCCGCAAGTCCGTCGCGAACTTCAAGGTTCGTGAGGGCGAAACCGTCGGCGTGAAGGTCACGCTGCGCGGCGACAAGATGTGGGAGTTCATCGACCGTCTGTTCAACGTGGCGCTGCCCCGTGTCCGCGACTTCCGCGGCATCAACCCCAACGCTTTTGACGGCCGCGGCAACTATGCCATGGGCCTGAAGGAACAGCTCATCTTCCCGGAAATCGAGTATGATAAGGTTGACAAGATCCGTGGCATGGACATTTGCATCTGCACCACGGCAACGACCGACGAAGAGGCCAAGGAGCTGCTGAAGCTCGTGGGCGCTCCGTTCCACGCTTAATTGGAGGAAGAAGAAATGGCAAGAAAAGCGATGATTCTCAAGCAGCAGGCTGGGAACAAGTTCTCCACCCGCCGCTACAACCGCTGCAAGATCTGCGGCAGACCCCATGCTTATCTTCGTGACTACGGCGTTTGCCGTATCTGCTTCCGCGAGCTGGCCTATAAGGGCGAGATCCCCGGTGTCAGGAAGGCAAGCTGGTAAACCAAGTTGTTTGAGCGGCCTTTCGGCCGCCTCAAATAAAACCACCATGATGTTTCATGCGTGATTCAATGTAAGACAGGCATCAGAAGTCAGAGGGAAATGGGGTCGATGCTGCGACCTACATTCCTCTGATACTCTGGCGTCTTAACGGGTATAGCCCGTAACTTCTAAAGGAGGTAAATCACATGCAAATCACCGATCCCGTAGCAG
>CABSBF010000012.1 GCA_902475855.1 uncultured Eubacteriales bacterium
TACGGCAGGCTGGCCGGCATCGTGGGGATTGTGTGTAATCTTCTGCTCTTCGCGGGGAAGCTGGTTGCCGGCATGCTGGCCGGTGCGGTTTCCGTCACGGCCGACGCGGTCAACAACCTTTCGGACGCCTCTTCCTCGCTGGTGACGCTTTTGGGCTTCAAACTCGCTGAGCGCCCTGCCGATGAAGAACATCCCTACGGCCACGCTCGGATGGAATATCTCTCCGGTCTGCTGGTCGCAGTGCTGATTCTGGTCATCGGTGTGGAGCTGGCGAAGACCTCAATTCAGAAGATTCTGCATCCGGAGGCGGTGGAGTTTTCCGTTTTGACACTCTGCGTACTGGTCGCGTCTATTCTGATGAAGCTATGGATGTGCCTGTTTTGCAGAAAGCTGGGCAAACGCATCGGCTCGACGACGCTGGCCGCTACCGCAGCCGACAGCCGAAACGATGTGATCACGACCTTCGCCGTCTTGTTGGGCTGTCTTGCAGGCCATTTCTTCCACTGGAAGATTGACGGCTGGGTCGGCGCGTTGGTTGCAGCCTTTATTCTGGCCTCCGGATGGTCGATCGCCAAGGAAACCATCAGCCCTCTGCTTGGCAAGCAGGCGGATCCTGAGTTGGTGAACAGCATCAGCAAGCTGGTGCTGTCGCACCCAAAAATTCTCGGAATCCATGACCTTATGGTGCATGACTACGGTCCCGGGCAGTGCTTTGCCTCCGTGCATGCCGAGATGGATATGCATGAGGATCCGATGGACTGCCATGACATTCTGGATGACATCGAGCGCGATGCCATGCGCGACCTGCGGGTACATCTTGTCATTCACTATGACCCCATTGTGACGGACGACGCAGAGCTCAACCATATGCATGCGTTGGTCGAAAAGGAACTCCATGCGCTCGACCCGCGCCTGTCGATGCATGATTTCCGAATGGTGCGCGGCCCGCAGCATACGAATCTGATTTTTGATCTTGCGGTGCCGTTTGACCTCAGCGGCAAGACGGCGGAGCTGAAGCACAAAATTGACGAGTGTGTTCAGTTTGAAAATCACAAATACTATACCGTCATCACCTTCGATCACGCGACGGGCTCCGGAGAGAGTATAGAATAAAACAGCTACTGATGCAAGCAACTGGCGGTTGCATTTGCCCTGAGCGGCGGTTGTATTCGGAAAAAATTAAAATTTCTGTTTCTATTTCGGCGCCGGGCTTTTTTTCTATGCCGAATTGTGTTATAATCGCACTATTCGAAAGAAATTCACGACGAAAGGTCAGTTGAAATATGGGAGTATTTACAAAATTGTTTGGCACTCGCTCGGAGCGTGAGGTCAAAAAGCTGCTGCCGCAGGTACAGCGTATTGAAGCGCTCGGCCCGGAAATGGCGAAGCTTTCCGATGAACAGCTCCGTGCCAAGACCGACGAGTTCAAAACGCGCTATCAATCTGGCGAAACGCTGGATGAGCTCCTCCCAGAGGCATTTGCGGTCTGCCGTGAGGCGGCTGACCGCGTGCTGGGAATGCGCCCTTACCATGTACAGCTTATTGGCGGCATCGTGCTGCATCAGGGACGTATCGCGGAGATGAAAACCGGTGAAGGCAAGACCCTCGTGGCCATTCTGCCTGCCTACCTCAACGCGATCAGCGGTGAGGGCGTGCATATCGTCACGGTTAATGACTATCTGGCCAAGCGCGACTCGGAATGGATGGGTAAGGTCTACCGTTTCCTGGGACTGACGGTCGGACTGATCGTCCACGATCTCAACAATGAAGAGCGCCGCAGCGCTTATGCTGCGGACATTACCTACTGCACCAATAACGAGCTGGGCTTTGACTATCTGCGCGACAACATGGCGCTCTACAAGGGCGACATGGTGCAGCGCGGCCATAATTTTGTCATCGTGGACGAGGTGGACTCCATCCTCATCGACGAAGCCAGGACGCCGCTGATCATCTCCGGTAAGGGCGAGGAATCCACGAAGCTCTATGAAATGGCGGATTTCTTCGTTTCCGGTCTGCGGAAAAAGGTCTTTGCCACCACGGATGAGAAGGAAATCCAGGACGATCTGGACTGTGATTACTACGTCGATGAAAAGTCCCGCACCGCTTCATTGACAGCTTCCGGCATTGCCAAAGCAGAGAAGTATTTCGGCGTGGAGAATCTGGCGGACGTGGAGAACACCACACTTTCGCACCACATCAATCAGGCGATGCGGGCCCGCGGCATCATGAAACGCGACATCGACTACGTCGTCAAGGACGGACAGGTCATCATTGTAGATGAATTCACCGGCCGACTGATGTACGGCCGCCGTTATAACGAGGGCCTGCATCAGGCTATCGAAGCCAAGGAAGGTGTGAATGTCGCGAGTGAGAACAAGACGCTGGCGACCATCACCTTCCAGAATCTGTTCCGTTTGTATAAGAAACTCTCCGGTATGACCGGTACGGCACTGACCGAGGAAGAGGAATTCTCCGCGATTTACAATCTGGACATTGTTGAGATCCCGACGAACAAACCGGTCATCCGTATCGACCATCATGACGTTGTCTATAAGACCGAGGCGGGCAAGTTCCGCGCAGTTATCGAGCAGATCAAGCGCTGCCACGAAAAGGGACAGCCGGTGTTGGTCGGCACGATCTCTATCGAAAAATCCGAGCTTCTATCGAAACTTCTCAAGCGCGAGGGCGTGCCGCATACCGTGCTGAACGCCAAGCACCACGAGCGCGAGGCCGAGATCGTTGCGCAGGCCGGCAAGCTGGGCGCGGTGACGATCTCCACCAACATGGCGGGCCGCGGCACAGATATCATGTTAGGTGGCAATGCGGAATATCTGGCGCTGTCTGAGCTGCGGAAGAAGGAGCTCCCGGAGGAGCTGATCGCCGAGGCAAATTCCTACGCAGAAACCGAGAACCCCGAAATCCTCGCCGTGCGCGAGCAGTTCAAGCAGTCCCTTGCCCGTCACAAGGCAGAAATTGAGAAGGAAGCTGAGCAGGTGCGTGCGGCGGGCGGCCTGTTTATTGTCGGCACCGAGCGCCACGAATCGCGGCGTATCGACAATCAGCTCCGCGGCCGCGCCGGCCGTCAGGGCGACCCAGGCGAAACGCGTTTCTTCCTCTCCCTTGAGGACGATGTGATGCGTCTGTTCGGCTCCGAACGCGTGATGAGCATGATGAACAGCCTCGGCATCGACGAGGACACGCCCATCGACGCCAAGATGCTTTCCAGTGCGATCGAAAATGCACAGAAGACCGTGGAAAGCCGCAACTTCCAGATCCGTAAAAACGTGCTGGAATACGATAACGTTATGAACACCCAGCGCAGCGTCATCTATGAGCAGCGTCAGAAGGTGCTCGACGGCGAAGACCTCTCCTCCACCATCAACGGCATGATAAAGTATGTCATTGACAGCGAGGTGGAAGATCTCTTCGGTGCGGCGGAGCATCTGGATACGCCGGAGCAGTTCGACCCGCTGAAAGCAAAGTTTGAGGGCATTTATTTCGCAAAGGGTGCTTTCCGGCCGGAGGTCTCCATGGGCAAGGAGAACGTCAAGCAGACGCTGGAAACGCTCTTCCATCAGACCTATGCAAGACGGGAGCAGGAATTCGGTGCAGAGCGGATGCGCGAGATTGAACGCATTATCCTGCTGCGTGTGGTCGATGAATACTGGATGGATCAGATCGACGCCATGGATGACCTCAAGCAGGGTATCCGCCTGCGCGCCTATGGCCAGACCGATCCGGTCGTTGCCTACAAGCGCGAAGGCTACGCCATGTTTGATGGCATGATCAATGCCATCCGTGAGGAAACGGTGCGCCGCCTCTTCCTTTTCCGCCTGCGCACGCAGGAGGATGTCAAGCGCAAGCAGGTTGCCACCATCGTTGCCACAGGCGGCGGCGGGGACAAGACCGTAAAGAAGCAGCCGGTCAAGAAGATCAAGATCGGCGCAAACGACCCCTGCCCCTGCGGAAGCGGCAAGAAATACAAACACTGCTGCCGGGATAAGGATGAAGCTAAATAATGAGTTTTTATGTTAACAATAGAGGATGCCTTGAGTATCTGACCTCCGACCTGCTGCGCGGGACGGCGCACTGCTTCTCCACCCGATTCGGCGGTGTCAGTGAGGGCACGCTGGAGAGCCTGAACCTCGGCGTCCACCGCGGCGACCGCCCAAAAAACGTCTGGGAAAACTACCGGCGGCTGGGAGAAGCGGCAGGCTTCACGCCAAGGCAGACGGTTTTCACCAGGCAGGTCCATTCCGACGTGGTTTGCAGAGTCGGAAGAGAAGAATGCGGGCGCGGCCTTGTGTGGCCGGTGGAGGAGGCGCATGACGGCCTCGTGACAAACGAACCGGGCGTTGCCCTGACGGTTTTTTCCGCCGACTGCACGCCGGTGCTTCTGTACGATCCGGAAGTGCGGGCAATCGGTGCGGTACACGCCGGGTGGAGGGGAACTGCTGCCGGGATTGCCGCCCGCGCGGTGCAGGCCATGCAGCGGGAGTTCGGCTGCAAGCCGGAGAATATCCGCGCGGCCATCGGTCCCTGCATCGGCGCATGCTGCTTTGAAACCGACGCTGATGTGCCGGAGGCGATGCTTGCGGCACTGGGTGAGGAGGCGCGGCGCGCCATCCGTCCGGCAGGCAATAAGTTTTATGTAAACTTGAAGGACCTGAATGCGCTCTGGCTGGAGCGTACGGGTGTATGGCAGATAGATGTTTCCTGCGACTGTACGGCCTGTCAGCCGCAGCGCTTCTGGTCGCACCGCAGGGTAGGCAATGCCCGCGGTTCTCTGGCTTCCGTGATTATGCTGCCGGAGGGGAGGACAGAGGAATGAAACGTATGACCGCACTTTGTCTTGCTGTTCTGATGCTTCTGTGCGGCTGCACGGCGCAGCAGGAGGAGCCTTCCCAACCAGCGCAGACCGACTCGGCAAGCGAGCAGCCATCGGAGATTCCGGCAGCGAACAGTGACGGGTTTGGCCTGTCCTATTTGCCGGAGTATGGCCTCAACCCCTATACCTGCACCGCGACGGTCAACCGGGCGATTTTTTCACTGGTGTATGAGAGCTTGTTTGTGGTGTCCAATCAGTTCCGTGCGGAGCCGCTGCTCTGCGAGAGCTTTACCGCCTCCGAGGATGGACGACTTTATGTTTACCGCTTGATTCCCGGCGTGACCTTTTCCGACGGCTCTGCGCTGACGGCGCAGGATGTTGCCGCGTCCTTGAACGCGGCGCGCGACAGCAGACTGTATGCAGGACGCCTGGAGCATGTTACGAATATTTCTGTATTGGAAGACAGCGCATTTTCGGTGGCGCTGGACACGCCGTACGAGAACTTCTCCCTGATGCTGGATGTCCCCATTGTCAAGGCGGAGACGGTCGGCGCCGATGCTCCCGTCGGAACCGGCCCCTACGCCGTCGATGGAAGCCGCCTGCGCCGCAACATGACGTGGTGGCAGGCCTGTGAACCCGCGGTCAAAGCGGCGGAAATCCCCCTGACGGCAGCGACGACCCCCAATATCCTGCGTGATAATTTCGAGTTCGGCAGCACTGATCTTATCTACTGCGATCCGAATTCCCCGGCGGCGGTGGGCTACCGCTGTGACTTTGAGGTGTGGGAGGTTCCGACGACCATTCTGCACTACCTCGGCTTCAATATACGCGGCGGCCTGTTCGCAAGCGACACCCTGCGGACGGCGGTGACCTACATGATCGACCGCGACACCCTGTCGAACACCTGCTACGGCGGCTTTGCCCTTCCGGCGATGCTGCCCTGCTCACCGGATTCGGATCTTTCCGACGCGCAGCTTGCGGCACAGTATACCTATGATCTGACACGATTTCAGGCGGCGGTGAACAACAGCTCCGTGCAGTCCTCCGAAGAGACGCCGGGGGTGTTTCTGGTCTGCTCTGATGATGCAACGCGAGTTGCAGTGGCGGAAAAGCTGAATGAAACCTTCCGCGCCTGCGGGCTTTATCTGACGATACGGGCGCTTCCCTTGAAGCAATATAAATCCGCACTTTCCAATGGTAATTTTGATCTCTTTCTTGGGGAAGTACGCCTGACAGCCAACTTTGATCTGTCGGAGTTTTTCGCTTCAGAGGGAAATCTGAACTATGGCGGGATTGCCAGCACGGAGCTGGCGCGGCTTTGCGGAGCTGCACTGGAGAATTCCGGCTATTATGCGGACTTATGTGCCGAGATTTTAAAAACGGCGCCGATCTGTCCGGTCGTGTTCAAAAGCTATGCGATCTATGTGACCCGCGGAAAGCTTGCTTCAATCACGCCGGCGGTGGATTACCTCTTCCACAATGCGGTCACGGCAAGGACACTGGCCGACGCCGACCGCAGTTATGACCGCCCTGAGCCGGGCGGGAACAGCGGAGAGTCATCGGAGCCGACGGATGGCTCTGCGGAACCGTCCGAACCATAAAGATGCTACTTTGAGAGGAGTCCTTGTTTTGAAAGCATTTGCGGCTTTTGAAAATATTATTTATCAGAAAAAACTGGAGCGGAAGGTTTTTGCCTTCTGCCGGCGGCGTCAGCCGAAACTCCTGCGTTACCTGCCGCGGTATCTGGCGGCGAATGTGTGCCGGTTTTTTCGCGGGATCAGCAGGGAGGAATACCTGAGCCGCCGCTGGAGTTTTCTGAAAGAAGTGCAGGAACCTGCGGCAAAACTGGAGCGATTTTTCCACAGGATCCGCAGGAAGCTCTGGCTTCCGCCCGAGGGAACGCAGATCGTTTCCGATCAGCCGGAGGCGGTCCTTGCTGTGTTCTGTGAAAAACACGGATATGGCCTGCGCGCCAACGACTATGATGCCGAGACATGCCGCTTCACAGACTTCCGCACGGAACAGGAAATCGCTTCGCAGGATGCGCCCTATGCAGCCTATGGCACGCTGCACGGGCCGGTGATGCGCGGAGCGGCGGAAAAGACCTATGTCTATAAAAAGTGGATGACGTCAAGCCGAAGTGCATATAAGAAGGAGCTTATCCTGCATGCCGGGCTGACATATCTGGCCATGCTGCTTTACGCCGTAGTTCTGGGCTATATCTCCCTTTTTTATGCCTCTCTTGGCGCGAAGGACAGAATGGTACAGTTCTGGGCATATATGGCCTCGCCGGTGATCCAGCTTTTGAATATTGCGCCGGTCGTCATGTTCATGGCCATTTTCTACTGCCTTTTCAACAGTGCGGCGGTTTCGGCGCTGCTTACCACGGTGCTTACGATCCTGCCGACATGGATCAGTTGCTTTAAGATGAAGTTCCGCGGAGATCCCTTCCTGTTTGACGATATCCTGTTTGCCAAAGAAGCGGCGGCGATGACGGACAGCTACACGGTCGAACTGAGCAAGGGAATGATCATCGTGATTTGCATGGCGCTGCTTGCGATAGCGCTGTTTGCAATCCGGCTGAAATACCGCCCTGCGAAGAATCTTGTGCGCTGTACTGCGGCGGTGGTGCTGCTTGTGACAGCGTTTGTCGGCTTCAAGACTGTTTATCTGTCGGATACTCTTTATGAGGAAACTTATCATCGGCTGCCGTTTCAGGACATATATAATGAAAATGACTGCTTCCAGAACCACGGCTTTGTGTATCCCTTCCTGCACAGCATATCGGATGTCATAGATGCCGATGCGACCAAGAAGAATATTTCGCTGGGAAAACGGGCGCTCTCTCAATATGAGTATGCAGACATTCCGGAGGATAAAAAAGTCAATGTAATTGCCTGTATGCTGGAAACCTATGCGGATTTCACACGCTTTGGTGAGCTTTCCTTTACGGAAGACCCCTATGAGTTTCTCCATGAGCTTCAAAAGGAGTCCTACAGCGGCTCAACGCTGACCTATGCCTTTGGCGGCGGGACGATCGTCCCGGAGCGGCAGTTCCTGACCGGCCTGTCGGAGCAGCCGAGCTTCCGGGTAAAGACCAATTCCTATGCATGGTATTTCCGTCAACAGGGATACACCGTAGAGGGCAGCCATCCGTATTATCACTGGTTTTATTCCCGCGACTCGGTCAATCGCCGCCTTGGATTCGAGAATTACTATTTCGATGAGGATACTTACGAGGCGCTGAACGGCGGCTACAAGATGAGCAACGACGACGTGCTGTTTCCCAATGTGGTCAAGCTCTTTGAGGAAGCTACGGCGCGAGGGGAGAACTATTTTTCCTTTAATGTTACCTTCCAGGGACACGGGCCATATTCCACAGAAGCCAAGTACGAAACGCCGTATGTAGAGAATTTGGGCTATTCAGATGCTGCGTTTCATGAGCTGAACAACTACCTTGCAATTATGGATGACGTGGACGACGCACTGAGAGATATGGTGCAGTCGCTGCGCGAGAGCGAGGAACCGGTCGTTCTGATTCTCTTTGGCGACCATATGCCTTCGCTCGGTGACAAGAACTCTGCCTATGATGAATTCGGGATTTCTCTGGATCTTTCCACTGACGAGGGCTTCTATAATGCCTTTTCAACGCCCTATGTGATCTGGGCGAACGATGCGGCAAAGCGTGTCCTCGGCAATGACTTCGTCGGAGAGGGGCCAAACATCGGTACGAATTTCCTGATGAATGAGTTCTTCCGCCTCGCGGGATACACCGGAAATGAGTATATGCAGTATACCACCGATTTGATGCAGACCTTTGAGTGCTTCCATAGAATAGACGTTTTTCTGACGCCGGAGGGCCTGCGCCGTGAGCTGACGCCGGAGCAGGAGGACATATACGAGGAATTTAAAAATGTCCAGTATTACTGGCGGAGCAATTATCAGGGGAAATAGACAAAACACACCCGCGAGCCGGCCGGCTCGCGGGTGTGCGCTTTATTTTGCGTGGTCTGTCAATGTCCGCAGCGGGCTGGACTGAATGGAGGCACGGCGAGCCTCCTCGTGCAGATTGCGGATGACTTCTGCGATCTTTTCATTGACCTGCTCCACCTGTGAGAGCAGCTCCGAGGCTGACATCCGCAGCACACCGCTGCGCAAGGCGGAAAGCTGGATCAGGCCGTCAGAGGTTGCCACACGAACGGCGTAGTTTTTGCCGATCCTGCCGACAAGCGCTTCGATATACTGGTCGGCGCTCTCACCCTCCTGCGTATAGACAACACGGAGGTTGCGTTCCTTTGTGCGGGAACCCGTGCCGCCCTTGACGCGGTAGCTGTCGAAGACGACAACCAGCTCGCAGGGATGGTAGCCGCAGTAGTTGCTCAAAAGGTCGAGCAGCCGCTCCCGTGCGCCGGTCAGGTCGTTCTGCGCCTGCTCGCGCAGGCCGTCCCATGCGAAGATAATATTGTAGCCATCGACGATCAGGTATTCCTGCTTCGGCGGCGGGAGGGTGATCTCCTCACTTTTTACCGCGGGGATGGGGCGGTAGAGTGTGCGCTTTTCCGGGCCGAACTCCCGCTCAATGATCTTTTGCAGCTCTTTTTCGTCAAGATCGAGATTGCGCGGGCGGAGCTGCGGCGGGGCAAGTTCGACCGGCTGCGGCTTTTTCAGGATGCTTTCCAGATGCATATACTCCGGGACTTTATCCCACGGTACCGGGAAGCCTGCGCCATGGGCGCAGAAAACGGAGTCCGGCGTGTTTTCCAGATCGGCGCGCGGGTCATAGTTTGCTGCGGCGATGACGGCCTCGGCATTGTGGCAGGGAGCGTAACCCTCAACTGTGCAGCGCAGACGTCCGCGTCCGCGCGTGTAGGCGGCAAGCTGGGAGGCGTAGCCCTGCATCTCGGAAACGGGAGCGCTGCCTGAAAGCTGCATTCCGTCCGGTACCTCCTCCGGCGAAGAAAAGCTGCCGGACATGGCGCGGATATCGTTGATCGCGCGGCCAATCTGTTCCGCAGGCACGGTCAGAGTGAAATGGTAATACGGCTCCAGCAGCACACTCTGCGCCTGCATCAACCCCTGCCGGACGGCACGGTAGGTCGCCTGACGGAAATCGCCGCCCTCGGTGTGCTTGAGGTGAGCGCGTCCGGCTGCCAGGGTCAGTTTCATATCCGTAATGGGTGAACCGGTCAGAACACCCAGATGTGTTTTTTCTCTCAGATGCGTCAGAGTCAGGCGCTGCCAGTTGCGGTCTAGGACATTCTCGCTGCAAATGCTGTCAAAGACCAGTCCGCTGCCCTGCGGCAGCGGCTCAAGCAGCAGGTGTACCTCAGCGTAGTGGCGCAGCGGTTCAAAATGTCCCACACCCTCTACGGGCGCGGCAATGGTTTCCCGGTAGGAGATGCGGCCGGAGTCGATCGTGACCTCCCAGCCGAAGCGCTCGGCGATCAGACTGCGCAGGATTTCCAACTGTACTTCGCCCATGAGCTGGAGCTGCAATTCATGCAGCCGCTCATTCCAGACGACATGAAGCTGCGGCTCTTCCTCCTCCAGTTCACGCAGGCGCACCAGCGCCGTGCGGACGTCACATTCCGGCGGTAAATTCAGCCGATAGGTCATAACGGGTGCCAGCAGCGGGGAAAAGGATTCCTGCTCCGCGCCGAGCACATCGCCGGCAGAGAGCTTCGTCAGCCCCGCGGCGGCGCAGACATCGCCTGCAAAAACCTCCTCGGCAGCCTGAAAGCCCGCACCGGAATACTGACGGAGCTGGGTGACCTTTTCTGCCAGCGGTTCTCCGCCGACCGGGGTATAGGAAAGCACTGTCCGGATGCGAAGACTGCCGCCCGTGATTTTGAGCCAGGTCAGGCGCACACCCTGCGGGTCGTGCGTGACCTTATAGACACGCGCGGCAAGCTCCTTCGGATAGATCGGCTGCACAGTAAAGCGGCGCAGAGCAGAAAGAAACTCGTCCACGCCGGTCAAGTGCAGCGCCGCACCGAAAAAGCAGGGGAACAGCACCTGCCGCCGCACGAGAGAGGAAAGCGTTTCATCGCAAAGTACGCCACGCTCCAGATACTCCGCAAGAGCGGCCTCATCGCAAAGTGCGACGGCCTCGGCATCCTCAGGAGAAAGACAGTGCTCGCTCAGAAGACGGGATGCTTGCGTGAGCAGCCGTGCACGATCCGCGCCGGGCAGATCCATCTTATTGAAAAACAGAAAGGTCGGCACGCCGTAGCGCCGCAGAAGCCGCCAGAGCGTTTCCGTGTGTGCCTGCACGCCGTCCGTTCCGCTGATGACCAGTATGGCATAGTCGAGCACCTGCATGGCGCGCTCGGCCTCCGGCGAGAAGTCTACGTGGCCGGGCGTGTCGAGCAGTGTGATCCCGGTGTCGTCCAGAGAAAACCGCGCCTGCTTGGAGAAAATCGTGATGCCGCGGGCGCGCTCAAGCGAATAGTGGTCGAGAAAAGCGTCGCCGTGATCGACGCGCCCCAGCTTTCGCAGCGCCCCGGCACGATAGAGAAGCGCCTCGGAGAGCGTCGTCTTTCCGGCATCGACCTGCGCAAATATGCCGATAACCAGATGCTTCATTGCTCCCGAGCCTCCGTGGTATTGTACATAAGAAGCCTCCTTGTATCAACGAGATACTTGAAAGTTGCAAAAGAATCAGATATACTGTAAAAAAAGAATTCATGAGGGGAGTTATAACTATGTTTGAACTGCGTCCTTATTTCGCACCCGATTTTTCCGAGCCTCGCTTCCTGAACGCGCCGGAGGCGAACTGTGTCCCCGCGCCCAAGGACGGCGTTGCGCCGGAGGGCTACCATGCCATGAGCATTTTCCCGGAATACTTCAAGCTGGATGGGGAATGGCGCATGGCGGAGGAGAGCCGCATGGACTGCGTGGCGGTTTATGAGGCGGGGAAGGTCATTGTCCGGGAGTTCCGTCTGCTGAAGCAGGGGGATCTGGTGGTGACCGGACGGACGGAGGATGCCTCACAGGGTATCTACGTTCATGCAGACGGCTTCCGGGAGGAGGCTGCACAGAAGGAAACCTTCGCCTTCCGCCAGAACCGTTCCCGCGAAACGGCTTTTTCCAGAGACTATGACGAGCTTTACGATCTGCTGCGCTATGAGCGCGACCACGGCAAGATCGTCTGGGTTATGGGGCCGGCTTTTGCCTTTGACCATGACGCGCGCGCGGCAATGTCCAAGCTGATCGAAAACGGCTATGTCCACGCCGTCCTTGCGGGCAATGCGCTCGCAACGCATGACCTGGAGGGCGCCTATCTGCATACTGCGCTGGGGCAGGACATCTATACGCAGAAATCCGTGCCGAACGGACATTACAACCATCTTGATACGATCAACCGCGTGCGTTACCACGGCAGCATCCGCGCTTTTATTGAAAACGAGCACATCGACAACGGCATCATCTACAGTTGCGAAAAGTGCGGCGTGCCCTATGTTCTCGGCGGCTCCATCCGCGACGATGGCCCGCTGCCTCCCGTGTACGGCGATGTGTATGCGGCGCAGGACGCCATGCGCAACCAGATCCGCGGCGCAACGACGGTCATCAGCATGGCGACCATGCTGCACACTATTGCCACGGGCAATATGACCCCTTCGTTCCGTGTGCTGCCCGACGGCACGGTACGTCAGGTGTATTTCTACTGCGTGGACGTTTCGGAATTTGTTGTCAACAAGCTGGCAGACCGCGGCAGCCTTTCTGCCCGCGGGATCGTGACTAATGTGCAGGATTTCGTAGTTAATCTGCAAAAGGGCCTGGGACTATAACCAGAAATATAATGACGCCGGGGACGGCAGGAGCCGCGCCCCGGCGTGTTTCATCAGGCTTTTTTCTTGGATTTTCGTTCCAGCTTTGTGGCAGAAAGCTTTGCTGCCAGAGGTTTGAGAGAGTCGATCAGATTGCCTCCTGCGGCCTCCTGCGGCACGCGGAGGATCTGTACCTTCCCATCGCAGACGGCGAGGAAGGAGAGCGGTGTTTTTGTGACCTTTGCGCCGGCACCGGCCAGAAGCGCATCGTCTTTCTGCTTTGCGGGAAGATCGGAGCCGCCGCCTGCAAAGCCGCAGTTCACTGCGGAGATCGGAACGACGGTCACGTCTCCGATCACAATGGGCTCACCGGCCACGGACTGCGCACCGGCGATGGCCTGCGCCCTGTCTGCGGTAAATTCCAGAACTTTCAAGATGTTTTCTGTCATGTGTTTCGTCCCTCCTGAGATTCTTTGGCCAGCGTCCGCCTTACATTCTCCCGGACCACATGGATCAGGGCACAGAGAATGGGCCAAAGACGAATGTTGAACTGGCCGTGAAACTCGACTAATGTTGTTTCTGCGTCAAAATCGCAGCGCACATCGACGCTGCGGCTGCGGAAGCGGAACGCACTGTCCAGCAGTCCGACAAGCGGATAGACGGCGGAGCAGACAAGCCCGTAGCCATAGGCGGCGTCCGCGGCATCTTCTTCTCCGACGACAATGCGGAGCCGAAACTGCCGGAACACGCCGCGCTTCAAGAGCCACCAGGCGCGGTTCAGGAGCATTTTGAGGACGCTCAGGAGCTCATTCAGTGTTGTGCTGACGCCTTTGGCGTCGATCGCGTGCTTTGCATTAGCGACGCTGCCGATGTCGCGCAGACCAAGAATAGAGAACACCTGCTGCATCAGCTTTTCGTTTGGCTCGTCACTCGCCCGGAAGGTGAAGAAGAGATACTTGACATAGATGTCCAGTCTGCCGTCCGGCAGGTAGACCAGAAAAATTCGCAGCTTCAGTGAAAGCAGCAGCGCAATGAGCGCGAGAATTCCGAGAATGATCCAAAGCGCGATCAAGGGCAGCACCTCCGTTCTGCGCTTTTATTCTTCTATTATAATGCAGAAATGCCGGTTTTACAATGCCCTGTTTCGCAAAATGAAGGGAGCAATTTCAAAATGGAGAAAATTCTGAGCGGCTATTGCCGCACCTGCGACGCTTCACGCATGGTTCTTGTGGATTCCGAGGAGCAGGAAGTGGACTGCGAATATCCCGCCTGCGCCCATGCAGACGTCTGCCAGATTGCCGCGCAGATCCGCGCGTTTCTGGAGGAAAGTACATCTGTCCGCCAGAATCCGTCCGAAAGCGGGGAAAATCAGAAAAAATAGAAAAATTTTTCGTCAAAACGGTGAAAAATCATTGACACTTTTCGTGGATTCTGCTATAATTCATCTTTGTGTGAGCGCATAATTCGGGCAAAGCGGAGGTGTCAGAAACCTTGCTCGATGAATTAAAGAATGCCCGGCGGGTCGTGGGAGTCAAACAAATCCGCAAACTCCTTCCAACCGGGCAGATCAGAAAGGTGTTTCTCGCGCAGAACGCAGACCCTGTGCTGACAGAGCCGCTTGCGGCGCTGTGCGGAAGATATGAGGTCGAGGTCGAAGCCGTGCAGACCATGCGTCTGCTGGGGGATGCCTGCGAGATCTCCGTGGAGGCGGCTGCGGCCGCGCTCCTGTAAGATTGGTTATCCTTCGGAATATTTTTCACGATTCTGGGATAATATAAAAGCTGGAAAACAGCAGAAATTTTAAGAAAGGAGAACCACATGCCTACTTTTAATCAGTTGGTCAGAAAGGGCAGAGAACAGGTTACCTACAAGTCCACCGCTCCTGCACTGCAAAAAGGTCTTAACACTCTGAAGAACCGTGCTACCGATTTTTCTTCTCCCCAGAAGAGAGGCGTCTGCACCGCAGTCAGAACCACGACCCCGAAGAAGCCGAACTCCGCTCTGCGTAAAATCGCCCGTGTTCGTCTGACGAATGGCTACGAGGTTTCCGCCTACATCCCCGGTGTCGGCCACAACCTGCAGGAGCACTCCGTCGTTCTGATTCGCGGCGGCCGTGTCAAGGACCTTCCCGGTGTCCGTTATCACATTATTCGTGGTACGCTGGATACGCAGGGTGTTCAGGGTCGTATGCAGGCTCGTTCCAAGTACGGTCAGAAGCGCCCGAAGGCCAAGAAGAAGTAATCAAGCATTCCAACGCCTTATTGCAAGGCACCGCCTTGCCATGCGTTTTTTATATAATATTCATTATGTGGGAAACTCTTGGCAGGCACCAACGGTAGGATGAGCCTACCGAAGTACCTATGAAATCATTCTTATGAAGGAGGGAAGCAAAGTGCCCAGAAGAGGTAATGTTCCCAAGAGAGAGGTCCTTCCGGATCCTATCTACAAATCCACTCTGGTGACCAAGCTCGTAAACAGCGTTATGCTGGACGGCAAGAAGGGCGTAGCCCAGAGAGTCGTCTATGAAGCATTTGAGATCGTCGAAAGCAAGACCGGCAAGAATGGTCTGGACGCTTTCCAGCAGGCGATGGAAAACATCATGCCGTCCCTGGAAATCAAGTCCCGCCGTGTCGGCGGCGCTACCTATCAGGTTCCGCTGGAGGTTCGCCCCGAACGTCGCCAGACCCTCGGCCTGCGCTGGCTGACGGCCTATTCCCGCAAGCGCAGCGAAAAGACGATGAAAGAGCGCCTCGCAGGCGAGATCATCGACGCTTGCAACAACACCGGCGCCTCTGTGAAGAAGCGCGAAGATACCCACAAGATGGCAGAAGCAAACAAGGCATTCTCCCATTTCCGCTGGTAACAAAGGAGTTACTCAATGCCGAGACAATACTCACTTGAGAATACAAGAAATATCGGTATCATGGCGCACATCGACGCCGGCAAGACCACTACGACGGAGCGTATCCTGTTCTACACCGGCCGTACCTATAAGCTCGGTGAAACGCACGAGGGTACTGCGACGATGGACTGGATGGAGCAGGAGCAGGAGCGCGGCATCACAATTACGTCTGCTGCGACGACGTGCTTCTGGCGTCATTGCCGGATCAACATCATCGACACGCCGGGTCACGTGGACTTCACCGTAGAGGTCGAGCGTTCCCTGCGTGTGCTGGACGGCGCCGTTACCGTGCTGTGTGCAAAGGGCGGCGTTGAGCCCCAGACGGAGACCGTCTGGCGTCAGGCCGACAAGTACAACGTGCCGCGTATGGTCTACGTCAACAAGATGGACATCATGGGTGCGAACTTCTTCAATGTTCTCAAAATGATGCATGAACGGCTGAAGTGTAACGCAGTTCCCATCCAGCTGCCGATTGGTGCGGAGGCTGACTTCAGAGGCGTCATTGACCTTGTGAAAATGAAGGCCAATGTATTCTATGACGAGCTGGGCAAGGATGTCCGTGAGGAAGAGATTCCCGCAGACCTTGCCGATCTCGCACAGGAATATCGCGAGAAGCTGCTTGAGGCCGTTTCCGACGAGGATGACGCGATCATGGAGCTGTATCTTTCCGGTGAAGAGATCCCGGAAGACCAGCTTCGTGCGGCCATCCGCAACGCTACCATCGGCGTGCGCATGATTCCCGTTACCTGCGGCACCTCTTACAAGAACAAGGGCGTGCAGGAGCTCCTCGATGCGATCGTCGACTATATGCCGTCGCCGCTCGATAAAAAGGGCATCCATGGCACCGACCCGAATACCGATGAGGAAGCCTTCCGTCCCGCCGATGACACCGCGCCCTTCTCTGCGCTGGCGTTCAAAATCGCGACGGATCCCTTCGTCGGAAAGCTCTGCTTCTTCCGTGTCTACTCCGGCACCGTGTCAAAGGGAACCACCGTTCTCAACTCCACGAAGAAAGCCCGCGAGCGCATGGGAAGAATCCTGCAGATGCACGCCAATCACCGCGAGGATCTGGACACGGTCTATTCCGGCGATATCGCTGCTGTTGTCGGTGTGAAGAACACCACGACCGGCGACACGCTCTGCGATGAGAAGCATCCCATCGTACTGGAATCCATGCAGTTCCCCGAGCCCGTGATTCGTGTGGCCATCGAGCCGAAGACCAAGGCAGGCCAGGAGAAGATGGGCATTGCCCTGATGAAGCTGGCTGAGGAGGATCCGACGTTCAAGACCTACACCGATCAGGAAACGGGTCAGACGATCATCGCCGGTATGGGCGAGCTCCATCTGGAGATCATCGTTGACCGCCTGCTGAGGGAGTTCAAGGTGGAAGCGAACATCGGCGCTCCGCAGGTCGCCTATAAGGAAACCATTCGCGGCAAGGCCGATGTGGAAACCAAGTACGCCCGTCAGTCCGGCGGTAAGGGCCAGTATGGTCATGTCAAGATTCGTGTTGAGCCGAACGAGTCCGGCAAGGGCTACGAGTTCATCAATGAAATCGTCGGCGGTGCGATTCCCAAGGAATATATTCCTGCGGTTGATCAGGGCATTCAGGGCGCAATGACGGCGGGCGTTCTCGCCGGCTTCCCTGTTGTGGATGTCAAGGTCACGCTGTATGACGGCTCCTACCATGAAGTTGACTCTTCCGAGCTCGCATTTAAGATCGCCGGTTCCATGGCATTTAAGGATGCCTGCCGCAAGGCGCAGCCGGTCATTCTTGAGCCGATCATGAAGGTCAGCGTCATCGTGCCGGAGGAATACACCGGCGACGTCATCGGCGATATCTCCTCCCGTCGCGGCAATATCCTGGGCATGGAACCGAGAAACGGCTCCACGCAGATCGACGCGAATGTGCCGCTTTCCCAGATGTTCGGCTATGCGACCGATCTGAGAAGCCGCACGCAGGGCAGAGGCCAGTATTCCATGGAACCGAGCCATTATACGGAACTGCCGAAGCAGATTCAGCAGGAAATCGTTGAAAAACGGAGTTCCTTATAAGAAAAAATGCTTGCCATTATTCACTTTTTAGTGTATAGTGTAGGTAAGCGCAATCTGTGAACAATTTTACCATTTATAAATCAAACAGGAGGATTTTTTCAATGGCAAAGCAGAAATTTGAAAGAACCAAGCCGCACGTCAACATCGGCACCATTGGCCACATCGACCATGGCAAGACCACGTTGACCGCTGCAATCACCAAGTATCTGTCCTTCTTCGGCGATGCGACCTTTACCGACTATGCTAACATCGATAAGGCCCCCGAAGAGAAGGCTCGTGGTATCACAATCAATACCTCTCACGTTGAGTATGAGACCAACGACCGCGTTGGCCACAACTACAAGACCGGTGAGGACGGCGTCGAGATCCACGGCCGTCACTATGCTCACGTTGACTGCCCGGGCCACGCCGACTATATCAAGAACATGATCACCGGCGCTGCTCAGATGGACGGCGCGATCCTCGTTATCGCTGCTTCCGACGGCCCCATGGCTCAGACCAAGGAGCACCTGCTGCTGGCCCGTCAGGTTAACGTTCCCTCCATCCTGGTTTTCCTGAACAAGTGCGACCAGGTTGACGACGACGAACTGCTTGAGCTCGTCGAGATGGAAGTCCGCGAGACTCTGGACTTCTACGGCTTCCCCGGAGATGACACCCCCATCATCCGCGGCTCCGCTCTGAACGCTCTGGTTTCCGAGTCCTCCGATCCCAAAGCTCCCGAGTACGAGTGCATCGAGAACCTCATGCAGGCTGTCGATACCTGGATCCCGACTCCCGACCGCAAGGCCGATCAGCCGTTCCTGATGCCTGTCGAAGACGTCTTCACCATCTCCGGCCGTGGCACCGTTGCTACCGGTCGTGTTGAGCGTGGCCAGATCAAGAAGAATGAGCCCGTCGAAATCGTCGGCCTCATGGAAGAGAAGAAGCAGACTGTCGTTACCGACATCGAAATGTTCCACAAGCTGCTCGACTTCGCAGAAGCAGGCGACAACATCGGCGCTCTGCTCCGCGGCGTTGACAAGAAGAGCATCGAGCGTGGTCAGGTTCTGTCCAAGCCCGGCTCCATCCATCCGCACACCAAGTTCAAGGGCCAGGTTTACGTCCTGAAGAAGGAAGAAGGCGGCCGTCATACTCCGTTCTTCAACAACTATCGCCCGCAGTTCTATTTCCGTACCACGGACGTTACCGGCATCATCACTCTGCCTGAAGGCGTTGAGATGTGCATGCCCGGCGACAACATCGACATGGACGTCGAGCTGATCACCCCGATCGCTATCGAGAAGGGCCTCCGCTTCGCTATCCGTGAAGGTGGCCGTACCGTCGGTTCCGGCGTTGTCATCGAGATCAACGAGGGCTAATTCCTAAAACCGCTGCCGCAGCAAGAAATTGCTGCGGCAGTTTTTTTGCATGCGGAGTGCTGTGACAGGGAAGAAATGCTGTCGCCTCGACACGGCGGCACGGCTATTTTGATAATTCGTAAAGAGTCAGAGCAGCGCCATTGCTCTGACTTATTTGCTTGCAAAAACTACCCGTTAAATGTATTTAACCGTGATGCTGCGGCCTTTCCACTGTGGATTACCGCCGTCTGCCGAAAAGCTAAAAAATTTTCTTGTCAGCTTGCACAGCTATCCCATGAGGACGCTTTGAAAAATTGGTGCTTCGGTCAATAAGCTGTCTGACAACTTGTTTTTCTGTTGTAATTGAAAAGCGCTATGTGATTCAAATTTTGTGCAACCATCTGAAGTGTGTCGGAATCCGCCGAAACCTGTTGACGGCTTTGTGAAATTCTGCTACTGTGTAGGTGGATGAAGCAATAATTTTGTTAGTTCTATACAAAAATTTTGAGCATCCACGTCCGGAAAAAGAAAAACAAGACAAGAACTGAATGGAGGAAATTTGTTGTGAAAAAACTGATTGCTGTCCTGGTAGCTCTCTCCCTGATCGCCGTGCTTGTTGCCTGCGGTGCGCCGGCACCTCAGAAAGAAAAGTATCAAGCCAAGGTTGCCCTCTGCCTGGTGACTCCCGCAAACGACGGCGCGTGGAGCCAGTTTGCCTATGATGCCGTTATGAAGGCAAAAGAGACTTACAACATTGACGTGAAGTACACCGAAAACATTGCTCCCACTGAAATGGAAGCCGTGTTTACCGACTATGCATCCCAGGGCTTCGATCTTATCATTGGCCACAGCTTTTCCTTCGGTGACGCGGCTCTTACTGTCGCGGAACGTTATCCCGAAACGAAGTTCGTCATCATTGACGGCACGGTCGGCTCTGACAATGTTGCCTCCTACACACTGAAGACCCAGGATCTCGGCTACCTGGAAGGCATCGTTGCCGGCATGATGACCAAGACCAACAAGGTCGGCCTTGTTGCCGGACTTGTCGGCCCCGCGATCATCAAGGTCAGCGAGGCATATAAGCTTGGCGTTCAGGCTGTCAACCCTAATTGCGATGTGTACACGGCCTACACCGGTTCTACCGAGGACGTTCAGAAGGCCAAGGAAGCAGCTCAGGCTATGATCGACAAGGGTGCTGACATCATTGCCGGCGCCGCCAACTCCTCCAACGCCGGCATGATCAAGGCTTGCGATGAAGCCGGCATCTATTCGATGGGTGAGCTGGATCAGCAGCCGCTTGCTCCCGACAGCGTTCTTTTCTGCAACGTCAACAATATTGAAAACCTCGTGCTCCAGGCGGTCACTGATACGATCAACGGCAATTTCGTCGGCGGCGTTCGTGAGTATGGTATTGCGGCAAATGTCTGCCAGCTTTCCGAGTTCAGCTCTCATGTTCCTCAGGAAGTCAAGGACAAGGTTGCCGAGTGCATGGAAGAAATGCGCAGCGGAAAACTGGATATCCCGATGATCGTTGAGATCTCTGACGATATCATCCATTGATTGAGACAATAACGGATTGATCTTAACTGTGCGGCAGAATCAGCAAATGCTGCATTCTGCCGCACTTTTTTTGAAAAAGCGCACGCTAAGGCGCTGCCTCTTTGCGGAGGAAGGATACCCGTAGCAGGCAAAAGAGAAGATTTTGACGGGGCTGTCAACCCGGCAGTGGAAAGCACTGAGCAGACTTTTTGCTCGAATGGTTCGCTGCAACGATTGACGACCTGACGTAGGAGACAAAACTATGGCTTTGTTAGAAATGAGAGGCATCACCAAGTATTTTTACGGTGTTGCTGCCAACGATCACGTAGATCTGACGGTGGAGGAAGGAGAAATCCATGCCCTGCTGGGTGAAAACGGCGCGGGAAAAACCACGCTGATGAATATTCTCTATGGCCTCTACCGTTCCGATGAGGGTGAAATTTGCTGGGAAGGGAAGAAGGTATTCTTCCTCAAACCGCAGGATGCCATTAACTGCGGCATTGGCATGGTGCATCAGCACTTTATGCTCGTCCGCCCGATGACGGTTTTGCAGAACATTATCCTGGGTATGAAGCTGGACGGTTACCCGTTCATTCAGAAAAAAGAAGTTGCGCGGCAGATCGAAACGCTTTCGCAGAAATATGGTCTTGCTGTGGATGTTCACAAACGAATTGAAGATCTTTCCGTGGGTGAGCAGCAGCGCGTCGAGATTCTGAAAGCGCTATTCAGGAATGCAAAGCTGCTGGTACTGGATGAGCCGACCGCCGTCCTCACCCCACAGGAAACCGAAGTGCTGTTTGCGGTTTTGAAGTCCCTCAAAAAGGACGGACACAGCGTCATCCTGATTTCCCACAAGCTTGCTGAGATCATGGAAGTCACGGACAGAATAACCGTTCTTCGTGACGGCAAGAATGTCGAAACGCTTGTGACATCGGAGTGTACGGAGTCGCTGCTGTCTCAGCTTATGATCGGACGGCAGATTCGCACGGACAGAATCGAATATGAAACCAAACCGGCAGAGGAGCTGGTTCTGGAAATAGACGACCTGACACTCAAAAATCCGAACGGGAGCAAGCCTTATCTCGATCATGTTTCCCTTCAGATTCATGCCGGAGAAATTTTGGGCATTGCCGGTGTCGACGGCAACGGACAGAATTACCTTGCCGAGTTCATTTGTGGCATTCGCCGCCAGAATTCCAAAGCGGTTTTGTTCAAGGGAAGGCATATCGACAAGCTGAATGTGCGGCAGCACTTCAATCTGGGAATTGCCTATATTCCGGATGACCGCCATCGCGACGGACTGGTTCTGGACAAAAATGTAAAAGAAAATCTGATCCTGCGCAACTACAAGACCGCGGCAATTTCAAAATTCGGCGTGATTGACGACAAAAAGGTGACGCGGTTTGCCGAAAAATCCATCAAGGACTTTACGATCCGCGTACACAGCCCGGCAGAGCGAGCCGGAAACCTGTCCGGCGGCAACCAGCAGAAGATCATTCTTGCCAGAGAAATCGCAGAAATCCCCGACCTGCTTGTTGCGATGCAGCCGACGCGCGGCCTCGACATCGGCGCTTCCGGCTATGTCCGCAACTGTATGCAGTCGCTTCGCGAGCAGGGCAAGGGTGTGCTTCTGATCTCGACCGATCTGGATGAGATCATGCAGGTGTCGGACCGGATTGCCGTCATGTATGAGGGACGAATCATGGGAATCGTTGAAAACACCGGCGACCTGAAGCCGGAGACGCTGGGCCTGATGATGGGCGGCCGCACGATTGAAGAGGTGATGGCAAAATGAAAAAGAGAATCATAGAAATCACGGCATCAACGATTGCGGTGCTTCTTCTGGCGTCCGGGCTCATTCTGATGTGCAACGCAAATCCGTTCTCCGCATTCCAGTACTTCTTCTACGGACTGTTTGGAACCGTGAACGGCTTTGCCGAGGTCCTGGTCAAGGCAACTCCGCTGATCCTTATGGGTTTGGGCGTTTCCATCTCCTTCCAGACCGGCTTTTTCAACATCGGCGCCGAGGGACAGTTTTACATGGGTGCATTGATGGCAACCTTTGTTGCAGTCATGATGCCGGGACCGGCATGGATGCGCTGCATCCTGGCCATTGTAGTTGCCTTCCTTTTTGGTGGCATATGGGCGTTTATCCCGGCCGTTTTAAAGAACAAAATGGGAATCAGCGAAACGGTCAGCACGATCATGTTCAACTACATTGCCACCATGTTTGTGGGCATTGCGGTTCGCGGCGTCCTGATGGACAGCTCCGATTATCTGCCGCAGAGCGCGAAAACGGATTGCAATCTTCCCCGGCTGTTTCCGCCCACCAGACTTCACCTTGGATTTATCATCGCCATTGCGATTGCTGTCCTGATTTGGTTCATTATGAAACGGACGACGCTGGGCTATGAGCTCAAGATCAGCGGCAGCAATGCCAGAGGCGCATTCTGTGTCGGCATCCCCGTGCAGCGGAGTCTGCTGACGGCAGCAATCCTGAGCGGCGGACTGTCCGGCATTGCGGGCTCGGTCGAGCTGCTGGGTGTGCAGCACCGCCTGATGGAGAATCTTTCCGCCGGAAACGGATTTACTGCGATCTTAATCGCACTTCTGGCTAAAAACCATCCGCTTGGTGTGATCCTGGTGTCCATTCTCTACGCCACATTGCAGGTGGGAGCCAACACCATGCAGCGGCAGATGGGTATTCCTTCTTCCATCGTCAGCATCGTAATCGGATTTATTGTATTCCTCGTCTTGGCTAAGGATTTCTGGAAGCTGCATAATCAAGCAAAACTGGACAGAGTGGAGGCGAAGAAACATGAGTGAATTGCTGCAGATCACTTTTTGGGCTACGTTCCTATCCGCCGCAATCCGCACGGCAATCCCCGTTCTGTGCGCATCGCTGGGTGAAGACCTTTCGGAAAAAGCCGGCATTATCAACGTCGGCCTGGAAGCCGTCATGCTTACGGGCGCATTCTTCGGATTCGCAACTGCCTATCTGACGCACAGCCTCTTCTGGGGATTTGTTGTGGGAATGCTCGCGGGTATGGCCGCCAGCCTCTTCCATGCGTTCCTCTCCGTCTATCTCAAGCAGAATCAGAATGTCGCCGGTGTTGCCCTGAACCTCATGGCAACCGGTATCATCAGCTTCCTTTTCCAGCTCATGGTAACGCGCTACGGCATTCCGCGGATCGACACCCTGCAGAACATCCCTATCCCGCTTCTCAGCAAGATCCCGCTCATCGGCGACGCACTCTTCAACAAGGATATTGTCGTTTACCTCGCCTACCTTCTGGTGATCGGCATGGTCATTTTCTACAAAAAGACGGTGTGGGGCATGTCGTTGTGCGCGGTGGGAGAAAATCCCAGAGCGGCCGATACGGTCGGTATCTCCGTGTACAGAAATCAGTACCTGGCGGCGGCCGTCAACGGCCTGCTGGGCGGCTTGGGCGGCGCATATCTGCTGCTGGGTCAGTTGGGAATTTTCTTTGAAAACATCACTGCCGGCCGCGGCTATATTGCATTGGCCGTTGTCGTGTTCGGCCGGCGCAACCCGATCGGCATTTTCCTGGCAGCACTGTTCTTCGGCGCGGCGGAGGCATTCCAGTTCCGCCTGCAAATTCTCGGCATTTCTCTCCCCGTGCAGCTCTTTACCGGCCTGCCCTACGTCCTGACGGTTTTCTCCCTGCTGCTCGTGGCAAGAAATAAGAAAAATAATACTCCCTCTGCTTTGGGAACCGCTTATGACCGTATGTCAAGATAATAAAAAGAAATGAGGTTTTAATCAAAATGAGTATTCCTACGTTTGCCTTGAAGGGCCATATCATTCATACGCCTACGCCGGATAGCTTTGAGATTTTTGAGGACTCTTATGTGGTGTGCAAGGACAAGAAGGTTGCGGGCGTTTTCAAGGAGTTGCCGGAAGAATATCGCAACATCCCTGTCTACGATTATACCAACAAGCTGATCATCCCCGGCATGGCCGACATTCACCAGCATGCGCCGCAGTACGGCTTCCGCGGCCTCGGAATGGCGCTGGATCTGGACAGCACATGGAACACCTGGTTTGAGCAGTATTCCCTGCCGGAGGAGAGCCATTTCCGGGATATAAACTATGCTGAAATGGCATATGAGAAATTCACCAACGATCTGCTGAAAACCACCACCACCAGAACCTGTACCTTTGCAACGATCCACCGCCCTGCGACGGAGCTCCTGATGAAAAAGATGGCAGACAAGGGCTTTGCTTCCTATGTCGGAAAGCTGAATATGGACAGAAACTCCATTGAGGGATTGCAGGAGACGACGGAAGAATCTCTGAGAGAGACGAGAACGTGGCTGGAAAACACCTGCGGCAAGTATGAATATGTCAAGCCTATGATCACTCCGCGCTATACGCCGTCCTGCACGGATAAGTGCATGGAAGGACTTCAGAAGCTGATCCGGGAGTTCAATGTTCCTACACAGTCCCATCTCAGCGAAGGCCTTGACGAGATCGAATGGGTCAAGGAGCTGAAGCCTGAGATCTCCTTCTACGGACAGGCCTACGATATGTATGATATGCTGGGCTCCACAGTGCAGAGTGTTCAGGCACACTGCGTTTTCCCGACGCCGGAGGAATTTGAACTGATGACGCAGCGCAAAAACCTCTGGGTAGCTCACTGCCCGCAGAGCAATCTGAACGCCAACGGCTTCGCAGCGCCGATTCGCCGCTATATGGCGGCCGGTGTGCACGTCGGACTTGGCTCCGATATCGCCGGCAGCAACACAATGAACATGTTCCGCGCGATCACGGATGCCATTACCGCCTCCAAGATCTACTGGCACAATGTTGAAAGAAAGGGCGACCCGTTTGCCAAGAAGACCTACCTGACCATTCCTGCCGCGTTCTATCTTGCAACAAAGGGCGGCTGCTCCTTCTGGGGTAAGGCCGGCAGCTTTGAGGATGACAGTCTCTTCGATGCCGTTGTCATCGACGATTCGCCGCTGTGGGACTTCAACAAAAGAAGCGTTCGCCAGAGAATCGACCGGGTTGTCTTCCAGGCGGACGAGCGGCATACATTTGCCAAGTTCATCAACGGCAGAAAAGTCTATTGATTTGATCTTTGCATAAGCGCGAAGCGCTGAACAGTACCAAAAGAGCAATCGCCGCCTTCTCATTTGAAGAGAAGGTGGCGATTGATTTTGTAGTCAATATAAGTGGTATCCGAAAAGAACTGCGTACACATCAGCGGACGATTCTTTTCGTCATAGCAGATGCTCTGCATATACAGAAGCGTTTTGTCAGGAAGCGTGAAACGCCCCTCCAGAAGAGCCGTTTTTTCCTGATCTGCAATGGAAAAACTGAGGTCGTCTCTGTTTGAGATTCTGCCGGTCATGCGAAAGAACAGCTTTCGCAGATCAATCTCCGGGTTATAAATATAGTTGCGGCTGTCCTCCGTTGACAGCAGGGCAGAGGGGAAGCAGTCCTCCAGCAGCACGGCAAACGTGCCGCTTGCATAGAAGGGGAGGTGGCGGCGGATGATTTCCTGCTCGGGTGGGACATCCAGAATGGCTGAGAAGTACGGACCGGCAGGAGTTCGGTGAACCTGTACCGGTGCACAGCTTGAGACAAATCCCTTTGCCTCTATCATAGTGGGAATGTCAATAAAATACAGCAGGTTTTCAGCTTCACTGACTGGCGGGGTCAAAAGATATGTGCCGCTTCCCTTTTTCCGGATAATGTAGCCCTCAAATTCCAGATGCGTCAACACTTCCCGGATGGTAGCGCGGCTGACGGAGTAGGCCTTTGCCAGTGCAGGTTCGGAGGGAAGACGCTGCCCTTTTTCCATGTTGATAAAGGAGCGGATGAGCGCCTCGCGGATGCGCTTCGGGTTGGTTCCTCTAAATAAATCAGACATAGGCAATCTCCTTTCCGGCATGGGTGGGCAGTGAAAAATCACTTTATTATGATAAGCTAAAAACGGGGAAAAAGCAACTGTTTTCCCCGGCCTTAAACAGACACTTGGCATTGTCCGGCGGCCGTGGTATAATCGGAGCAGGGGAGGGATGACAGTGAAAGAACTGATGACCAGCAATATTTATGAGGCATCCGGGACGGTTCTGATCGCGGGGAGCTGCCTGCCGGCGATGCAGCCGGAGGGGTTTGCGCACCTGCGCAGTGAGGCTGGCTGCTGTTTTATGCTCTGCCTGGAGCAAACGCACATCAACATGGCGATTACCAAGCTCGGCGGGATGCTCTACACCGGACAGGTCCACAGGATGATTTTTGCGACGGTGGATGAGTCTCCGCACTGTGTGCAGATGCATTACATCCAGAATGAGCTGCGGCAGATGATGGCGCTGCCGGATGTTGTGATCGAGAATTATGTCGTTGTAGAAAACCGGCCGGTGCGCCTGACGCCGGAGATCATCCTGCGATCCAAAAAACTCAGCTCGCTGGCAGAGGAAAAAGCATAAAAAGCGCCCGCTTCCGTGAGAGGCGGGCGAAACTTTTTAAATTACAGGGCCTTCTTTGCGGTATCGACCAGCGCTGCGAAAGCAGCGGAGTCATTGATGGCCAGCTCGGACAGGCTCTTGCGGTTCATTTCAATACCGGCCTTCTTCAGACCGTTCATGAAACGGGAGTAGTTCATGTCGTAGGGCTTGACAGCGGCGGAGATACGGGCGATCCACAGACGGCGGAAATCGCGCTTCTTCTGCTTACGGCCGACATATGCATAAACACCGGACTTCTTGACGGCCTGCTTTGCCATCTTGAAGTGGGTGGACTTGGAACCCCAGTAGGACTTTGCGAGTTTCAGAACTTTATTTCTTCTCTTGCGCGTCATCATTGCGCCTTTAATTCTTGCCATGTTTGAATCCTCCTATCCGATTATTTGTACGGGATCATCTTTTTGATGCTCTCGACGTTGGTGACATCTGCGTAGGTCGTGCTTCTCAGACGACGGCCGCGCTTGGTGTCCTTCTTGGTGAGGATATGGCTCTTGAATGCGTGTGCTCTCTTGACCTTACCGGTCTTCGTGAGGTTAAATCTCTTCTTTGCACCGCTGTGGGTTTTGAGTTTCGGCATGGTACTTCTCCTTTGAAATTATTTTGCATTTTTCGGCGACAGGAACAGGGACATATGCCTGCCGTCGAGCTTGGGAGTCTTTTCAATGTTTGCGACTTCGGTGCACCCCTCGCCAAACCGGACCAAAAGCTGCTCACCGATCTCGGTATGGGCCATCTCGCGGCCGCGGAAGCGCACAGTGACCTTGACGCGGTTGCCTTCCTTCAGGAATTTCATCGCGTTCCGCATTTTAACGTTCAGGTCGTTCGTGTCGATGCCGGGGGACATACGAATCTCCTTGATTTCGACGACACGCTGATTCTTACGAGCTTCCTTTTCCTTCTTGAGCTGGTCAAAGCGGAACTTGCCGTAGTCCATGATCTTGCACACGGGCGGGACGGCGTTGGGAGAGATCTTTACAAGGTCAAGCTCCTGCTCCTCTGCCATTGCCAGCGCGGCCTCGGACGAAACAATACCGACCATGGAGCCGTCGGAAGCGATCAGGCGGACTTCCTTGTCACGGATTTCCTCGTTGAGCTGATGATCTAATTTGCCGATGGTAAAGCACCTCCATTACACATACAAAAAATGCGGATGCCGCAGCACCCGCACCGAACTACATCGCGCCAATGCGCGAAGCCTTCGATATAAAAACCTCTTTGCCGAAGCGGGAGGTGAGGACGGGGCTGCCGACCTTCTTGCTTTTGCTGAGTTATTGTAGCACCGGAAGGAAAGAAAGTCAAGCACTTTTTAAGAAAAAATCTTGCAAATTGCGTAAATTATGATATGATGGCGGCAAAGGAATCTCTGCGAATGACGGTTTTTGCTGAAATTGCAAGAATGAACTTCTTGGATAATGAAATGTTATAAGCGAAAAACCCGGACATTCGCGGCTTGTTGCATGGTTTTGACACACGGAAAGCAATTTGTCTATTGCAACTTTTCCTGTCGCTGATAAACTGAGAAAAAAGAAAACTGTCGGATTTTTATATGGACACAGCATTGGAAGGGATGGAATCATGGGTAAAACAGCATTCCTGTTCTCGGGACAGGGCGCACAGCACATTGGAATGGGTAAGACGCTTTACGAAGCGTATCCTTCGGTTCACACACTGTTTGACGCTGCGGAGGAGTACCGCCCCGGGACGCTGCGGCAGATGTTTGACGGAAGCGAAGAAGAGCTGCAGCGGACGGAAAACACGCAGCCCTGCCTGTATCTTGTAGATATTGCTGCTGCGCTGGTCCTGCGCGAATGCGGCCTGAAGCCGGACGCTGTGGCGGGCTTCTCTCTCGGAGAGATTCCTGCGCTGGCCTTTGCCGGCGCATATGACGTGGGAGTCGGTTTTCGGCTTGCCTGCGCCAGAGGAAGCTATATGGCGGCGGCTGCTTCCCTGCATGATGCGACCATGGCAGCCGTGGTCAAGCTCTCGGATGAAAAGGTTGAGTCGCTCTGTGCGGCCTACCCGCATGTCTATCCTGTCAATTATAACTGCGACGGGCAGGTGGCGGTTGCGGGCGAGCGTGCCGAGCTGGAGCACTTTTACGCGGATGTTGCCGCCGCAGGCGGCCGCAGCGTGCCACTGAAGGTCAGCAGCGGCTTCCATTCGCCCTTTATGGATGAGGCTGCCAGCCATTTCCGCGCGTATATCAGCAATATCAACTTCCGCAAGCCGGAAATTCCGGCCTATTCCAATCGGACGGCTGCGCCCTACGGCGAGGACGTGCGCACGCTGCTCTTTGAGCAGATCAATCACCCGGTGCGCTGGGCGAAGATCATGCAGGTGTTGTATGCGCAGGGCGTGGATACATTTATTGAATGCGGTGTGGGCAGTGTGCTGCGTCGTTTGGCGCAGAAGAATCTGCCGGACTGCCGGGCTTATGCCGTGGAGGATCTTTCCGGCATTGACAAACTGCGGGAGGCAGGAATTCTATGATGATTCTGGATATGCTCCGCGAGCGGGTGCAGGAGCACACGCTCACCGCGGAAAAGCCGGAGGAAAAGCCGGAGAAGGAGAGAAAACCCGTTGTCTGCCCTGTCTGCCGGACGGAGCATCCCTACGAAGATCTGGCGGCACGCGGCAAGGTCTGCCCCACCTGCGGCAAGTACCTGCGCATGACGGCGCGCGAACGCATCGAGCAGATTTTTGATCCGGACAGCTTTCAGGAAATTGCGAAGGATCTGACCAGTGTGGATTTCCTCGGTTTTCCCGGTTATGCAGATAAACTTGAAAAAACCAGGAAGGCCACCGGAGAGCAGGAGGCTGTCTTGTGCGGAACGGCTTCCATCGGTGGCGTGATGTGCGCGGCCTTTGTGATGGATTCCACCTTCTTCATGGCTTCCATGGGCTCCGTCGTTGGCGAAAAGGTCACGCGCCTGTTTGAACTGGCATTGGAGCAGCGTTTGCCTGTCATTGGCTTTACAGCCTCCGGCGGCGCACGAATGCAGGAGGGTGTGGTGTCCCTGATGCAGATGGCCAAATGCTCCGGTGCAGTCAAACGGCACAGCGAGGCGGGACTTTTATACATAGCAGTTCTGACCGATCCGACTACCGGCGGTGTGACGGCCTCCTTTGCAATGCAGGCAGATATTATTCTGGCAGAGCCAAAGGCTCTGGTGGGCTTTGCAGGGCGGCGCGTCGTCGAGCAGACGACCGGCTCCCAACTTCCGGCCAATTTCCAGCGTGCCGAATTTTTGCGGGAGCACGGATTTGTCGATGCTGTGGTGGAGCGCTGCCTGCTTCCGGAAACGCTTGGGCGGCTGCTGCGGCTGCACGGAGGTGAATGGGCATGATGACGGCTTACGATCGACTGAAAAACGCGAGAAACACCGACCGCCCGACGGGGCGCGCCTACGTGCAGGCACTGTTCGGCGACCGCTTGGATCTCTGCGGCGACCGCCGTTTTGGTGAGGATTCCGCAATTCTATCCGGAATTGGCACACTACAGGGTCGGCCTGTGACCTATATTGCCATCGACAAGGGCGCCGATTTGGATTCACGCATGAACAACCATTTCGGCTGCCCAATGCCGGAGGGCTACCGCAAGGCACTGCGCCTGATGAAGCAGGCGGAAAAATTCCATCGCCCGGTGATCTGCTTTGTGGATACGCTTGGCGCCTACTGCGGCGCAGAGGCTGAGGAACGCGGGCAGGGCGAGGCCATCGCGGAGAATATTCTTGAGATGATGGGCCTGCGCACGCCGGTGATCTCCGTAGTGATCGGAGAGGGCGGCAGCGGCGGCGCTCTGGCGCTGGCGACGGCCGACCGGGTATATATGCTGGAAAACGCGGTTTATTCTGTCGTTTCTCCCGAGGGCTGCGCAAGTATTCTCTGGAAGGACGCCGCGCGTGCTCCGGATGCGGCGGAGTGCCTGCACATCACGGCGGAGGACATGCTTCGCCTTCAGGTGGCCGAGCGGGTGATTCCGGAGAATTTCGACGATTTCTCCGAAATGTGCGCGGCGCTTGCTGTGGAGCTCTCCCTGGATTTGCAGGAGCTTTGCAGCCTGACACCTGCGGAACTGCTGGAACAGAGGTACCGCAGATTCCGCCGAATCGGCGTTTATGAGGAAAACGGTTGCGTTATCCGCTTTACCGAAGTATAATAACAAACACAATTATGGAAAGGAAATATGAAAATGAACGAACAAATTGCTGAAAAGATTAAGGAAATGATCCACGAAAACCTCCGTATTCCCGAGGATATGCTCGACTACGATGCTGAACTCTTCGGCGGCGACATCGGCCTGGACTCCGTTGACTCTCTGGAGATTATCTCCGGCATCGATGACCTGTTTGGTGTGGATATGACCGGCGCAGACCGTGAGCATTTCCAGACCATCAACGCGCTGGCAGCTTATGTCGCTGCGAACATGGAAGAATGAGCCGTTATGTAATCACCGGTCTGGGCGTGATCTGCGCGACCGGTAACAATGTGGAAACTTGCTGGAAGAACGTCCGCGACGGCGTGAGCGGCATCCGCGAGGTAACGAGCGTGTCCACTGAGGGTTGCGTTTCTCATGTGGGCGCCGAGGTGCACTGTGACGACCTTCCCGCACCGGAGTACGACCGCTCCGTGCGCCTGTGCCTGCATGCGGCGCAGGAAGCCCTGCGCGACAGCGCTCTGCCGGAAAATGACCTGCATGACGCGGGCGTGATCCTCGGAAGCTGTGTCGGCGGTGCGGCCAGTATTGATCATTATTACACCGGCCTGCTGTGCGGGGAGGAACGTAAGCAGGACATCCTTAAAATGTCCGCCTCCTCCATTGCCTGCAATGTCGCGCATGAGCTTGGCGCATCCGGCGAAACGGCCAATATCGTCAACGCCTGTGCAGCTGGAACGATGAGCATTGCCTTTGCCTGCGACTTGATCCGCGCAGGGAAGGGAAAGGTCTATCTTGCGGGTGGTACGGACGCCTTCTCCTCTCTGGCCTATTCCGGCTTCAACGCGCTGCATGCGCTGTCTGCCGATGCCTGCTCCCCGCTGAACCACAGCAACGGCATCTCTCTCGGTGAGGGCGCCGGCGTTCTGGTCGTCGAGGAGTACGAGCATGCGGTTGCCCGCGGCGCTAAGATCTACTGCGAGATTGCGGGCTACGGCGTCAGCTCCGATGCCTTCCATATTACCGCGCCGCAGCCGGAGGGCGAGGGACAGATGGCTGCGCTTCGCCGCGCGATGGTCAACGGCAATGTCAAGCCGGAGGAAATCGGCTATATCAACACGCACGGCACCGGCACAAAGAAGAACGATGCGTCAGAATTCCTCTCTCTGCATACCCTTTTTGATAGCTGTGCACCGTCCGTCAGCTCCACCAAGTCCATGACCGGCCACTGCCTCGGTGCAGCGGGCGCGATCGAGGCGGTGCTGAGTGTCAAGGCGCTGACGGAGAACACCGTTCTTCCCACGACCAACTATGCTCCGGAAGATCTTCCCGCACTGGCGGAGAAGGCCGGAAGCCTTGACTGCGTCGTCAATGTCGGAAGAGAGAAGAAAATGGACAACGTTATGTCCAATTCTTTCGCTTTCGGTGGAACGAATGCAAGTATTATTTTTACGAAAAACGAACATGACGCTCCGTCGCCGGTCAAATCGCGCATTGCCGTGACAGGCTTCGGCAAACTGGTCGGAAGCGCAGTGGGACTGACTGCCGAGGGCTTTGATGCAAGAGGCGTGAAGCTGGGCTTCTATCGCAAGCTTGACCGCTTCAGCCAGATGCAGGTGCTCAGCGGCGTGGATGCGCTGCGCGATGCGGGCCTTGAGATCAACGCCGAAAATGCGCCCATGGTCGGCAGTGTCATCGGTACGGCAGACGGCCCCATGGCAGAAATTTCCGGCTTCCAGAAAACGGTTTGTGAGAAGGGCCCGGCGGCAGGAAGCGCATTCAGCTTCCCAAACACGGTCTATAACGCCGCAGGCGGTCATCTGTCCATCTTTACCGGACTGAAGGGCTACTGTGCAACCATTGCAAACGGTTCTCAGGCGGGCCTGCAAGCGGTTACGGCTGCCTGTGATCTGCTGCAAAACGGTACGGCGGACGTGATCCTCACCTCCGGTACGGATGAAACCTCGGAGAGTATTGAGACACTCTATACCTCCATCGGTAAGGGCGAGAATCTCGGCGAGGGCAGTGTGACGGCCGTTCTGGAAACGGAAGCGCACGCCAAGGCACGCGGGGCAAGAATCTATGCCGACATTCTCGGCTATGCCTGCCTGCACGAGCCTGCCGCCTATGGCGCAGAATCGACCAAGCGCCTGCTTGACCGCACACTGCGTACAGCCTGCGCCGATGCCGGCGTTGCACAGGAAAAGCTTGGAAAGATCTTCTATGCCGGCACCGATGCTGCGCAGGATGTGACGCGGGAGATCGGCAACAGCCGTGCCGCAGCCGCAGCCTATGCCATGCAGAAGGCTGCCGAAGCGCTGGAACGCGGAGAGTGCCAATATGCCGCCGCCGTTTCCGGAAGCTGGACGGGCTGTGTCAGCGCTGTCGTTCTGGGGAGGGCAAATGCATGAGTGTAGCAATCGTGACGGGTGCTTCCCGCGGAATCGGCAAGGCCTGCGCCACCGCGCTGGCCAAGCGCGGCTATGATGTCGCGGTCAATTATGTTTCCAATGAAGCCGCTGCGCAGGAAGTCGTGCAGGAGCTGGAGCACTTCGGCGTACGCGCGCTGGCGGTTCAGGCGGACACGTCTGATCTGACTGCTGTAAAGAATATGTTCCGCACCGTCGTGAAGGAGCTCGGCGGCGTGGATGTACTGGTCAACAATGCGGGCGTGGTGGACGACCGCTTCCTGCTGATGCTGACCGAGGATTCCCTCACGAGAAGCCTTGACATCAACATCAAGGGTTATTTCCACTGCGCACAGCAGGCGGCACTGAAAATGATGCGGAAGAAATCCGGTGTGATCGTCAATATTTCCTCCGTCAGCTCCGTGATGGCCATCCCCGGCCAGAGTGTCTACAGCGCCACGAAGGGCGCAGTCAATGCCCTGACCGCGACACTTGCAAAGGAGCTTGCACCCTATGGCATCCGCGTCAACGCGGTTGCGCCGGGCTTTGTGGAAACGGAAATGCTAGACCATATTCCGGCGGAGCAGAAGGAGGGCTACCTCAAGGCCGTCCCCATGGGACGCTTTGCCGCACCAAGCGAGGTTGCGGATGCCGTCTGTGCGCTTTGCCAGCCGGAGCTGTCCTATTTGACGGGTCAGACCCTGATTCTTGACGGAGGACTGAGCCTATGAATCTTCTGGAGATCAATGCCCGCATCCGTCAGCGCCCGCCCTTCCAGATGATCGAGCGGGTCACCGCGCTGGAGCCCGGCAAGTCCGCAACGGGAATCAAATGTGTTTCCGTCAACGAACCGTATTTTCAGGGGCATATGCCGGGTCTGCCCATTATGCCCGGCGTCCTGCTGATCGAAAGTGCCGCACAGCTCTGCTCCCTTGTCATTGAGGCAGACGGAAGCGACGCGGACAAGGTCTATGTGCTTCTGAAGGTGCGCGATTTCAAATTTGTCAAGCCGGTGATTCCCGGCGACCGTCTGGAGCTGCACGCAGAGCTTCTGCGCGGCGGCGCGGGACTGTATCAGTTTTCCGTGGACATCTGCTGCGACGGCGAGACGCGTGCCAAGGGCGAGTTGATGTTCACCGCGGTCGCACAGGATGCGATCTACGGAGAAAGCAAATGAGAGTTCTGGTCATTCAGGCCAGTCCGAAGGGCGAGGACGGCCATACTGCTGTTTTGACGCGTGCGTTTCTCTCCGGATTTCCGGAAGGGACGGAAGTGGAAACGCTGGAGCTGCGCAGACTCAATATCCGTCCCTGCCTCGGCTGTCTCGGCTGCTGGACCAAAACACCGGGCAAATGCGTCCAGAAGGACGACATGGAGCAGGTCTATACCGCCATTGAGCGCGCGGACGTGATCGTAGAGAGCTTCCCTCTGTATTTCTACGGTCTGCCCGGTACACTCAAGACAATGATGGATCGCTGCCTGCCCTATACGAAGGCTTATGGCTGGAACAGGGGGACGCAGCACGAGCTGCGCGATCCGAGAATGCTTGACAAGCGCCTGGTGCTGATTTCCACCTGCTGGCATACCGGTATAGAACAGCTTTATGCCGCCGTGCGCGCAGAATTTGATTTGATCTGCGGCGGGAAATACGAGACGATTTTCTGCCCGCAGGGAGAGCTGTTTGTAATTGATGCCTGTCAGCGCCAAAAGGACGCATACCTCAGGGATGTGCAGCTTGCCGGCAGTGAGGTCGCGCAGGGTCTGCGCATTCAGCCGGAAACACAAAAACGGCTGGACCGGCCCATCCTTTCCGACGCGACCTTTGAACGCATCACGCGTCCGCACTGGCAGATCGTAGATTAGAAGGGAAGTTGCCCGAATGAAACGCAGTATTCTGTTTCTGCTTGTCTGCACGCTGGCGCTTTTGTGTGCCTGCGCGGAAGAAGCTTTGCCCACCGAGCCGCCGGAAACCTCTTCTGCGGCTTCCGGCACGGAAGAATCTGATTCTTCTGAGCCCGCAGAATCCTCGCAGGAAAGCCATCCATCCGAATCGGAACCGAGCAAGATCTCCTTTGAAATCACGGATCAGCGGCTGATTGTTTACCGCAACCGTGCAGAGGAACTCTGGGGTCAGGTCATCACCGCGGTAAAAAACACCGGAGATGTGCCTGTTTACCTGCAAAACAGCTCTTTCCGGATCACGGATGCCGCGGGAAAATCAGCTGCTTCCGATACGGTGCTTTCTGCCTATCCGCAGATCGTTGCACCCGGTGAAACGGGATACTACTATGCGGAAACCTATTTGGAAGCGGAATCGGCCGAGGGTCTGACGCTGGAGTTTGCGCCGCAGGTTTCTGCGGATGTACAGAAGACTGTGAGCTATGCCACTTTGGATGAAGCCCTGCTGGATTCCCGCTACGGCGGCATGGAACTGCGTGTGACGGTAAAAAATCAGACGGCGCAGGATTCCCGGCATTACTGCGTTGCAGTGCTTCTGTTCGATGCGGAAGGAAAACTTCTTGGACAGTTCTATGATGTGCCTTCGGTAAAAATTCCGGCGGGGTCTTCTGCGGTGCTGGAGCTGAGCAGCTATATGCTCCCGGACACGGTCACGAAGGCGGAGATTGCGGATTATCGCATCTTAGCCTATGAATTGCAGGATTAATGGAATTACAAGCAATGCCAGAGCCGTCCGGCTTTGGCGTTGCTTTTTTGTCGAAAGAAGTGTATAATGACCGTGGAAAAGGAGGTGGTTCCGTGCGGAGAGAAGGACAGATTGCCGTGTTTGACTCCGGACTTGGCGGCATTAGTGTGCTGCGTGAGCTGATTCGGCAGATGCCGCAGGAAAACTATCTCTATTTTGGCGATTCGCTGCATGCGCCCTATGGCTCTCGCCCGACGCAGGAGATTCGTGATCTTACCTTTGCGGCGGCGGAAAAGCTCTTTGCGCAGGATACAAAGGCGCTGGTCATTGCCTGCAATACGGCCACCTCTGCAGCGGCGGAGGAACTGCGCGCGGCCTACCCCGACCGGATCATCATCGGCATCGAGCCGGCACTGAAGCTTGCGGTGTCGCGGCATCCCGGCGGGCGAATTCTGGTCATGGCGACTGAGGCGACGCTGCGGGAGAGAAAATTTGCCCTTTTGATGGAGCATTTTACGGCGGATTGTGAAATTATCAAATGCCCCTGTCCGGGATTGGTGGAGTTTGTCGAGCGGGGAGAGCTCAGCGGCCCGGCAGTGGAAACCAGTTTGCGGATGTATCTGAAGGATTGTACGGCCGTGCCGCCGGATGCGGCGGTTCTCGGCTGCACGCATTATCCCTTCCTGCGCGCCACGATCCGCAAGGTGCTGGGCGCACAGACGGAGATTCTTGACGGTGCGGACGGCACGGCGCGGGAAACACGCCGCCGCCTTTCAGAGGCGGGTCTCCTGCGCGGAGAGGGCGATGGCAGTGTGAAAATTACGAACAGCCGTGCCTCTGCCGAGCTTCTGAAGCGTTCCGAAGCCCTCCTTCGTGCAAAAACGTTGGACGAAATCTGACGCCAATTTCAATGGAAATTCTTTCATTTTTGCCGTAGATCGATGGTTGATGCCGGAAATCTGCGGCAAGTTCTTTTGTTCCTGCGTTTTGGTCCGAAACAGTCCGGCGCTTTTTCTGGTGCTTACCGCTTTTCTATGTTTCAATGGAAGTGCGGAGGTGCGTAAAATGGAAAAAAGACGTGGGGTTCGTTACCTGCATAATGTGGGAGTGATCTACTATGACCATCTGGAAAAGCAAACTCCGGAAGGCCGGACAATCTATGGAGTTCGTGTTACGATGCATACGGCGGCAGGCATGGAATCGGAATCCTGCTATTTTTCGGAGTCTGCGGAGGAGGCTGACCGCCTCCTTGATCGCCTGCGGCGCGGCGGCGTGACGCCATGCACCCTACTGGAGGTAGTGGATGCGCAGGTTTTTTGAAAAAAGGATGGACATTTCCGGCGGATTTTGTTAGAATATATATAATTGAGTAGTAAAGGAGCGCTTGTCATGAAGTGTCCGTATTGTGGCTATCAGGAAAGCAAGGTTGTCGATTCCCGTCATTCAGAGGACGGCGTGAGCATTCGCCGCCGCAGGGAGTGCCTGTCCTGCCAGAAGCGGTTTACAACCTATGAAACCGTCGAGAGCCTGCCCATCGTGGTGGTGAAGAAGGACAACAGCCGCCAGGCGTTCGACCGCAATAAAATCCTCAACGGCATGGTACGCGCCTGCGAGAAGCGCCCTGTCAGTATGGCTGCGCTGGAAGCGGCCACAATGGAGATCGAGCAGATCATCCAGAATTCGCTGGAGCGTGAGGTCAGCACAGAGAAAATCGGAGAGCTGGTCATGGAACGGCTGAAGCCCCTGGACGAGGTGTCCTATGTGCGCTTTGCTTCTGTTTACCGCCAGTTTAAGGATATCAACAGCTTTATGCATGAACTGAATAAGATTTTGGAGGAAAAATAATTCTGCCCCAAAAGCACCGCTCCCGAAACTGATTCTCTGTCAGTTTCGGGAGCGGTGCTTTTTCACTTGCAAAGTTCAGGATTTGCGTTTATAATATTACAGAAATTGCGCACGGCAGATCAGCATGGCCAAAACAGGAATAACCGAGCCGACCAGAAGCTGCGAGGCCGTATGGCGCTTGAGCTTTACGCTCGACCAGATGACGGGCGTCAGCAGCAGATAGCCGAAGAGGAACCACGGGCAGACAAAGACGGACAGCATCGCAACGGGACCGGAGCAGCCGCAGGCGTGACCGCTTGCCTTGTAGTGCAGGCAGGTACACACTGCCAGCGAAAGACCGGAAATCAGATAGGTGCCGAAAAGCACCTTTTCCACAGCGGTTCCACCGCCGAGCAGGGCGTAGAGGAAACCTCCGATATAACCGATGACGGAAAAGACAATGGCAAGATTGCGCTGACCGTCGCGTCCTTTCCTGCGAAGCGGCGGGACGATTGCAGAAACGGGGTAGGCCAGTACCGGCAGGATGCTCAGGAAAAAGACGGCCATCAGATAGTGCTGCGCGGATGCGAAAGAGCCTTTCAGAAGAAAGTACAGCAGCGTGCAGAGCAGAAAAGCAAAGACGGGTGCGGTTGTCAGAATGCGAATCGCCTTTGCAAAGCTATTTTTCAGATTCATGGGGAGGACCTCCTGTCAGATTGCATGGGAATTTCCTTGCCCCAATCCTACTGCGTTGCATTGGAAAAGTCACGCCACCAATGGGAGTTTCTACTCCACCGGCGTGGGAGAGTGCATCTACAGGAGGTAGAACGCGGCTCTACTGAGAGTAGAGCCCTACAGCCGCAAGGCTTTGCGCGGCTAAGGACAGAAGTGGAGGAAAGCAGATGCTGGAAAGTGAAGAGATTCTGCGCAGACGGATCGCAGAGAATATTACTTATTATCGCAAGCTCAACGGTGACACGCAGGCGGGCTTGGCGGAGAAGCTGAACTATTCGGACAAATCCGTTTCCAAGTGGGAGCGCGCGGAGGGAACCCCCGATGTCTATATTCTCTCGCAGATTGCTGACCTGTATGACATCACCGTGCAGGATCTGCTGCGTGAAAAGAAAGTGCCGAAAACGCGCACCAAGCACCTGCTGATCGCTCTGATGGCAGTCGGACTGGTCTGGCTCGTGATAACGGTGCTGTTCTGCGTGGCGAAGATTTTTCACATTCTGCCGGATGATGCATGGCTGCTGTTTATCTATGGCATCGCAGTTATGGGAATTGTCTGTCAGGTTTTTTCTGCTGTGTGGTTCAGCCGGATTGAGCAGATGATTTCCTGCTCCTTGATAGTCTGGGGTATCGGCTTGAGTCTTGTTTTGAGTATCCGTCAGGACTCTGTCGTGCTGCTGTTTGCTATTTGCGCGGTGCTTGAGGTGCTGGTGGTGCTGTTTTATCTGCTGAAGATTCAGTCCCGCTGGCGTGAGCTGCGGGAAAAGCGCAGACAGAAGAACGCATAACAAAGCATACGCCCGATCCTTTCTTAAAAGGACCGGGCGTATGCTTTTATTTTCCCTGCTTCAGAGGGAGAAAGGCGGGCTGCTTTTCCGTGCAGGACTCAGCCATGGCCTTTTCGCGGCAATAGCCGCGCTTTTTCATGCAGTGGTAATAGGCGGGGAAAAGGAAAATATCTGCCATGACCCATGCTGCGGGGTTTGCAAAGCAAACGGCAGTGAATCCGCCGATCGGAACCAGGCACAACGCGAAAACACCGCGGGCGACCATCTCAAAAACACCGGCGACAGTGGCGAGGTTGGAATAGCCAAGCCCCTGAATGGTGAAGCGGAGAAGGTTGACGAACAGAAGCGGAATGAAGAAAACGGCGTTAAGCAGGAGCATCTCGCGTGCAAGCGGAAGAATCTGCGCGGCAGCGTCGAAATCCTTCGGGTCGAGAAAGAGTCCGGAAAACGACTGCGCCGTGAAGAACAGTGCTGCAAGCGCGGCAAAGGAGTAGATCGTGCCAAGCAGTGTGCTGGCCTTTACGCCCTGCTGCACCCGCGCGATTTTTCCTGCGCCGAGGTTCTGCCCGGCATAGGTTGCGGCAGTGGTGCCGATAGCATCGAAGGGACAGCAGAACAGGGCACTGACCTTGTTCGCGGCGGCAACGGCAGCCATGGAAACGGAGCCGAGACCGTTGACTGCCGACTGAATCAGGATGCTGCCAATCGCCGTGATGGAGTATTGCAGCCCCATGGGAAGGCCCATCAGAAGGAGCTTTCCCGCGTAGAATTTGCGAAAACGCAGATCTTCGCGGTTCAAATGCAGGATGGGGAACTTCTTAGCCATATAAAACAGGCAGAGAAGGCCGGAGATGAGCTGACTGAACAGGGTTGCCCAGCCTGCACCCGCGACGCCCATATCGAAGGTGACTACACACAGAAGATCGAGCGCGACATTGAGGAGACTGGAGAAAATCAAAAAGATCAGCGGCGTGCGGCTGTCACCCAGAGAACGCAGGATCCCGGAAAGCAGATTATAGAGCATCGTGGCCGGGATACCGGCGAAGATCAGAATAATGTAACGATAAGCATAGGGAAAGGCATCATCGGGCGTGCGCATCAGCGTAAGGAAGCGGCGGCAGCCGAGTGTGGTGATCAGTGTGACGAGCAGAGCAATGCCGGTGCCGAGCCAGATCATGTTGCCTACATAGGCACGCAGGCCGCGCAGATCGCCCTCGCCGAATTTCTGAGCGACCGGGATGGCGAAGCCGGCGCAGATGCCGTTGCACAGGCCGAGCACCAGAAAGTTGATGGAGCTTGTGGAGCCGACGCCTGCCAGCGCCTGCATGCCGAGATAATTGCCGACAACGACGGTGTCCACCATGGAATAAAGCTGCTGAAAAAGAAGCCCAAGCAGCAGCGGCAGAAGAAATGAGAGCAGCAGCGGCAGGGGGGCACCCTGCGTCATGCTTTTGGTATGAGTTCTTGCCATTATTTTACCTCTTCGTGAATTCAAAAAACATCTGACTTATAAGCGCACAAGATATTAGCACGATTCCAATGGAGTGTCAATGCGTAAAATTCAATAAAAATCGAGTGAAATAACCGGGCAATTGATGATTTTTTCTACAGTTTTCAGAGAAAACAGGGTGCGGAGGCCGATTGCCGGCTGCATATGGAAAGGAACTGCGCGGAGAGTGAAGAAAATTCATATTTTGCTCACAGATTCCAAAGGAAACATATGATATAATGTCAAGCAGTAAAGTGACTGCCCGGCGAGGTGCCGGCCCCGCGGAAAGGATATCCTCATGCTCCAGCTTCATCAGATTCAAAAACAGTACAAAACGGGCGACCTTGTTCAGACGGCGCTGAACGGGGTCAGCCTGAACCTGCGGGACAGCGAATTTGTGGCGATCCTCGGCCCCAGCGGCTCCGGCAAAACCACACTTCTGAATATCATCGGCGGTCTGGATCGCTATGACAGCGGCGATCTGATCATCAACGGTGTTTCTACCAAAAAATACACCGACCGGGATTGGGATGCCTACCGCAATCACACAATCGGGTTTGTTTTTCAGAGCTATAATCTCATCCCGCACCAGACGGTGCTGGCGAATGTTGAGCTGGCGCTGACGATCTCCGGCGTGTCTCGCGCAGAGCGCAGACGGCGCGCGCAGGCTGCCCTGGAGCAGGTCGGTCTGGGCGAGCAGGCGCACAAGCGGCCGGGGCAGATGTCCGGCGGACAGATGCAGAGGGTTGCCATCGCACGCGCTCTGGTTAACAATCCGGATATTCTGCTGGCCGATGAGCCGACGGGAGCGCTGGACTCGGAAACGAGCATCCAGGTCATGGAGCTTCTCAAGCAGGTGGCAAAAGACCGTCTGGTTGTCATGGTCACGCATAATCCGGAGCTTGCTGAGCAATACGCTACGCGTATCGTCAAGCTCAGAGACGGCGCTATCCGTTCGGATTCCATGCCCTTTACCCCGGAAACAGAGGAAAAACCGCCGGTACATAAGCGCTTGGGCAAGGCTTCCGTGTCAATTCTTACCTCGCTGGCGCTCAGTTTCAACAATCTGCGCACGAAAAAGGCACGCACCATTCTGACCGCTTTTGCCGGGTCCATCGGCATCATCGGCATTGCGCTGATTCTGTCACTTTCCAACGGAGTGAACAATTATATTGAATCCATTGAAAGGGATACCCTGTCGGAATATCCGCTGCAAATACAAAGCACCGGCGTGGATTTGACCTCCATGATGGCGATGAACATGGGAAGCAGCGGCGAAACAGAGATCTCGGATGGCCGTGTCCCTGTCAATCAGATGCTTACGACCATGTTTGCGCAAGTTAATGCGAACGACCTGACCGCACTCAAACGCTATCTGGAGGGCGGAGAGAGCGGCATTGAGAAATATGCAGGCGCGGTGGAGTATACTTACGGCATTTCTCCGCAGATCTACCGTATAGAAGGAGAAGGCGTGCGGCAGGTGCATCCGGATCAGACCTTCTCCTCGCTTGGCCTCGGCACAGCCGCCTCCGGCAACAGCCTGCTGTCCTCCATGATGAATACGGATGTGTTTTTTGAACTGCCGCAGAATGGAGAATTGTATCAGGGACAGTATGAGGTCAAGGCCGGGCACTGGCCGGAAAATGAGCAGCAGTGTGTGCTTGTGCTTTCGACGAACGGCGGCATCAGCGATTTTATGCTCTACACGCTGGGCCTGCGCGACTCCGTCGAGCTGTATGAAATGCTGCGGCAGTTTTCACGCAATGAAACGGTCAATACGCCGGAGAATTTCCAGACCTATGCTTACGAGGATTTTCTCGGAATCGAATTCAAACGGGTCGGCGCTGCGGAACGCTATGTCTATGATATGGAGCACGGCCTGTGGCGCGACAAGTCGGATGACGAGGATTATATGCTCAAATTGGCGGAGCAGGGAGAGACGCTGCGCATCTGCGGCGTGGTACAGCCTGCCTCCGGCGCAACTGCAATGATGCTCCGCCCCGGCATCGGCTATACAGCGCAGCTTGCCCAGACGACGATGCGCCAGGCAGCGGAAAGCACGATTGTGCGGCAGCAGCTTGCCAAGCCGGAAATCAGCGTATTCAGCGGAGAAGCCTTCGGCGCAAAGTCTTCCGGAGAGCTCAATCTGGCATCTCTTTTCACCTTTGATCCGACGGCGTTGGCAGGGGCGTTTCAGTTTGACAGCCTTGATTTTTCCGGCGCGATGGAAGGAATCGACCTGTCGGGAATGCTGGATGCAAGCCAGCTTCAGACCGAGCTCCCGGCACTGCCGGACTTCGATTTTGCGGCGCTTTTTGAGAATGTCAATCTGAATCTCTCACCGGAGGCTTTCGGCAAGCTTCTCAACGGTGTGCTGGACTGCTATTCCGGTTATGCTGCCGAGCATCCGGAGGCGGACTATTCCCGTATGGAAGAATACATTTTGCAGTATTTGCGGACGCCGGAGGCACAGCAGCGCTTCTCCGAGGGGATCCGCAGAATCCTGGAGGAAAACGGCACACTGACGGTTTCTCCGGAAGCGCTGAAGCAGCTTGTTCTTGATCTGATGGATGGATACCGGAGATATGCCGAGGCAAACGGTCTGGATGATCCTTCAAAACTGGGAGAGTATTTCGAAGAATATCTGCAAACCGAGGAAGCACAGAAGATCCTGCGCGAGGGTGCAAAGAAGGTGTTTTCTTACGACGGCGATTTCAGTGTTCTGCCGGAGCAGTTGGAAGCGCTGGCAAAAGAAATGTATGCCGGATACCGCGAGTATGCAGCGGTAAACGGACTGGCCGACCCGGAAAAGTTCGGGAAAACGATGGCGGACTTTTTGCAAACGGAGGAAGCACAGCAGGCTATTCTGAACGGCCTTTCCCAGATTCTTGATCTGGAGCAGCTTAAGCAGCAGCTTATCCAGGCGGCACAGCGCTATATGCAGTCAGTCTTTGAGAGTTATTCAGGCGTGATCGAAACACAGATATCTTCTGCGCTGCAGCAGGCTATGCGCCAGTTCGCGCGAAAGCTGCCCGCCGTGATCGAGAAGAATCTCAGCGGCGCCGCCATGCAGCTTGATGCCGATACGCTGAAAAATGCCGTTCAGCTCAGTGTGGGGCAGAAGGAACTGACGGAACTGCTGCGCGCACTGCTGCTCGGGCGAGAGAGCTCTCTGGAAACAAACCTATCGCAGCTTGGCTATGCGGACTTTGATAAGCCGGGTGCGATCAGTATTTATCCCCGCGATTTTGAAAGCAAGGGAAAGATCGTCGAGATTCTGGACGAGTACAACCGCAGGATGGAGGCACGCGGCGAAGAGGACAAGGTCATCCGCTACACCGACATGGTCGGCACGATGATGAGCTCGGTGACGGATATCGTCAATATCATCAGCTATGTGCTGATTGCCTTTGTCGCGATCTCTCTGGTGGTTTCCTCCATTATGATTGGCGTCATCACTTACATCAGTGTGATGGAGCGGCGAAAGGAGATCGGCATCCTGCGTGCCATCGGCGCGTCAAAGCGGAATGTTTCGCAGGTATTTAATGCGGAGACCTTCATCATCGGCCTCCTGGCCGGGGCGCTCGGCATTGCGGTAACGCTCCTGCTGCTTCTGCCGGGCAATGCGATCCTGCATTCCCTGACCGGACAGCAGAACATCAGTGCCTCGCTTCCGCCGCTGGCAGGCTTGATCCTAATCGCGCTCAGCACGGCGCTGACCATGCTTGGCGGTCTGATTCCGTCGAAGAGTGCAGCAAAGTGTAACCCCGTCACTGCGCTGCGCGCGGAATAAATAGAAATAATAGAATAATAGAATAAAGGAAGCCGCCACCGAAAACGGTGGCGGCTCGCGTTATTTTCGGATCGTTTCCAATAGCTGCGGAAAGCTGCCGTGCGGATAGGCATCAAGCGGGGTATTGTCTCGATTGATCAGGCAGTCGGTCAGAAGAAAGACATGCATCCCAAGCTGTGCAGCGACCATGTCCTCCTGCACATCGTTTCCGACCATCAGACATTCCTGCGGAGAGACGCCGAGGCGGGCTGCAATGTCTGCATAATAGTTTGGATTCGGTTTGCAGAAGGCGGTGTTTTCGTAGGTGGTGTACAGCTCAAACTCCTCCGGCTCCAGCCCGGCCCAGCGAATGCGACGCTCCGTGGCGATGGCGGGGAAGATCGGGTTTGTAGCAAGTGCGACGCGGTATCCCAGCGACTTGAGCTGCGCTACCGTCTGTGCCGCCAGAGGATTGAAACCGCAGAACGCCTGCGCGGCCTGAAATTCGTTTTCATAAAACGCCTGAAAAAGCGATTCATCCTGCCTGACTCTGCTGCCGCAAAGATTGCTTGCTTTTTCCCAGAAAACTGCCTCATTGTTTTTCCGGCCGTCATTTTTTATCATTGCGGCAGTGCCCGCCCAGATCATGTCGATCAATTGCTTTGGCTCGTAGCCGAACGGCGTCATTTTTTCTGCCAGCAGCTTGAAGTAACCCCTGGTAAAGGCATCGTTGTCCATCGGCAGAAGTGTGCCGTCCAGATCGAACAGAATGGTTGTCAGTTTCATGCTTTTTTCTGCGGCGCGCCATCCTCATAGCCGACGAGAAGGCCGCCCTTTTCCGCATAGAAAACACACAGTCCGTGGTTTTCGCCAATTTTGAGGTCACAGTCCGGGAAGCGCTCCCGGATTTTTTCTGCGAGGAGTTCCGCCGCAGGAAGATTGAAGGAATGGCGGATGCGAACCTTTCCGCCCGCAAAGCCCTCGGAGAGCATCTCGTCGAACAGTTTCTGAACTGATGCTTTTTCTCCGCGGCATTTGTGCTGCGGCTCCAGCTCGCCCTTTACGCTGGCACGGCCGACCACACGGATACCGAGAAGTCCGACGGCCTTTGCAAGAAGGGGATTGACCCGTCCGTTTTTCGCAAAATTAGAGAGTGAGGCAAGGGAGAACACCAAATGTGTGCGGCGAGAATAAGCGGTGAGCGCATTGCAGATTTGCTCAAAGGACAGCTCTGTCGGAAGAAGGTCGTTCAGCCGCTCAACCAGCAGTTCCATCTCCGGACCGGTGGAAAGAGAATCGAGAAGAAAAACCTTGCGGCCGGGGTGTTCCTGCATATAATCCGCAGCGGCAATCTGTGCTGCATTAAAGCAGCCGGAAAGCGCGCTGGTAAGCGTAAGACCAAACACCTCATCCGCATCGCCAAAGGCGTTCAGCCAGTCAGCAACTGAGGGGCAGGAACTGCTGGAAACGCCCTTATAAAGGTCCAGATCGGCCTGCATTGCGGCGACGTCCAGCGTTGCGTCGTCTGTGTATTCCTTCTCGGCGGTTACGATTTTCAAAGGAACCGGTGTGAAATTCGGAAAATCCGTACGGTATAAATTTGCGGAAGAGTCTGCTGTGATATTTCTGCGCATGACGCACTCCTTATTGATTTTTTGTTACAAATGTATCATAATTATAGCTGCACTGACAGAAAAATCAAGCCGCCGGGCGGCAAGTGAAACAAAACGGAGGAAGTGTAACTTATGCGCCGGAATAATCAGACCAACCGGATTGTCCGCGAGAGCATCACACAGGCACTGCTGCTTTTGATGCAGGCGCAGCCGTTTGCGAAGATCAGCATCACGCAGATCGTCGAAAAAGCGGGTGTCAGCCGGGTGTCGTTCTACCGGAATTTTCAGAGTAAGGACGACGTGCTGCTGTCTTATCTGAACGAGCTGGCAATGCAGTGGTGGGCGACCTTTCCAAAGGACAGGAGCGACTATCTGCTTGGCCTTCTGGAACATTGCATGACGATTAAGGATACAATCCTGCTTCTCTACCGGCAGGGGCTTGCACCGCTGCTGTGGCAGAATCTGCGCAATTTGATCGGACCGGCAGCGGAGACGGATGAGGCACTTTCCTACCAGAAATCCGGCTTGGTTGGCTGCCTGTTCGGTTTTCTCAGTGAATGGGTGCGGCGCGGAATGGAGGATACGCCGCAGAGCGTGGCGCTGCTTGTGAATGCAGCGCAGATCGACCGCACGGTTCGGCGCCTGCGGAAATCGTAGCCGGCTGCGGCGATGTACGGTGAAAACATCAAATAACATGAATTCAAAAAGGAGAACAGGAGTATGAAGATTGTCGTTTTGGACGGTTATACGGAAAATCCCGGGGATTTGAGCTGGAACGAGTTAGGAAAGTTGGGCGAACTGACGGTCTACGACCGCACCAGCCTCACGAATGAAAAAGAGATCATTGAGCGCATCGGAAATGCCGAGATCGTTCTGAGCAACAAAACGCCGATCTCCCGTGCGACGATCGACGCCTGCCCGAGCATTCGCTTTATCGGCCTGCTTGCCACGGGCTATAACGTCGTCGACTATACTTACGCCCGCGAGAAGGGAATTCCTGTTGCCAACGTTCCGGCCTACGGCACGGCCGCCGTCGGTCAGTTTGCTATTGCACTGCTGCTGGAAATCTGTCACCACATCGGGCATCACAGTGAATCCGTACACCGGGGCGGCTGGGAGCACTGCGCAGATTTCTGCTACTGGGATTATCCGCTGATTGAGCTGGACGGAAAGACCATCGGCATCATCGGCTTCGGCCGCATCGGTCAGACCACCGGTAAAATCGCCAAGGCAATGGGAATGCGCGTGCTGGCGCATAGCCGTACCCAGAGTGAAACCGGTCGTGCGCTTGCAGAATATGTCGATCTGGATACCCTGCTGGCGCAGTCCGATGTGATCGCACTGCACTGCCCGCTTTTTCCGGAAACGCAGGGTATTATCAACCGGGATACCATTGCCAAGATGAAAGACGGAGTGATCCTCATCAACAACAGCCGCGGCCCACTCATCGTTGAGCAGGATTTGGCCGACGCACTCAACAGCGGCAAGGTGCTGGCGGCAGGCCTGGACGTCGCATCAACAGAGCCCATCAGCGAAAACAACCCCCTGCTTGCTGCGAAAAACTGCATCCTCACGCCACACATTTCCTGGGCGCCGAGGGAAAGCCGCCAGCGCATCATGGACTGCACGGTGGAGAATGTCAAGGCTTTTCTCAAAGGAAGTCCGGTCAACGTTGTCAATGCATGAAAAAGTGCATTACAATCTCCGAAGCTCAACAGTTAGCTGCCGCTTTTTTGCTGCCGCCTATTCCGTTTTGGCGAAATTTGCGATATAATTACAAAAGGTGCGTTTGGCGCCTGAAAGAAACAAGGAGTGATGCGTATGAGCCGACTTACCATTTTTACGCAGGATCGCGCACGTTCCACCGTCGAGGGTCTGTATAAGGACATGGAGCGGCGGATCGTTGCCTCTCAGCCGGGACTTTGCCCGGTCGATCTGGCGGCGTCTTTCCTGAAAATGTGCCACGCGCAGTCCTGTGGCAAATGCGTGCCCTGCCGCGTCGGACTGGGACAGCTCGAGGAACTGTTAGAGAACGTTCTGAACGGTGATGCCACCGAAGAAACGTTGACGGTCATAGAGAAGACTGCACGCACGGTCTTTCTGACTGCGGACTGCCCCATCGGGTATGAGGCTGCGCGGATGGTTTTGCGCGGCTTGGAAGGCTTCCGCAATGACTTTGAAGAGCATATCCGCCGCGGACGCTGCATCTGTTCTCTCGATCAGCCGGTTCCGTGCGTTTCCATGTGCCCGGCACATGTGGATATTCCGGGCTATATTGCCTGCGTGCTGGAGGGACGTTATGCCGATGCCGTCCGGCTCATTCGAAAAGATAACCCCATGCCTGCCGTCTGCGGCCTGATCTGCGAGCACCCGTGTGAGATCCAGTGCCGCCGCAGTATGATGGATGATCCTCTTAATATCCGCGGGCTGAAGCGCTTTGCCGTATCGCGTGCCGGTGAGGTGCCGCAGCCGCCCTGTGCGGAGCCGACGGGCAAGCACGTGGCCATTATCGGCGGCGGCCCGGGCGGACTGAGCGCGGCCTATTATCTGCGCCTGATGGGGCATGAGGTGACGATTTTTGAGCAGCGCAAGCAGTTCGGCGGAATGCTGCGCTACGGCATTCCGCGCTACCGGCTGCCGGGTGAGATCCTACAGGCAGAGATTGACACGATCCTTTCACTTGGCATCCATACAAAAACCGAGGTCAGCGTTGGCGAAAACCCCTCGGTGATGGATCTGCACCGCGACTATGACGCAGTATATATCGCCATCGGCGCGCACACCGACCGCAAGGTCGGCATTGAGGGAGAGGACGCCACGGGCGTGATCTCCGCTGTGCAGATGCTCCGCGACATCGGCGACAACCGCCTGCCGGACTTTACGGGAAAGCGCGTCTGCGTTATCGGCGGCGGCAACGTTTCCATGGACGTAGCGCGCAGCGCTATCCGGCTGGGCGCGGCCTCTGTGAAGGTGGTCTACCGCCGCCGCAAGATCGACATGACCGCCCAGGCGGCGGAGGTTGAGGGCGCGATTGCAGAGGGCTGCGAGATTCTGGAACTGCAAAAGCCGGTGCGCGTGGAAAAGGACGAAAACGGCTGCGTCGCAGCGCTGATGGCCAAACCGCAGATCGTCGGCCCCATCCAGAGGGGCCGCCCCATGCCGGTGGATTCTGCCGAGCCGGAGGTGCGTATTCCCTGCGACTATGTGCTTGTCGCCATCGGACAGGGTATTCAGGCCCAGCCCTTTGAAAAGGACGGAATTCCCGTCAAGCGCGGTGTGATCGACGCGATGAACTGGAGCGGCATCCGCAATATTCCCGGTGTATTTGCAGGTGGTGACTGTGTGACCGGCCCGGCGACAGTCATTCGCGCGATTGCGGCGGGCAAGGTCGCTGCGGCAAACATCGACGAATATCTCGGGTTCCATCATGTTATTTCCTGCGATGTGGAGATCCCGCCGGTGCATTTCGACGAAAAGATCCAGCGCGGGCGTGTCAATATGCGCGAACGTCCGGCGGAAGAACGGAAGAATGACTTCCGGCTCATCGAGTGCGGCATGACGGCCGAGGAGGCCAGAACGGAGGCAAGCCGCTGCCTGCGCTGCGATAAATTCGGCTACGGCATTTTCAAGGGAGGGAGGCAGAGAGAATGGTAAATCTGAAGATCAACGGAATCCCTGTGAAGGCCGAGGAGCATATGACAATCCTGGCGGCCGCGGCTTCTGTCGGAATTACAATTCCCACACTGTGCTATCTCAAGGACATCAACGAGATCGGTGCCTGCCGGGTGTGTGTTGTGGAGATTGCGGGGAACGAACGCCTGCAATCCGCCTGCACAGCCACCGTCAGCGAGGGAATGGAGGTCTATACCAACAGCCCGAAGGTGCGCGAGGCGCGCCGCATCAATGTGGAGCTCATCCTCTCTCAGCATAATGATCACTGCGCCTCCTGCGTGCGCAGCGGCAACTGCACGCTGCAAACGCTCTGTAACGACCTCGGCATCACGGAGGAGCATTTCGAAAAGCAGCTTCCGAAGAATCGCTGGAGCCGCAGCTTCCCGCTGGTACGCGATGCGGCAAAATGCGTCAAGTGTATGCGCTGTGTGCAGATTTGCGACCGAGTGCAGGATCTGCACATCTGGGACGTGTCCAAAACAGGCTCGCGCACGACGATAGACGTCTCCAAAAACCGCTTCATCAGCGAGTCGGACTGCTCACTGTGCGGCCAGTGCATTACGCACTGCCCTGTTGGGGCCTTGCAGGAGCGAGACGACACGCAGAAGGTGTTCTCAGCGCTTGCCGACCCGGAGAAGATTACCGTTGTTCAGATCGCGCCCGCGGTACGCGCCTCATGGGGCGAGGCATTCGGCCTGCCTCCCAAAACGGCGACTGCGGGACGTCTGGTCGCCGCCCTGCGCACAATGGGCTTTGACTATATTTTTGACACCGATTTTTCTGCCGACCTGACTATTATGGAGGAGGGAAGCGAATTCTTGCAGCGCCTGCGCGAGCACGGAACGCTGCCGATGTTCACCTCCTGCTGCCCCGGCTGGGTTCGCTTTGTCAAGTCGCAGTTCCCGGAGTTTACGGACAACCTTTCCACGGCAAAGTCGCCGCAGCAGATGTTCGGCGCAGTGGCAAAGTCTTATTATGCAAAGCTGCTCGGCGTGGAGCCGGAGCGCATCTGCTGTGTATCCGTCATGCCCTGCATTGCCAAAAAGCATGAGTGCGCCCTGCCGAACATGAATGATGCCGGAGCCGGGCAGGATGTGGATGTGGTTCTTACCACGCGCGAAGTTACCCGCCTGATTCGTGCGGAGCACATCCGCCCGGAAACGCTGCCGGAGGAGCCGTTTGATCAGCCGCTCGGCACGGCGACGGGCGCCGGAGTGATCTTCGGTGCGACCGGCGGCGTAATGGAGGCCGCGCTGCGCTCTGCCTATTACCTTGTGACCGGCAACAATCCGGATCCGGATGCGTTCTCTGCGGTGCGCGGTACGGACGGCTGGAAGGAAGCAACCTTCAATTTGGCCGGAACGCCGCTGCGTGTTGCCGTTGTCAGCGGGCTCGGCAACACTCGCCGCCTGATGGAGGCCATCCGAAGCGGCCGCGTGTCCTACGACTTTGTGGAGATCATGGCCTGCCCCGGCGGCTGCGCAGGCGGTGGTGGGCAGCCTGTTCACGACGGACTGGAGCTTGCCGCAGAGCGTGCGGATGTGCTTTATGGGCTCGACCGGGAGAATTCTCTGCGGTTCTCACATGAGAACCCGGCGGTGCTGGCATGCTACCGGGACTTCTTCGGCCAGCCGCTTTCAGAAAAGGCGCATCATCTTCTGCATACTGACCACCGCGCGTGGGATATGCCGAAATAGAAAGGAGAAAATGATGAGTAAAAAAGGACGCGACTGGTTGCTCAAGGCGCTGTTTTTGCTGCTGGTTTCCGGGAATCTTCTAGTGCTCAGCGTGTTTTTCGGACTCGGCGGCGCCAGTGCATTGACAACGGTGTTTATCTTGTTAGGAATTGCGCTGCTCTTTGGCGGCCTCTTCCTCGGGATCAACGGCTTT
>CABSBF010000013.1 GCA_902475855.1 uncultured Eubacteriales bacterium
ATATGGAATAAGCAACCATTGGAAAAATAACCACCGCCCTGCAAGATGATGAATTCTTACAGGGCGGTTTACTGTCAAAAACAAGTTGTAAAAATCACAGAACAGTGAAGGATGCAATGATTTCTCGGAATACAACATCAAAGATCAGGTATCAATACAATGTATCGTTCCGGCCGCAGGCTCCGACCGCAGGGTGGAAATGATTTTGTTCCCGGAAAGGTTCTGAAATTCCGGAAGTCTTTTCGCAGCGAGTGCCCGCCGTCAAGCCTGCGGCCGGTACTTTTTCTGTACGGTGACCGATAGACGCTGCTTGGTTTCGTAGATACAGAAAGCCCCGCTTGCCAGGCAACTAACAAACGGAGGCCTTCAGATATTTTCGTCTGTTTTATCGTTCCGCCTTTGTCTCGCAGTACAGGCAACGATAGGTGCGTTTTTCCCGGTCGGTCAGCGTGAACACCTGCGGCAGCTCCTGTTCAACCGAGGTAATGCAGCGGGGGTTTTTGCAGCGGATCACGTTCGTGATGCGCTCCGGCAACTTTAACTGGCGCTTTTCCACACGCTTGCCATCCTTGATGATGTTGACGGTAATGCCGGGGTCAACATAGCCGATCACGTCCCAGTCCAAATCAAGAATCCGGTCGATTTTGATGATGTCCTTACGGCCGAACTTATTGCTGACCACGTTTTTCAGCAGAGCAACTGTGCAGTCGAGCTTGTCCAGTCCAAGAACGTTATACAGGTACATGGACTTACCGGCGGTGATATGGTCAATAACGATACCGTTGTAAATTGCATCAATAATCATCTGTGTAACCCTCCATTATTCGATTCCGAGCAGCTTCAGGATCAGCGCCATGCGGATATAGCGGCCATTGCGAACCTGCTTGAAGTAGCAGGCGCGCGGATCGTCGTCGACGGCGACGGAAATCTCGTTGACGCGGGGCAGCGGATGCAGAATGCACAGATCCTGTTTTGCAGTTCTCAGCTTGTCCGGGGTCAGAATGTAGCTGTCCTTCAGACGCAGGTAATCTTCCTCGTTGAAGAAACGTTCACGCTGCACGCGAGTCATATAGAGAATATCCAGCTGCGGCATGACGGCTTCCAGATCCGTGGTCTGCTCATAGGGAATATCATTCTTCTTCAGAACGTCGTTTTTGACATAGCTGGGAAGCTTCAATTCCTCCGGCGAGATCAGGACGATCTTGATGCCTGTATAGCGGCTGAGCGCGCTGATGAGAGAGTGAACTGTGCGGCCGAACTTCAGGTCGCCGCAGAAGCCCACGGTCAGGTCGTTGAAGCGGCCCTTTTCACGCTGAATGGTGAGAAGGTCGGTCAGTGTCTGGGTAGGATGGTTGTGGCCGCCGTCACCGGCGTTGATGACCGGCACCTCGGAGTGCATGGAGGCCACCAGCGGTGCGCCCTCCTTCGGGTGACGCATGGCAATGATGTCAGAATAGCAGCTCACCGTGCGCACGGTATCCGAAACGCTCTCGCCCTTGGCTGCGGACGAGCTGCTGGCCGAGGAAAAGCCCAGAACCTTTCCGCCGAGAGACAGCATAGCCGATTCAAAGCTGAGTCTTGTGCGCGTTGAAGGCTCAAAGAACAGCGTTGCAAGGATCTTGCCGTCGCATTTGTGCGCATAGGCCTCCGGATTTGCGATCATGTCGTTCGCAACGGCAACCAGCTCGTCGATGTCCTGCGTGCTCAACTGCAAAATGTCAATCAAATGGTTCATATTAGTGTTTTCCTCCAATCCAAGATTCGTCTGCGGGGTTGTTGCGGAACTGAATCAGCCGGGCAACGTCCTCCGGCTGAATATAATTCTGCTCTGCCGCGACAGCGGCAATGACGTCAAAATTCGTAAGGCTGCGGTTTTTTACGTTGGCCTCCGCCAGCCGCAGCAGACCTTTCTGCATTCCGTAGGTGAAAATACTTGCTACGCCGAGAACCTCTGCGCCCGCCTCACGCAGGACATTCACAACATCCAGCACGCTGCCGCCCGTGGAGATGAGATCCTCAATGACAACGACTTTCTGCCCCGGCTCGAGGCGGCCTTCGATCTGATTCTGACGGCCATGGTCTTTTCCGGAGGAGCGCACATAGCCCATCGGAAGATTCATCATTTGCGCAACAATCGCTGCATGCGCGATGCCGGCAGTGCTGGTACCCATCAGCACCTCGGCCTCCGGGTATTCCTCGCGGACGACCTGCATCAGCGCGGTTTCCACCTCGGTTCGCACCACAGGCGCGGTGAGAATCAAGCGGTTGTCGCAGTAAACCGGGCTTTTGATTCCGCTTGCCCAGGTAAACGGTTCATCCGGGCGAAAGAATACGGCGCGAATGGACAAAAGTCCCTCCGCAATGCGGCGTTCTAAATGTTCCATAACTGTTTCCTTTCCATTGGTGTCAATATCATTTTATTCAGTTCCATCGGTGTGGCGGCGAGCGCCTCCGCACCGGCCGTTTCCAGTTCCTCGCGGTTTCCATAGCCATAGAGCACGCCGATGGCCTGCAAGCCCGCTGTGTGGGCTCCCAGAATGTCATGTCTGCGGTCTCCCACCATGACGGCGTGCGATAGCTCTGTACAATGCGCTGCTCTCAGCGCTGCTTTTATCACATTTTCCTTCTTCCCAGCCTCCGGATCGTCCTCCGGTGCACCGCAGATAGCCTCAAACCGGTCGGATAATCCGAAATGCTCCAGCACCTTTATCGCCAAAATTTCAGGCTTTGAAGTGGCAACATAGAGCTTGCAGCCCGCACGCTTCAGATCGTCCAGCATTTCCGGCACTCCGGGATACGGCGCATTGTCGATCCAGCCATCGGTGCAGTAGTATTCTCGGAATTTTGCGATCATAGCCGGGATCACGTCCGCCGGAACAAACGGCGCAAAGGATTCGCTCAGTGGCGGGCCGACAAAGCCGGACAGCGTCTGCCACGGCGTTTCAATACCGTAGGAGCGCAGCGCATACTGAGTTGCCTTCATAATGCCGGGGCCGGAATCGGTCAGCGTACCGTCCAGATCAAACAGTACCGTTTCCCAGAGCATACATTACCCCACGAATTCTTCCACACAGCGGCGATAGGCTGCGACAGGGTCCTCCGCCTGTGTGATCGGGCGGCCAACAACAATGTAGTCAGAGCCGATCTCTCGCGCCCTTGCCGGCGTGGTGATGCGCACCTGATCGTCCGCCGTGGCATCGGCAAAGCGGATGCCGGGGGTGACGGTAACAAAATTCTTTGCACAGGCCTCGTGGATACGGCCCGCCTCAAGCGGAGAGCAAACCACGCCGTCGAGTCCGGCTTCCATCGCATTTTTCGCGTAGTCGATGACCACATCCGCAAGCGGCTTGTGAATTTCGATTTCCGCCTCCATGCTCTGCTGGCTGGTGGAGGTCAACTGCGTAACGGCGATGAGCAGCGGGCGCGTGCCATCCGGACGCGTAAGGCCTTCCAAAGCCGCCGTCATCATGGCGCGCGTGCCTGCCGCATGCAGGTTCACCATGTCCACATTCAACGACGAAAGCACTGCCATCGCCTTTTTTACGGTATTGGGAATGTCGTGCAGCTTCAGGTCGAGAAAGATTCTGTGTCCCCGCGCTTTGATCTCGCGGACGACCTGCGGTCCCTCAGCGTAGAAAAGCTCCATGCCGATCTTAACGAAGGGCTTTTCTCCGGTGAAGCGGTCGAGAAACGCGAGCGTCTTTTCCTTGCTGTCAAAATCCAGTGCAATGATAACGTCCTTACCCATGGTGGGCACCTCCTATGATATCGTTCAGATTGTTGATGTTGTATTTCTGCATGACGTTGGGGAGATCCTCAACGATGCGGCGGCAGGCGAAGGGATCGACAAGGTTCGCAGCACCCACTTCAACCGCCGTTGCGCCCGCCAGCATCAGCTCCAGCACGTCCTGTGCAGACTGTACGCCGCCCATACCGATGACGGGAATCTTCACCGCCTCATATGCCTGCCAGACCATGCGCACCGCAAGCGGAAAAATGGCCGGGCCGGACATGCCGCCGGTCTTGTTTGCAAGCAGCGGCCTTCTCGTCTTGAGATCGAGCCGCATTCCCAGCACGGTGTTGATGAGGCTGATGCCATCCGCGCCCGCGTCCTCACAGGCTTTTGCAATATCCGCAATACTCGTGACATTGGGCGAAAGCTTGATAATGACCGGCTTTTTGACCGCGTCCCTGACCGCCCTTGTAACTGCCGCGGCAGCCTTCGGATCGGTTCCGAAGCTCATGCCGCCGCCATGTACATTGGGGCAGGAAATATTTACCTCCAGCCAGCCGACCTGCGGGCAGGCATCAAGTTTCCGGCAAACCTCGACATATTCTTCCAGCGAAAAGCCGCTGACGTTTGCCATAACAGGCTTGTGAAAGACACGCGCAAGTTTGGGAAGCTCCTGCGCAATGACCGCATCCACGCCGGGATTCTGAAGTCCCACTGCGTTGAGCATCCCACCGGACATCTCTGCGATACGAGGCTGCGCATTGCCGAGGCGCATTTCGCGCGTCGTGCCCTTGAAGGAAAAGGTTCCAAGGCAATTGATGTCGTAGATCTCCGCAAATTCATATCCGTAGCCGAATGTGCCGCTGGCCGGGATCACGGGGTTATCCAGCTCGATACCGCAGAGCGTTACCGCCGTAGTTACCATATCAGCTCCTCCTTTCGGAATACCGGTCCCTCCTTGCAGACGCGCCGGGGGCCATTTACCGTTTCAATGGTGCATCCCATGCACGCGCCGAAGCCGCAGCCCATGCGCGCCTCCAGGCTCAGATATCCCGGTTTCCCTGAGGCGGAGCAGAGCGCACGAAGCATCGGCAGCGGGCCGCAGGCGCAGAAGCAGTCAAACTCTTCCGGCAGTGCATCCGTGACAAAGCCGTGCACGCCGCAGCTTCCGTCAACAGTTGCAAGAATCGTCCGGACACCAAGCCGCTCAAATTCCTCCGCGTAGATGCACTCGCTCGCGGTATTGAAACCCAGGATCGCGACCGGCGTTTTTCCTGACGCAAGCAGCCGCTTTGCAAGGCCATACATTGGCGGCACACCAATGCCGCCGCCGATCACAAGCGTTACATCTCCGCATACAGCAACGTCAAAACCGTTCCCGAGCCCACTCAGCGCCGAAATCTCATTTCCGGGGATGCATTGTGACAGCCAATCGGTTCCGGCGCCGACCACTTTATAAAGAATGGTCACGCTGTTTTTATCCCAGTCGCACACGGAAAGCGGCCTGCGCAGGAAAAAGCCCGGCAGCTTCAGCTCCAAAAACTGTCCCGGCGCGGTGATGGCCGAGGTATCGCCCTCCAGAAGCAGGCGGTAAACGCCCGGTGCTATGGCTTTGTTTTCCACAACGGTGTAGATTACTTCGTTCAAAGTGTGTCCTCCTTCCAGACGATTTCTCCGCCGATCATCGTCAGCTTGCACACGCCGGTAAGCTGTGTGCCGGTAAAGGGCGTCGCGCGCCCCATAGACAGGAATTTTTCCGGATCGACGGTGTAGGTCGCATCCAGGTCGAAAGCGGTCAGGTCGGCAGGCTGTCCTGCGGCAAGCTCCGTACCGCAGCCGAAGCGCCGCATGGGAGCAGTGTGCATCAGCTCGACAAGCTTTTCAAGCGGCAGGATGCCTTTTTTCACCAGATGCGTGTAGCTCGCAGCAAACGAGGTTTCCAGCCCCACAACACCCATGGCGCTTTTCTCAAGTCCCTGCGCCTTTTCCTCACGGCTGTGCGGCGCGTGATCCGTCACCAGCATGTCAATCGTGCCGTCCAGAAGGCCCTCGATCAGTGCGTCACGGTCAGCCTGGCCGCGCAGAGGAGGATTCATTTTGAATCGCCCGTCTTCCTGCAAATCAGCGTCTGTGAACGCCAGATAGTGTGCCGCAGTTTCACATGTCACATCGACGCCGTGCTGCTTGGCTTCGCGGAGGATTGCAACGCTTTCTTTGGTCGAAACGTGGCAGACATGGTAGGCACAGCCCGTTTCCTCTGCGAGCTTTACATCGCGTGCGATCTGCCTCCATTCACTTTCCGAGCAGATGCCGCGGTGTCCGTGCGCGCGGGCATATGCACCGTCGTGGATATAGCCTCCGCGAAGGAGGCTGTTGTCCTCGCAGTGCGCAGCCAGAATTTTCCCAAGCCGCTTGCATTCCAGCATAGCCTGGCGCATCATGCTTTCGCTTTGCACGCCTCTGCCATCATCGGAAAACGCGATCACGTCCGGTGCCATGGCAGCAAGGTCGGCAAGCCGCTCCCCCTTCTCACCTACCGTAATCGCCCCATAGGGGCGCACATGCACCAGGGCGCTTTCTTCAATACGCACGCGCTGAATCTCCAGCGCGGCGGCACAGTCGGGTACCGGGTTCAGGTTCGGCATGGCGGCAACATGGGCAAAGCCGCCGTGTGCAGCAGCCAGCGTACCGGTGCGGATGGTTTCTTTATAAGAAAATCCCGGCTCACGGAGATGTACATGAACATCAACGAAACCGGGAAATAAAACAACATTATGAAGATCAATAGAAACAGTATCCGCGGGACAGGAAACACGATTCCCGATGGAAACAATTTTTCCGTCCGAAAGAAACACGTCCGCCAGATGAAACACGCCCTGTGTAAAAACCCGTGCATTCTTCAAGCGATAGCGCATTGCAACGTCCTCCTTTTTATGATTGAAGCATTATAATATAAGACTATCCAGAATATCAAGGGCTAATATTAAAAAATGCACTGATATAACGTTTTTTCTCCCGGAACTCTCTTTGCCTCTTTTCCGCTGGCAGGCTTTCCGATTTAACAACCGGGAATACGTGGATGCCGTTGCAAGAGCGCTCTTTCCTATTTCTGCTTCGTCAGCACTTTTTTGCAGTACTTATGTGCGCCGCAATGAGGGCACACCAGCTTTCGTTTTGTTATGGTATGTGCACCCATTATATAGGACTTCATGTCGGGTACAAATCTAGTCTTGCAAACGGGACATTCAAAGGCACCTGCCTCCCTGTCAAGAACACACGCGATCATAATCCCGCTGCAGGTCACGACGAACCCTATGACTATAAGCAAGACTCGCAACCAGTTCGCCATTTCCAGAATTCCCGACAAGATAAACAATGGAAGCGCCGCAATTATCGTAAGTCCGGCAACCAGCGCTGACAGAATGATTTTCTTCCTGCTTTCCTGTGCTTCTCTGACCAGGTTCACCATATTATCCTCCGCTTTTCTTTGATAATCTTCTTCCGTTATTCTTTCGCCGGACAGAAGTTCATTCACCGTGATTCCCAATTCGCCGCATAAAGGCAACAGCAAGGAAACTTCCGGAAAACCATTTCCGGTTTCCCACTTGGAAATCGTCTTATCGCTGATATTTAATTTTTCGGAAAGCTGTTTCTGGGTATAGCCCTTCCGTTTTCGCTCTTCAGCGATGAATCTTCCAATTTTAATCTGATCCATTCATTTTCCTCCTTCCCGCTCTGATTATCTGTCAAAACGCACTCAATTCACACCCACGCAGCGTAGAATATGGAAAATCCATGTGAGTTCTGCGCTTCGTAGAATCGTACAAATTGATTTTCCCGTTTACAGTTTCTGATTTCGCAAGGAAAGTGTATCACAAAAAATTGTTGGAATCCAGCCCTCGCGCAAGAAACGCCTGAGCATTTTTGCCCAGGCGTTCTGCATGTCTGCCAAAATGTGGCGGCAGATGCGGCTCAGTTCAGTTCAATTTTCCCGTCCTGCAAAACGGCACACACTCTGCGCGGTGTCTCTTCGGATGACAGGAGCCGGCAGGCCAGCGGGCTTTCCAATTCTCTCTGAATCAAATGACGGATCTCTCGCGCTCCGCCCGGCCGCCGCAGGCAGCGATGCGCAATGTTTGCCGCTACCTCCGGTTCAAACAGCAGTTTCACGTGCAGTGCCGCAGCACGCTCCGCCAGGGCATGGAGCTGCTTTTCCGCAATTGTTTTCAACTCCGCCTCTCCGAGCGGGCGGAAAGCAGTGATGCAGTCGATACGGCCAAGAAACTCCGGCGGGAAGTAGTCGCGCAGACTGCGGATTCCCGGTTCCTCCGCCTCTTTTCCAAAGCCAAGTGCGCCGCGCACACTGTTTTCGCTTCCCAGATTGGAAGTCATGACGATCGTGGTGTTCTTGAAGTCCACGTGCCTCCCGCAGGAATCCGTCAGCATACCGTCCTCCATAATCTGAAGAAGAATACCGCAGACGTCGCGGTGTGCTTTTTCCAATTCGTCAAACAAAACAAGGCTGTACGGTCTGCGCCGGACGCGCTCGGTCAGTTCTCCCCCCTCACCATGGCCGATATAGCCGGGAGGCGCGCCCACCATCCGCGAAACGGCGTGCTTTTCCATATACTCTGACATATCCAGCCGGATCATGGCACTTTCGCTTCCGTAAACCGCCTCTGCAAGTGCCTTGCACAGCTCGGTCTTTCCGACACCGGTCGGCCCGGTGAAGAGCATTGCCGCTGTCGGACGCTTCTCTTCGGCAAGGCCGGATCGTCCCCGGCGTACTGTTTCCGCCGCCGCTTTGACAGCAGGCCCCTGCCCGACAACGCGTTCGGAAAGCATCTGTTCCAGCCTGCACATGCGCTGTTTTTCGCTCACGGAGAGCATTCCGACCGGTATCCCTGTCCGGCTCGATACCGCCTCGGCAATGTCCTGCGCCGCCACCCGCTGCAAACCCGGCATATGCCGCCGCAGGCTTTGCAGGCGGTCGCGCAGTGCGGCAGCCTGCTCATAGCGCCCGGTGCGTACCGCCTCCTGAAGTGCACGTTCCGTTCCGTCGGATGTGCCGCCGCTTCTTTTCATCTGCGCCATTTTTGCCAGCGCCGCGCCCTCGTCCAAAAGGTCCACCGCCTTGTCCGGAAGAAATTTCTCCGTCAGATAGCGGCTTGACAGGCTCACCGCGGCGTTGACTGCCTCCTCCGTGATTGCAATATGATGATGCGCCTCCAGTCCAGGCCGCAGTCCCATCAAAATTGCTTTTGTTTCCGCCGGCGTCGGTTCGCGCACCTGCACCGTCCGAAAACGCCGTTCCAGCGCGGCATCCTTTTCAATATATTTGCGGTACTCCGTCAGAGTTGTCGCACCGATGAGCTGCAATTCTCCCCTGCCGAGCGCGGGTTTCAGAAGATTGGCCGCATCTATTGCGCCTTCGGCTGCACCTGCGCCGACCAGAGTATGCATTTCGTCAACAAAGAGGATCACGTTCTGTGCACGGCGCAGCTCTGCCAGAATGTCACGCACCCGTTCTTCGAACTCGCCTCGGTATTTTGTCCCGGCGATCACGCTTGCCATATCCAAAAGATACAGGCGCTTCCCTTTGAGCTGCTCCGGTACGCGCCCGGCCGCAATATACTGCGCCACACCCTCGACGATAGCCGTTTTCCCCACGCCGGGTTCTCCAATCAGCGCCGGATTGTTCTTGTGCTTACGCGACAATATCTGCAAAACGGTTTCAATCTCCCGCTGCCGCCCGACGATCAGCTCCGTCTTATCCGCACGCTCAACCATATCCACTCCAAACTGATCCAGGAGCCGCAAATTCTGCATTCTTGTTTCCTTTCCGGAGTGCATCGCCGCGCAGAGCATCGGCAGCAGTGCCTCCACTGAAATTTCCGCCGCGCACAGCAGGCGCGACGCGCCGCACCGTTCGCGGCAAAGCATTGCCAGCAGCAGATTCTCCGGGCGAATGCATTCTGCGCCGGAGGCCATTGCAAGTATAAGCCCCGCTTCGCCTGAAAAGCCTTGCGGCAGACGCAGCAGCCGCTCTCCACGCCCGCTCTCCTTGACAAGCAGCGCCAGCAGCTTTTCCGGCTCCGCCCCCTCCCACAGCAGGAGACGGCATGCTGCGGATTCCGGCGTGCGCAGCATACCGAGCAGCAGATGCTCCGTTCCGACGTACCCGTGTCCCAGCGCACCGGCAATCGCCCAAGCCTGCCGGAACACCTTCTGTGTCAGCGGATCAAATTCCCATTTCCCCAGTTTTCTCCGCCTCCGTTCCCAGAAAATTCTAGCCTGCGGCAGCGATTTCTATACCTTTTCTTCTCCCGTTTTCGGTATTGTAAAAAAAAACATATTTTCCTCAGATTGACAATTGCTTTTTTTGAAAAACATGATAGAATTAGTCTATACTTATTTTATAGGAGGCTCATGCTATGGCATATTTCATCACCGACGCCTGCGCAAAGTGCGGCACCTGTGCGGATAGCTGCCCGCTCGGCATCATCACCGAGGGCGACGACAAGTACGTCATCGATGCTGACCAGTGTGTCGACTGCGGCACCTGCGCTTCTGTCTGCCCGGTCGAAGCGATCGAACAGCAGTAATTACATCGTACAAAAGCGGCCGGTCTGCACAGATTTCTGCGCAGACCGGCTGTTTTCAGGAGGAGCCTCATGCTTGAATCTCTCTGGAACGGCGTGCAGATGCTTCAGCCGGAGCGCCGCGGTTTTCGTCTGGGAACGGATTCCGTGTTGCTGGCGGAGTTCCTAACCCTGCCGGCAAGTGCCAGAATCGCTGACCTTGGTGCCGGCTGCGGCACGCTCGGCCTGCTTCTGTGTGCGCGCGACCGGAGTTGTACGGTTTCCGGGCTGGAACTCCGGGAAACCGCCTGCAAACTGGCGGAAGAAAACATCGCGCTCAATTCCCTTTCCGGCCGGTTTTCCATCCGGCAGGGCGACGTGCGGGACATTGCAGCATACTTTCCCGCCGGGAGCTTTGACTGCGTTATTTCCAATCCGCCCTATTTCCCGGTCGGAAGCGGCAAGATCAGCCAGGATGCCGCCGTTGCCCGCACGGAGCTGTGCCTGACCCTTGACGAGCTGTGTGCCGCAGCCGCATGGCTGCTGCCCAGCGGCGGGCGGTTCGCACTCGTACACCGTCCGGAGCGGTTATGTGACCTGATTATCAGTCTGCGCTGCCACGGGATCGAGCCAAAGCGCATCCGCTTCGTGCGCCATACGGCCGCATCTCCCGTCTGTCTGGTATTGATCGAGGGACGGCGCGGCGGTCGCCCCGGTCTGCACTATGAGCCGGATTTTGTTGAATTTCACGCGGACGGTTCGGAAACGGAAGCCTATCGCGCCGCATATCACAGAAAAGGAGCCACACCATGACACTCTATCTTGTCCCCACCCCCATCGGCAACCTCTCGGACATCTCCGATCGCTGCCGCGAAACATTGCAAGGCGTGGATTTCATCGCGGCAGAAGATACGCGCGTCACACTGCGCCTGCTCAATCATATGGGAATCAAAAAGCCCCTTGTCAGCTACTACGAGCACAACAAGGAGGTCAGTGGGCCGAGAATCGTTGAACGTCTGCTGGCAGGTGAGAATTGTGCACTGGTCACGGATGCCGGCTCCCCCGCCATCTCCGACCCTGGCGAGGATCTGGTACGACTCTGCGCCAATGCAGGAGTGACGGTCACAGCCATTCCCGGCCCCTGTGCGGCGATTACAGCGCTGAGCATTTCCGGGCTTCCGACCGGGCGTTTTACCTTCGAGGGCTTTTTGTCCACTGCAAAGAAGAGCCGTTTCGCCCATTTGGATTCCCTGCGGGCAGAGCAGCGCACGATGATCTTCTACGAAGCGCCGCATAAGCTGACCGGCACACTTTCCGATCTGCGGCAGGTCTTCGGCGGTACACGCCGCATCAGCCTGTGCCGCGAGCTGACGAAGCTGCATGAGGAAGTGCTGCGCATGACGCTGGACGATGCCGTTGCCTATTATGCATCGCAGGCGCCGCGCGGCGAATACGTTCTCATTGTTGAGGGCGCGCAGGAAGCGACTGAGCCGGAAGTCACGCAGGATGATGCCGTCGCGCGCGTGCAGGCGCTGATCGCGCAGGGCTACAGTAAAAAGGATGCCGTCCGGCAGATTGCAGCCGAAACCGGCTTTCCGAAAAATGCGCTGTATGACGCCGTGCTGAAGCAGTAGCCGGACTTCTGTAAAGCAATCGTGAAATACGCAGCAATTCTCCTGTGGCGCAACTGTTTTACTGCGCTTTATGACCTCTCTGCTGACCTTTCTTTGGACGTTGCTGTTCCTTATCCCCAGCATTGTTGCAAGCTATCTCTATGCGCTTACACCTTATCTGATGGCAGAAGGCGCGGATCTCGGTGTGGTGGAAGCCATAAATTGCTCCAAGGAGCTGATGGACGGGAATAAATGGTGGCTGTTCTGCCTGCGCCAGACACAGGAACTGGAACGACAGAGAGGTATCCTGTACGGAGTCATCCTCGTTGTCCTCGGCATCGCCGGCAATGCCATGGCGGGTACAACCGGCGGCTCAGAAGTACAGAATTTTATATCCGGCCTTCTGATGGGGCTGTCCGTTGCGGAAATTCTGGCCGGTGTCGTTATGATCGGAAAGAATTTTTTGAAGAAATGAGCAAAAAAGGAAAAGTGCCGGGAGAGGTCTGTAACAGACTCTCCCGGCACTTTTTTCTGTTTTTCTGCGCAGGATTGTTTTCCTTTTCATGCTTCGTTAACAGGCCGCAGAATTCCATCGGGGCGTTTGCGCCGCATTCGGCGATTTACAGCAATTGCTATTGCGGCACATGGCAGGCATTCAACCGGCTCATATCACCTTTCCGCTGCGCGGATGGTGATATCCCCGCTGACCCCCTCAAAGGAGAACTCTGCCCAGCCGTCACCGCAGACGTAGGCCTTGTCTTGCACGGAAACGGCAAAGCCCTCCACGTTCACCTTGCTGCTCACGCCCTCCTTTTTGATGGTAAAGCCTGCATTCTCCGGCAGGATGAGCAGACAGCCTCCGCTGACTGCCTCCATCTCCACTTTTCGCGGCGTCACTTCCGTCTCCACTTTGAGGCTGCCGGAAACGGTATCCATTTCCACTGCATTGACGCTGCCGCTCAGTGTCACAGATCCGGAGGCCGTGTCGGCGGAAAACTCGCCCAAGGAGCAGTTTTCCGCATGGAGCTCTGCGCTTGCCGCATCGAAGTCCAATGTTTCGACACGGCAGTTTTTCATCATAACATTGCCGGAAGCAGTGTCAATATCCAACTCCGCCACAGTCAATCCTTCGATTTGCACCGCAGCACTGGCGCTGTCGCACTCCAGCTTGTCAAGCGCCGCGCTTTCCTCCGGAATCAGCAGTTCCAGTGTCTTCTTCAGCGAGCCGCTGAGAGTTATGCCATTTTTACACTCATGGATGGTCAGCGTCCCGTTTTCCAGTTTCCAGCGCAGGCGCTTCGCCTCGCTGTCCACTTCCGATTCGCGCAGGATGAGCCTGTCGCCGCTGTAAGGTTTCACCAGTACAGAGCCGGATGCCCAGTTGAGGTCAATCTCGCGGATTTTCCCGCTTTCCTCCCGGTCAAGCTCAGCGCTGCCGATGCGGAAGCCGCTTTCATTGTAGTGTTTGCCGATATTGATTGAAAATCCGCCGGGAAGCTCCTCAATTTTCTCAATTATAGGAAGCGAATTGAATACCTTCACCCCCAACAGTCCTCCCAGCAGAACGCCGGTCAGCGCCACCGCCACAATAGAGCAGAGAACGATTTTGGTAATAGCTTTTCCTTTCATTGTTTTCCTCCTGTTGCAAGTGTGAAAATCCCGCTCAGAACGCCGCTCAGCGCCGCGCAGATCGGAAAGACCAGCCACGTGATCCCCCAAGCGCCGCTTGCAGCGGTGATTTTCAGATAGATGCCTATGCCAGCCAATAGCAGCAGCCCCTCCGCAAGTTTTTTCGCGCCGTGCTTTCCCTGCGCCATCCGAACGATGCCGGTAATGACATCCCCAGCCGCTCCTGCCGCAAGGAAAATCACCCATGCCACGTGCCAGTATCCCGCGAAACCTGCCGCAAGGAAGGCGCCAACGGCGGCAAGCCAGTAGATGGGCGTAAGAACACCGCGCAAAACTCTCACCGTAGTGCCGCTCTCTCCCTGTTCCTGTTCCTTCATCTGCACCGGCTCCGCCGCAACGGTCTCAGGCGCGGTGCTGCATCTCTTCGGTTCGTCCGTCTTTTCTCTGCCGCCGCTTGCAATGATCAAAGCGGTTGCCGCTGCGACCATCAAAAACATCAGGCTCACGTTCAGCGCATCCGGCCATCCCAATTCATCTCCGATCACCGGCGGAATGATGCACAGAATGTACAGCGCGATGGCGATCGCCACACAGACACGCCGCGAGTTGTTTTTCTTCTTCGGCACACGGTAAGCCGAAAGCAGCTCTTCCGTATCGCCTATGCTCATCACCGCGGTATTATAGGCTGCCGCCTCCGAAATGCCTTTGGCGCACTCCTCATCATAACGATCCAATGTATTCTGCAATATCTCTTCCCGAAGTTCCTGCACTTCCGGTGTGTTTGGAATTCCTTCAAAAATGCTCTCCACATAGTGAATCAGTTTATTTCGCATTTTCCACCCCTCCCAATTCTATCAGCTTGTCGATGATCTCCTTTGCGGTATCCCAGATCTGCACCTGGCTGTGGTAAGCCTCGCGCCCGGCATCTGTAATGCGGTAATACCGCCGCCGCGCACCGGTAGCTTCCTGTCCCCAGTAGGAAATAATCTGCCCCATCTCCTCCAGGCGCTTGAAGGCGGTATACAGCGTAGCTTCCTTCAACTCATAGCGGTCGTCGGATATTGCCCGGATCGTTTTATTGATCTCATAGCCATAGCTGTCCCGCTGCATGAGCTGCGCCAGAATGATGGTTTCCGTATGGCCTCTTATGAGATCCGCCGCAATCAACACATTCGCACACCTCCCGGTTTTGACTCTTCCGATTCTGCTGCTTGCTTTATGCCCCCACTATACCACGAGATACCTCGCCTGTCAAGGTATCTCAAGAAAAAAAGCAAAGGGCAATCCACTCTCTGCCGTGCCACGTTCCAAACGTCCCGGTACGGCCGCCGTATCCGTTTTTGCTGCAAAAAAATGGCCCACGCATCCTTGCGGATGCGCAGGCCGGAAAAAGGGAGAAAAACATGAAAATAGCAATTTGAGAATTACGGCAGCATGTTCCACGGGAAGCCCCAGCCGCTTCTGTCATTTGATTCGGAGGCGTCCTCACTGCTCTGAGAAGGCTGCTGGACAGTTCCCTGTGTGGTATCCGTCGTCTGCGGCTTCTCGCTGAAGGTAATCGGGAGCTCTATCGTCTTGCCGGAACGGTAGACCGTCAGAGTCGCCTGATCTCCCGCACGGTAGGATTTAAGTGCTGCGGACAGTTCATCAATCGACTTGACCAGTGTATTATCTACAGCGGTGATGATATCATAGCGCTGCAAGCCGGCCTTTTCACCGCTGCCGTCCGCCTCAACAGAATTGACCAGAACCCCCTGCGGGAAACCATAGTTTTCCGCATCAGTCGAGGAAACATTGCCGACGGTAACACCGATATAGGCACGGTTAGTCACTCTGCCGTTTGTGCGCAGATCATTGAGAATGGAAGTTACATCGTCGATTGGGATTGCAAAGCCGATTCCTTCGATGGTCGTGCCGGAATTGGTCGTGCCGGAATACTTCGCGGTGGTAATGCCAACGACGTTGCCGTTCATATCGAACAGCGGGCCGCCGGAGTTGCCGGAGTTGATTGCTGCATCAATCTGCATCATGTTGATGGGGCTGCCGTCGGTATTGATATAACGGTCGAGAGCACTGACATAGCCGACCGTCATGGTATTGGTCAGTTCACCCAGAGGATTACCGATGGCAGCGACCTCATCACCCACGCGCAAGCCGGAGGACTTGCCAAGCTGCACCGTTGTGAGATTCTCTGCTTCGATCTTGATCAGAGCAACATCGCTGTCCTCCTCATAGCCGATGACCTTCGCCTCGTAGCTTTCCCCACTGTTCATGGTAACGGTCAGCTTACTTGCGTTCTTGACAACATGGTAATTGGTCAGGATCTCGCCATCGGCAGAGATCACGAAGCCGGTGCCGGAGCTGGCAGTCGAAGTGATCTGACCGAAGACGTTGGTCGTTGCCTGGTTGGAGATGCTGACAACGGCGGATACATTCTGTGCATAGATCTCGGCCGGTGTCAGCTGGGAAGAAGGATTCTTGGTCTGCACGACCTGTGTCGTCGGTTCACTTGGCGTAACGTTCTGGTTATCCGAGGGCTTTTGATTCAGCGACGCATCATTTTTATACATCGTATGCATCACACCGCCGACGATTGCGCCTCCAGCGGCACTGCCGACCAGTGCGCAGCACAGCGCCACAACTGCAATCCGCAATCCCCAGCGCTTCTTCGGAGTCTTTTTCTGAGGCGGTGCGGAATGCTGCGGCTGAGTCTGATATGTGCCGTAGCTCTGCTGGTATTGATATTGATATGGATTATATTGGGAAGTCTCCGGGGTGGAAGGCTGCTCGGGCTGTTTCTGCTCTGCCTGCGGCTGCTCCGAAGAGTCCGTGTTAAAGTTCTGATAGTCTTCGTTCATGATGTTCCGCTCCTTTGCTTGCTTTTGATGGTTTTATCATAAAGTCGGGATGTTACCAAAGTATGACGTTCAGGAAAACGAATTAAAAACAAACCGGACTGCAACAAACGCAGTCCGGTTTGCTTTTAATGCAGATATCTTTCCTTCAGAGTGGATACCATATCCACATATCGTATGCAGCATTCCTCCGGGTGTTTTTCCTGAAGTGCCTGATAGCAGGGCTCCAGCCAGCGCTGACGAATCTCTCTGTAGCGTGCGTCGGAATCATCGCAGTATTCCAGGCAGCTCACAATTGCGGGGGCAATATCATAATACTCGCGGATGAGCATCTCTCCCTGCGGATGCGCGCGCAGCCAGCCGTCACGGAACGCACGGAAGGCCGTCAGCTCGGCGCAGTCGTCCAGCTTGCCCTCGTGCAGACAGGTCGCCGTGGTGATAAAGCAGAACCTGAACTTCTTGAAGCCGCCGACCAGTGTATCATAGTCGCCGGGCTTCCAGTCCTCCTTGGGATAACGCTCACGCCATGCAGCGTGGAGCGTCCTGCTGAAGGGCTCTGCCACACTGAGCTTCAGCTTGCGCATACATGTTGTAAGGAAAATTGCCAACACGACCTTGGTTTCAAAAAACACTTCGTTGCGGCGGCTCTTCTTCTCCCAGCGCGGGTCGTGCTCCATATGTGCCGCAATATCTTCCATCAGATCGTCGCAGACTCCTTGCAGCATCTCGCGGCGTGCCGGCTCCTTCTCCGGTGTGCAAGCCTCCAGCCGCTCGAAAACTGCACGGTTTTCCGTTTCATAGGCTTCAAAGGCGGGGAAAAACTCCTGTTTACTCAGTCTTTTATAGTAATCCGGATAATTCAGAGCAGCCGCCGCCAGCTTTTCCCGCAGGTACTGCATATCCTCCGCGGAGCATTCCAAGCACTCTGCGGACGGTGCGAGAAGAACCTCCGTGCGCATTCGCTGGCCACAGTACAGGCAGGAGAATTCCTCCAGCTCAGCCGGGATCTCCAGCGGCTTACCGCAATGCGGACAATTTCCTCTGATCATTTCAGACATAACCACCACTCCTTTTGCGTTTATTCTTCCACATTTTTCGCCGTGTGTCAACCGTGAGCAGCCAACTTTTTTTCTAACGTTCACATTTTTTCGCACACGCAGGAAATACTAGGTGAGAAAAGAGGCGACAATGATGGATACCTTCGTTTGCAGCACCCGACTCTGCTTTGGGGAAAACGCACTACTCTCCCTACAAACACTCGGCGCGCGCCGCGTTCTTCTGGTTACGGATCCGTTTTTTGCAAAAAACGGTACGGCACAGCGCATCTGTGCGCTGCTTCCCGGCGCGGAAGCGGAGATTTTCGATGCCATCGGCGGCGAGCCCACACTTGAAATGGTCGCGCTGGGCGTCGGCCGACTACAGGCTTTTCAGCCGGATACCATCATCGCGCTGGGCGGCGGCTCAGCCATCGACTGTGCCAAGGGGATCCTCTCCCTCTCACAGTCCGGTGCTCGGCTGATCGCCATTCCTACGACCTCCGGCACCGGTTCTGAAGTGACATCCTTTTCTATTCTGACACATGACGGCGTCAAGCACCCGCTGATTGACGATGCACTTCGCCCGCAGCTCGCCATTTTGGACGATTCACTTCTCTGCAAACTTCCCAAGAGCCTGATAGCAGATGCCGGCATGGATGTTCTCACCCACTGTCTGGAGGCGATTGCCTCCAAGCACGCCACCGCTTTTACCACTGCACTGGCCACGGCTGCCTTCCGCTCGACATTGGAGTTTCTCCCGGCATCGTATGACGGCAACCTCTCTGTGCGCGGCACCATCCACGAAGCTGCGGCCATGGCAGGAGTTGCCTTTGACAACGCCGGACTCGGCGTATGTCATGCGCTTTCGCACGCACTGGGTGGCGCGTTTCACCTGCCGCACGGGCGGCTGAACGCCATTTTGCTTCCATCCGTGCTTCGCTTCAACGCTTCCGCTGCGCCGTATTCCCTTCTTGCCGCACACTGCGCTCTGAGCGGTACAAATGGACTGATCTTTGCCATACAACGCTTGCGCCGCCGACTGGCACTCCCGGAATCCCTCTGCGCAGCCGGGCTGAACCGCAGCGAGGTACTGCGGCAATCGGATGCGCTCTGTGCCGCCGCGCTGGAAGACCCTTGCCTTGCAGCAAACCCGCGTCCCGTCACGGCAGACGACCTGCACCGGCTTCTGGAGGCAGCGCTGTGAGCGCCATACTCTCCGTCGGCATCGACATCGGCACCACCACAACGCAGCTCATCTTCTCCCGCCTTACCATTCAAAACAGGGGGAGCGCATTCGGCGTGCCGGAGTTTGCCATCACGGAAAAAGAAATTCTCTACCGCAGCAGGATTCACTTCACTCCTCTGCTGTCAGACACGGTGATCGACGCAGAGGGCGTGCGCAAGATCATTGACGAGGAATACGCCGCATCCGGCATTTCCAAGTCGGACATTCGCACCGGTGCAATCATCATCACCGGTGAAACCGCACGCAAAGAAAACGCCCGCGACGTTCTGAATGCACTTTCCGGCTATGCCGGGGACTTCGTCGTGGCCACCGCGGGGCCTGCATTGGAGAGTGCGCTGGCCGGAAAGGGTTCCGGCAGTCAGGACTATTCCCGCGAGCATAACTGCGCCGTTCTGAACCTCGACATTGGCGGCGGAACGACAAATCTTGCGCTGTTTGACTGTGGAACGCTGGTGGATACCGGCTGCCTGAACGTCGGCGGAAGGCTGATAAAACTTGACAAGTCCGGGCGCATCAGCTATGTCTCCCCAGTGCTGCGGCCGTTTTTTTCGTTCTCTGTCGGCGAGCCACCCCCAATCGGCACACTGGAAAAAGTGACCGCGCTTCTCGTGCGGATTCTGGAGGAGGCCGTCGGCCTGCGCGAAAAAAGCCCTGAGCTGGCGCATTTCGTCACGGACAAACTGCCCCGGCTCACAGCTCCGCCAATTCTCTCCTTCTCCGGTGGCGTTGCCGATCTGATTGCGTGCTCTCCTGCGGATCCCCTTTGTTACGGAGACCTGGGCGTGATCCTCGGCCGCGCTATCGCCGCCTCTCCGCTGGGCAGCGGGCGCTGCCTCCGTGCGAGGGAAACCATCCGCGCCACCGTAATCGGTGCAGGCAGTCATACAACGGAGCTGTCCGGCAGCACGATCTTATACGAGCGCGTGCAATTCCCGCTGAAAAATCTCCCCGTCGCTGCGCTCGCCCCTGAGGAGGAAGCACTTCCCGCCGCTGCACTCAGTGAGATCATCCGGCAGCGCATGGCAATCTTTTCTCCGGACGGAACGCCCGTTTCCGGCGTTCTCGCCCTGCACGGGCGATCGAATATTAAATTCTCGGAATTATGCAGACTTGCCGACGGAATTGCCCTTGGTCTGCGTTCCCAGGCGGATGCGGGGCTGCCGCTCATTGTCGCAGCCGTGGCAGATATGGGCAAGGCACTTGGGCAGGCCGTCGGAACACTGCTGCCGGACGTTCCGCTCATCAGTCTGGACGGCGTGCACCTCTCGGAAGGCGCCTATCTTGATATTGGCGCGCCGGTCGCAGGCGGCCAGGTTTTGCCTGTCGTCATCAAAACGCTGATACTGTAAAGGAGGAATCCCATGAAGCTGAAAACGCTGCTTTTTGGAAAAGCCTATGAATTTCACGACATCAAGGATGTGCTGGCCAAGGCAAACGAAGAAAAGTCCGGCGACCGGCTGGCCGGTATCGCCGCAGAAAGCGCTGAGGAACGCGTCGCTGCAAAGATCGTTCTGTCTGAAGTGCTTTTATCCGAGCTACGGGAGCATCCCGTCGTTCCCTATGAGCAAGACGAGGTCACGCGCATCATTCAGGACGATCTGAATGAGCGCATTTATGACGAGATCAAGGGTTGGACTGTATCACAGCTCCGCGAATGGCTGCTCGACGAAAATACAACCTGTGCGCAAATACGCCGTGTTTCCCGCGGCCTGACAAGTGAAATGGTTGCCGCCGTCTGCAAACTTATGAGCAATCTCGATCTTATCACCGCCGCGAAAAAGATCACTGTCACCGCCCACTGCAACACGACTATCGGTCTTCCGGGAACGCTCTCCTGCCGCTTGCAGCCGAACCATCCGACGGACGACATCGACGGCATCACTGCCTCTCTGGTTGAGGGGCTCAGCTACGGTGCTGGCGACGCAGTGCTCGGTCTGAATCCCGCAGGTGACAGTGCCGAAACCGTCAGGCGCGTGCTCACGCGCTTTGAAGAGATCAAGCAGAAGCATTCCATTCCTACGCAGATCTGTGTATTGGCGCACGTGACCACCCAGATGCGAGCAATCGAAGCGGGCGCTCCCGCGGACCTCATTTTTCAGTCCATTGCAGGCTCCCAAAAGGGCAACGAGGCCTTCGGCTTTTCCGGTGAAACGCTTGCAAGCGCAAAGCAGCTCGCACTTGCGCAGGGTACTGCTGAAGGGCCAAACGTCATGTACTTTGAAACCGGTCAGGGTTCCGAGCTCTCCAGCGAGGCGCATCACGGCGCGGATCAGGTAACGATGGAGGCACGCTGCTACGGCTTCGCCCGCCGTTTTCAGCCGTTTCTTGTCAACACGGTAGTCGGCTTCATCGGTCCGGAATATCTCTATGACGCGCGTCAGGTCATCCGCGCCGGTCTGGAGGATCACTTCATGGGCAAGCTGACAGGCATTCCCATGGGCTGCGACGCCTGCTATACCAATCATATGAAGGCCGATCAGAACGACATTGAGAATCTCTCCGTTCTTCTGACCGCAGCAGGCTGCAACTATTTCATGGGCATCCCGCACGGCGACGACGTGATGCTCAACTATCAGACCACGGGCTTCCACGAAACGGCAACGCTGCGCGAACTGTTTGGTCTGACAGCAATTCCGCCCTTCCAGCATTGGCTGGAAAAGATGGGCTTTGTGGAAAACGGAAAGCTGACAAAGAAGGCCGGCGACGGCTCGGCACTGCTGTAAGGAGGCCGGAATGAACAAGGAAGAACTGAGAACCATTGTGGCGCAGATGCTCCGTGAAATGGACACGAGCCGCCCGGAACCGGCAGTCAAAGCCAGCGAATACAAGCCCGAACAGCCGGAAGGGGACACCGGCATACTGCCGGACATCACTGCCGTTGATCTGCGGCAGCAGTACCTCGTCGAGCAGCCGCATGACGGCCGCGCATTTCTTGCGCTAAAAGCCAAAACGCCCGCGCGCATCGGGCTCGGCCGTGCGGGTACGCGCTATAAAACCGCAACTCTGCTGCGCTTTCGCGCTGATCACGCCGCCGCGCAGGACAGCGTGTTTTCTCTTGTGGATGAGGCCTTCTGTCGCGACAACAATCTGATCTTCGTCAAAACCGAATGCCGCGACAAAGACGAATATCTGACACGGCCCGACCTTGGCCGCCGCTTTGACGCCGAAAATCAGGAGATCATCCAAAAGCACTGCAAGGGACAGCGTGTGCTGCTGCTGATCGGAGACGGGCTGTCCTCCGCGGCGATCGAGGCAAATGCTCTTGATTGCGCCGCTGCCATCCGTCAGGGACTGAAAAGCCATGGGATTGAAACCGGTCCGTCGCTGTTCATCCAGTTCTGCCGTGTAGGTGCCTCTGATCACATTGGTGACCTGACCGGCTGCGAGCTGGTATGCCTGCTTGTGGGAGAGCGACCCGGCCTCGTGACAAACGAGTCCATGTCCGCCTATCTCACCTACAAGCCGCACCGCGGCATTTCCGAATCCAAACGGACAGTCGTATCGAACATTCACCGGCAGGGCGTTCCGGCAGTCGAAGCAGGCGCGCACATTGCCTCGCTCATCGACCGGATCCTCAAGCAGAAGGCCTCCGGCATCGACCTTGCGGAGGCGGCGACATGACAGGTGATCGGATCCCCGTTAAAATTCTCAGCACGCGCCTGATTCCGAACGTCAGCCCGGCACTTCGCCGCGCACTGGGGCTGAGCGACCGCCACCGCGCCATTGCAATCATTTCAACGGATTGTGACGACGCAACCTATATTGCGCTGGACGAGGCGACCAAGGCCGCCAACGCGGACGTGGTCTACGCGCGCAGCCTGTACGCAGGCGCAGCGAATGCAACAACAAGGCTGGCCGGCGAGGTCATCGGAATTCTCGGCGGCGAGAACCCCTCCGACGTTCTGAGCGCCATGCAGAGCGCTATTCGCTTTTTGCAAAGCGGCATCGGCTTCCGCGCCGCAAACGACGCGGGCGACATCGTGTATCTTGCCCACTGCGTGGCAAGCTGCGGCAGCTACCTTGCGCGGCTCGCGCACGTCCCGGCCGGGCAGGCGCTTGCCTACCTGATCGCGCCGCCCGTGGAGGCCGTTGTTGCGCTGGATGCAGCCTTGAAGATTTCGGACGTAGAGCTGACGGAGTTTTTCGCCCCGCCAAGCGAAACCAACTTTGCCGGCGGACTTCTGACCGGTACGCAGTCGGCCTGCCAGGCCGCCTGTGATGCCTTTGCGCAGGCAGTGCACGCCGTCGCACAGGCCCCCATTGAAACAGGAGGAAGCTATGGAACTTGATCGTGATCTTCTCTCCCGCCAGCAGACGCGCCGCCTGATTGAGAATGCGGCACGCGCGTGGGAGGAACTGAAGCACTTTGATCAGCGGAAAATTGACCGAGTCGTCGCCGCTGTCGCCAAGGCAGGCGAAGAAAACGCCGCATTACTCGCGCGCATGGCCTGCGAAGAAACCGGTTTTGGCAATATCGAGGATAAAACAACCAAAAATTGCTTTGCCTCTCGGCGCGTATTTGAGGCCATCCGGGATATGAAGACCATTGGGATTCTGCGAGAGGACAGGGAAAAATGCATCTGGGATGTCGGTGTATCCGTCGGTGTGATTGCAGGTATCGTTCCCTCGACCAATCCGACCTCTACGGTGATCTACAAGGCGTTGATTGCCCTCAAAGCAGGAAGTCCCATTGTGTTCTCGCCGCATCCCAATGCGGTGAAATGCACGCTTAAGGCCGCCGAGGTGGTCGCACAGGCGGCATATGCTGCGGGCTGTCCGGAAGGCGCGGTCGGCTGCATCTCCCTGCCCACAATGGACGCCGTCAACGAACTGATGCACCACGAGCAGACGAAGCTCATTCTCGCAACGGGCGGCGGAGCCATGGTACACGCAGCCTACTCTTCCGGCAAGCCTGCCATCGGTGTGGGCGCAGGCAACGGCCCTGCCTATATTCACAAGTCAGCCGACATTCCCAAGGCCGTTTCGGACATCATTCGCTCCAAAACCTTCGACAACGGCACAGTCTGTGCCTCGGAACAGAGCGTCATTCTGGAAAAATGCTGTGCCGACCGTGTCTGCGAGGAATTTCGCGCCCGCGGCTGTTATTTTCTCAATGCTGAAGAAGCGGCCAAGGTCGCGAAGCTCCTGCTGCGTCCGAACGGCACGATCAATCCGAAGGTTGTCGGCAAGACCGCGCACGAGGTCGCCGTACTCGCCGGGCTGACCGGCATTCCGGAATCCACGCCTGTCCTGATTGCGCGCGAAACGGAGGCTGGCCCCACGCGACCCTATTCCCGCGAAAAACTCTGTCCCATTCTTGCATTCTTTATTGAGGAAGACGAGCACACCATTCTCAAGCGCGTCTGCGAGGTGCTCTACGGTGAGGGCGTGGGTCACACATTTGCCATTCATGCGCAGGACGAGGCCGTCATCCGCCGCTTTGCATTGGAGGTTCCCGTTTCCCGTTTTCTGGTCAACACACCGGCTTCTCTGGGCGGGATTGGCGCAAGCACCAACCTCTTTCCTGCCCTGACGCTCGGCTGCGGTGCGGTCGGCGGCAGTTCCTCTTCCAACAACATCGGCCCCATGGATCTGATCAATCTCCGCCGCGTCGCGTGGGGTGTGCGTGAAACGGAGAAAAACGGGCAAACTAAGCCCGACACTCCGCTGGATCCTGCGTTTCTCGACGCACTGACGGAGCAAATTCTGAAAAAACTACTGTAAATCGGAGGAAAAAGCAATGGTCAACACGAATGCATTGGGCATGGTAGAAACGCGCGGCCTTGTCGCCGCGATTGAGGCCGCAGATGCGATGGTCAAGGCAGCCAACGTTCAGTTGGTAGGAAAAGAGCAGATCGGCGGCGGCCTTGTGACCGTCATGGTACGCGGCGACGTCGGCGCAGTCAAGGCGGCGACGGATGCCGGCGCGTCCGCTGCGGAGAAGGTAGGAGAGCTGATCTCCGTACACGTCATTCCGCGTCCGCACACAGAGGTAGACGTTATTCTGCCCAAGGGACGTGAAAGCGTCCAGGCGGAGAGCTGATGCTCCACACGGAGGAAACCGTCCGCGCCGGCATTCGTGTCAGGGATGGAGTGCGGGTATACTATCTGCCTGATGGTGACCGTCTGACTCCCTCTGCGCGCGACTGGCTTCGCAGTGAAAGTGTGCGCGTGCTTTCTCCGCGGGAAGCGCCGCCGCAGATCTACACTACGCCATCCGGCGGCACGCTGACGGGAAAGCCGGAGCACATGACGCATCTGTACGGCAATGTGCTGGTTTCAAAGGGCCATCCGCGCATTGTCTTTCGCGGCATGATAGACGCTTTGGAAGCGGAAATTCTGCTCTGTCAGGCCGCTGCCGCGCAGGAAAAGCATACCGAGCTCGTGCGTTCGCTTCAGGAAATTCTGGACTTTGTCCGCAGCCTCATCCGCGCGGACGTGCTGGGCGAGCCGGTTGCCGAGGTGAATCTCTGCGGGCTGGACGCGCAGGCGCTGCGCGAACACAGCCATCACCCTGAAAAATACTACGGCCAACCGCACTTCATGCCGTCTTACACGGACGGTCTCACCCTTTTGCAGCTCAACCGTGTACGAACGTTTGTGCGGCAGACAGAACTTGCCTGCTACCGCGCCTTTTCCGACCGTGACGGCGCGGTCACGCGGGAGGACATGATCCTCGCGCTCAACCGGCTGTCCAGCCTTTGCTGGATTCTGATGATTCGGTGCAAAGCAAATCAACTCTGAATTGGGAGGGCCCCACTATGCAGGATCTTTCACAGCGCGTCGCGCAGGCACTCATCAAGCGTCTTTTCATAGAACTGGAGGCCTCCGGCCGTCATGTGCATCTGACGCGCGAAGCGGCGTTCTCTCTCTTCGGACACGGGCTGACAGAAAAACGTCCGCTGTCGCAGCCCGGACAATTCGTCTGCAACGAGCGCGTCAGCCTCATCACACCGCACGGCAGGTTTGAGAATGTCGCCGTTCTCGGCCCGGAACGGCCGCAGTCACAGGTGGAGCTTTCACTGACCGACTGTATTGCACTGGGACTGAAGGCTCCCGTGCGGCTGAGCGGAAAGGCAGAAAACACACCCGGTATCGTACTTGTCAGTGGGATGCGCGAGGTTTCCCTTTCCTCCGGCGTGATCGTTGCCCAGCGCCACATTCATATGACGCCGGAGGACGCGGCTGTACGAAACGTAAAGGACCGCGACATCGTGCGCCTGCGGGTATTCACCGCCCGCCCGCTCGTTTTCGAAGATGTGGTCGTGCGCGTCAGCCCGGACTTTCGCACCTATGCCCATCTGGATTACGATGAAGCCAACGCCTGCGGCTTCGCAAAGGGTGATCTGGGGATGCTTCTGCCATGAACGATACACTGATTGAACAGGTCGCAGCGGAGGTTTTGCGCCGTCAGGCGCAGATGCAGCGCACCGCGCTTCTGATCGGAAAAAAGCCGCCGCAGGCGCTGGGATGGCAGTATGTTCTCTCCGGAGACGCCGAGGCGGTGATGATCGGCTCTCTGTCTGCAGGAGAACTTCTGCAATTTCCGGACGAGCGCTGCGCCGATGCGCTGCTTGCAGGAAAGCCTGTGTATCTCTGGGAGGCCGGTCTGGAATACCGCCGCTTTGCCCGCACGGCTAACCGTGCATTCTGGGGAAAGCTTCTCGCCGCCGAGCGGCAGCTAAAGCAGCTCGGCGTGCAGTTTCTCGGCGGTGTCTCTTCCCCGCTGCTGACTGCCGCGGAGGTACGCCGCCTGCTTGCTGCCGGGACGCTCCCGCCGTCGGGAAGCCGGATGACCCCGCTTGCGCGGGACATTCTGGAGGGCAGAGCATGAGAGCCGGCATTGTGACCGGCCCGGTTTGGGCAACGAAAAAGTGTCCCGCACTCACGGGGCAAATTCTTCTGTCCGTTCAGGTGGACGGACAGAAGTTCATCGCAGCAGATCTGGTCGGCGCGGGCAAGGGCGACCGGGTCATTCTTGCCTTCGGCGGTGCTGCACGGATGGAACAGGAAACTGTCCCGGTGGATGCCGCAATCATCGCAATTTTGGACGAAACGAGGGATGGTCATGTCCGTTGACGGTATTATTCTATGGCTGATGGCCATATTCATGCTGCTGGGTGCGCTCGACCGCATGGCAGGCGGACGCTTCGGCCTCGGCAAACAATTTGAAGAAGGAATCCTGGCAATCGGCTCACTGGCGCTGTCCATGCTGGGTATTCTCACGCTTGCGCCGGTACTGGCGCGGCTGCTGCGTCCGGTTCTTATACCGGTCTACGGTTTCCTGGGCGCGGATCCGGCCATGTTTGCCGGAACCATCCTTGCAAATGACATGGGCGGCGCTCCGTTGGCCGCGGAACTGGCGCTGACGGTGGAAGCCGGACAATTCGGCGGGCTGATCGTCGGTTCCATGCTGGGCGCGACCGTCGTATTTACCATTCCGGTTGCGCTTGGGATTCTGGGGGAAGCCGACCGTCCGGCTCTGGCCAAGGGCGTACTGGCCGGCATTGTCACCATCCCCATTGGCGCACTGGCCGGCGGCCTGACGGCAGGCTTTCCCCTCATAATGCTTCTGAAAAACCTGATTCCCATCGTACTGTTCGCCGTGCTGATCGCGCTGGGTCTGTGGAAGTTTGAGCGCGGTATGATCCACGGATTCATCGTTTTCGGAAAAATCATTCTGATTGTGATTACGGTTGGCCTTGCCGCAGCAGTCTTTCAGGAACTGACAGCCATCATCCTCATTCCCGGCATGGCGCCGTTGTCTGAAGGCATCGAAGTCGTGGCAGGCATCGGTTTCGTACTGGCAGGCGCTTTTCCTCTTGTTTTTGCCCTCACCAAGCTTCTGAAAAAGCCGCTGCTCAAGCTCGGCGGCCTTCTGGGCATCAACGATGTGGCCGCGGCCGGAATGCTCGCCAGCCTTGCCAATTCCATTCCCATGTTCGGCATGATGAAGGACATGGACGCGCGCGGCAAGATTGTCAACGTCGCCTTTGCCGTTTCTGCGGCTTTTGTTTTTGGCGACCATCTGGGCTTCACGGCGGGCTACGCGCCGAATCTTCTCGTGCCGGTCATCGTCGGAAAGTTGACCGGAGGTGTGACCGCGGTCTGCGCGGCACTGCTTCTGACAAGGGGGAATGCATATGGACAGAGCGCAGCTTGAGCAGCTCATCCGTCAGGTTCTGGCGGAAAAGTTGGCGGAAAATCCGGTAAAATTCTTCACACTGGACTACCGCATGGCAGAATCCGACCGGCTGGACACCGGCAATCCTGCCGATCGTGTTTTTACGCATGATCTTCTCACGTTGGAAGCTTCGCCCCGTCTTGGGCTGGGTCTTATGACGATGGAGCGCAGCGACTTTGCGTGGGCGCTGCACTACGATGAGATCGACTATGTTTTAGAAGGATCACTGACTATCCGCACCGCTCAGGGCGAAGTCACGGCCCGCGCTGGAGAGGGAGTGTTCATCCCGTGCGGCAGTGAGATTCACTTTGCCGCAGCCGAACATGCCCGGTTTCTCTATATCACCTATCCTGCCGATTGGCAGAAGCAGGAATAGCACAAGGCAGGCGGATCTCCGCCTGCCTTGAATCTGTAAAAAAAGCACCGTCTTTCACTCCGCAATGTCCGCGAGCCGGAAGCTGATAACCCTCTCCAGCTCTGCCAGGCTCGTTTCGATCTGAAGTCCGATCCGACCGCCGCTGAAAAGGATGGTATCAAACTGCGCAGCACTTTGGTCGATCACCGTTGGGAAGAATTTCTTCATGCCGACCGGTGAGCAGCCACCGTGAATATAGCCCGTCAGGGGAAGCAGATCTTTTGATTTGATCATGGCAATGCTCTTCTCTCCCACGGCGTTAGCAGCTTTTTTTAAGTCCAGCTCGCCTGCAACCGGCACCAAAAACACATAGTGTGCACCGGAACGTCCCTCTGTGACCAGCGTCTTGAACATCCGCTGCGGCTCCTGTCCCAGCGCCTGTGCGACCTCCAGACCGCTGACCGCGCCGGAATCGGTGTAGTCATACGTATGAAACGCCAGTTTTTTCTGCGTCAGCAGCCGTACGGCATTTGTTTTTTCTTCTTTTTTCATTTTTACTGTGCCTTCTTTTCCAGTTCCTTCAGACGCTTCAGGATTGTGTCCTGCCGTGCCAAAATCTCGTTCACTTTATCATGGAGATCTTCAATCATGATCTCGGTTTTCAGATTCACTTTATAATCGTTCTCTGCGCGGCGGCGATCTTTTTCCTCCTGCCGGTTCTGGCTCATCATAATAAGCGGCGCCTGAATTGCCGCCACGCAGGACAGTACCAGATTCAGCAGAATAAACGGATACGGGTCAAAGGCTCTGCTTGCCAGCAGGCTGTTGATCGCCATCCATGCAATCAGCACACCCGTGAAGGCGAAGATAAACGCCCAGCTTCCGGCAAATTTTGCAATCTGATCCGCCGCGCGCTGCCCTATCGTATAGCGCGTTTCCTTTTCCGTGTTAACGGAAATCTTGCTGTCTGCCAATAGCTCCAAAATCTCATCGTCGGTCATATCCCGCCGGATGTCCTTGAGAACTTCATGTATCAGCTCTTTATTCTCTTTCATTTTCTCTCTCCACAGTCCTCTGCAATGATATAACGCGGGCGATCTTGAATTTCCTCATAGATATTGCCGACATAGTAACCGATAATGCCGAGGCTGATCATCACCAGGCTGCCGATGAACAACAGAAGGATAATGACCGTTGTAAAGCCGCCCAAGGCAACCCCCATAAACTTCTGCACCAGTGCGATCACACCCAAAATGAGCGATACCAGCAGCATAAGCACTCCGAATACAGTCACAAGATGCAGCGGAAATGCAGTAAAGGAGGTAATATTCGTCAGCGCATAGCGGATCAGCGCCCGCGTAGACCATTTGGACTGTCCGGCCACACGCTCACGCACCTCATATTCCACCTGTGCGGTGCGGAAGCCGACCCAGGATGAGAGCGCCCGGAAAAACGCGCGTTTTTCCCGCATGGTCAGAAGCACGTCCACGGCTCTGCGGTCGAGCAGCTTGAAATCCGAGGCGCGAGACATATCAATTCGCGTTGCGCGGCTGATGATCTTATAGAATAGCGCTGCGCACCCGCGGTGCAGCACGCTTTCCCGGCCGCGGTCGGTCTTGACGCCCTCAACGACCTGCACCCCGCTCTCCCAGAGGCGATACATCTCCACCAGTTTTTCCGGCGGATGCTGCAAATCGCAGTCCATTACTGCGACGCAGTCGCCCTTTGCCTGCCGGAGGCCGGCAAAGATTGCGGCCTCTTTGCCAAAATTTCTGGAAAATCGAAAGCCACGCACATCACAGCGCTGCTGCGCCTCAGCGCAGATGCACTCCCATGTACGATCCTTCGACCCGTCGTCTATAAATACCAGTTCATGCGGAATTTCCGCCGTAAACAGCACCCGGCTGATCTCCTCAGCCGCTGCCGCAACCGTTTCCTGCTCGTTATAGGCCGGAATCACTACCGATAGCATCGCATTCATCTCCAATCCGTTTCTATATTATTGCCAATTTCGAAACTTGTCAACTGTTTCCGTTGCCGCGTCCTCAAAATCGTGTTATAATAAGCTGAATAAAATTGGGAGGTTCCCTATGAAAAAGGTTCTCATGCTCGGCACGGGCGGCACCATTGCCTCCGGCATGACGCAGAGCGGTCTGATTCCTGTTCTCTCCACGCAGGAGCTCGTGGAAAAAGTGCCGGAGATTTCCGGTCTATGCGATGTCACCTGCCGTCAGCTTTTCTCCATTGACTCGACCAACATCACTCCGGCGCACTGGCTGACCATCGCCGCCGCCATTGAAGAAAACTACGATGATTTCGACGGTTTTGTCATCGCCCACGGCACGGACACCATGGCCTACACCGCCGCGGCGCTTTCCTATCTGGTGCAGGGCTCGCCCAAGCCCATCATTCTGACCGGTGCGCAGAAGCCCATCCTCTTTGAAAATACGGATTCCAAGGCCAACCTGACCGATGCCTTCCGCTGTGCGGTGTCCGATCTGCGCGGTGTGATAATCGTCTTCAACGGCCGTGTCATTCTCGGCACACGCGCACGAAAAACACGCACAACCAGCCTGCAGGCCTTTTCCAGCATCAACTATCCTGTACTCGCCGTGCTGCAAAATGGATTCTTGATGGAATATATCCGCCCGGACTGCTTTGACCGTCCCCGCTTCTACAGCCGTCTGAACGAGCGCGTAGGCCTGTTGAAAATGACGCCCGGCACAGACTGCGGCCTGCTGTCCTACCTGATTGATCACAATGACGCCGTCATCATTGAAAGCTATGGCGTAGGCGGCCTGCCCTCCTATCAGGGCTCCGGCTACTTTGATGTCCTGCGCAGTGCGATCGCACGCGGTGATAAAACCATCGTCATGACCACACAGGTGCAGAATGAAGGGAGCAACCTCGCCGTCTATGATGTAGGTTTCCACCTGAAAAACGACCTGCACCTGCTGGAAGCCTATGACATGACCACGGAGGCGGCTCTGGCAAAGCTGATGTGGATTCTCGGACAGACGCGCAATGCCGCAGAGATCCGCCGTCTGTTCTGCACGCCGGTCGCCTACGATATGCTATACCTGAAAGCGGAGGAAAAGGGATGAACCGTGAAGCCTTTGAAGCGGCGCTGGCCGAACTGCCCGTCGCACAGTATGTCTTTTTCCGCACGGAGGAGCTGGAATTCTCGGAACGTATCCGTACCGTCTGCCGGCAGGAATGCCCGCGCTATGGCAAAAGCTGGGCCTGTCCTCCCGCCGTTGGCACGGTGGAGGAATGCCGCACGCGCTGCCTTTCCTATCCCGAAGGGTTGCTCTTTTCCACGCTCACGGAGGTGCAGGATATCAGCAACATGGAGCAGACGCTCGCTACCCGGCCCGCACACGAAGCCGTCACGCACCAGGTCGCGGAACTGCTTCGTGCGCAGGACGCACAGGTCTATGGTCTTTCCAGTGACTCCTGCGCACTCTGTCCGCAGTGCAGCTATCCGGAGGCTCCCTGCCGCCACCCGGACAAAATGTTCCCCTGCGTAGAGAGCCACGGCATCGTCGTGACCGCTCTGGCGGAAAAATACGGAATAGAATACCAGTACGGAAACAACATCGTAACGTGGTTTTCTCTGATTTTGTTTCGTTGAGCAGTACGTATGTTTTTTTGTCGCGGACAATCTTATACTCTTTTTTGTCGGCGTTTTGTACCAGAAGCGCAGCCCAATGACTGCAATTCATCGTACAAAACGCCGGATTTTTATGCAATCATCAAATATTTATTGCCTTTTCCAACCTTTCCATGTAGAATATGTATAATTATACAACAGAAATGAGGGGTAGTATGAATAACCAACTGAAAGAAAAGTACGGTCTGCTGACAGCCATTGCCATGGTGGTAGGTATCGTAGTCGGAAGCGGCGTATTCTTCAAGGCGGAAAAGGTTCTGACTGCTACCGGAGGCGACCTCCCGCTCGGCATTCTTGCATGGGCGCTGGGCGGCATCATTATGATCATCTGTGCCTATACCTTCTCGATCATGGCGACACACTATCGCCATGTCAACGGTCTTGTGGACTATGCGGAGGCAGCCGTCGGCAGCCGCTACGCCTATTACACCGCCTGGTTCTCCACCTTTATCTATTATCCCGCCATGACCTCCGTGCTGGCATGGGTGTCCGCCCGGTATCTTGGCGTGATCCTCGGCTTTGACATCACGGGCGGCCCGGTGATGGTCATCGCCTGCTTCTTTCTGGTCGCAAGCTATGCCCTCAACGCGCTTTCTCCGATCCTTGCGGGCAGATTTCAGGTTTCCACAACCGTCATCAAGCTGATTCCGCTGCTTTTGATGGCGATCGTCGGCACCATTGTCGGCCTTGCCAACGGAACCATTGCCGAAAACTTCTCCACCATCGTGGAGGAATCCGCAGGCAGCCGCGGCATGGCGCTGTTTACCGCTGTCGTTGCTACCGCCTTCGCCTATGAAGGATGGATCATCGCTACCAGCATCAATGCGGAACTGAAAAATGCAAAAAAGAACCTCCCCATTGCCCTCGTGCTCGGCACACTGATCATCGCCGCTGTCTACATTCTCTACTACATTGGGCTGGCCGGCGGCGCAAGCAATAAGGCCGTCATGGAAAGCGGTGAAGCCGGCGCAAAGCTCGCCTTTGAGAACATCTTCGGAACAGCCGGAGGCATCGGGCTGTTCGTCCTTGTCGTCATTTCCTGTCTCGGCACACTCAACGGCCTGATGCTGGCTGCCACACGTGGGATGTACTCCATCGCCGTGCGCAATCAGGGTCCACGGCCGGAGATATTCGGCGAGGTCAGCCCTCATACGAATATGCCCACCAATTCAGCAGTTGTCGGCCTGGTCATGTGTGCTTTCTGGCTGATTTTCTTCTACGGAGCAAATCTGGTGGAGCAGCCCTGGTTTGGTCCTGTGGCCTTTGATTCCTCCGAGCTTCCCATCATCACGATTTATGCCTTCTATCTTCCAATCTTCCTGCGCATGATGCTCCGCGAGCGCGGGCTGCATCCCTTCAAGCGCTATGTCATGCCGCTGCTTTCCATTCTGAGCTGCGTGTTCATGATTGTCGCGGCAATTTTCGCACACGGCATCGGCGTTGTATGGTATCTGTCGGTTTTCGCCGCATTCATGCTTCTGGCAGTTCCCTTCTACCGCAAAAAAGCAGCTCGGTAGAGATAATATTCTGCAAAATCCATACAGTGGGCTCCTCCACTGTATGGATTTTGTAATTTTTTCCAAAAAGTCTTGCAATACTGGAAACAATATGGTAACATTTGTCTTGCAGGTCTTTCGGATCTGTCATTGGAAACCATCAACAAAAAGGACGGTTCTGCAAATGAGACGGCGTATTGTATGCCTGCTTCTGGCTCTGGTTCTGCTTGCAGCTCTGCTGCCGTTGCCAACCGCCAGCGCGGAGCGTGCGCGGGTCACGCTCACCGATCTGCGTGCCAAGTTTCCCTCCGGTGCCTACTGGAATCACCCGGGCGGCTGCAACAACCCCAATGGCTATTCCTATTCTCCCTGTGCCCACGCGCACGGAAGCTGCGACTATTACGGCAGCTGCGGCTGCAACTCCTTCGGCAACGCAATTCAGTGTCTCGGCTATGCCTACAAGCTGAGCTATGACTATTACGGTGTTTCCGCGAAATACTGGCCGAAAGCCTACAGTCTTGACGGCCTCAAGCCAGGCGATGTTTTGCGCTACCGCAGCGACAGCCATTCCGTCTTTGTCACCGATGTGACAGACACCACCATTACATACACCGACTGCAATATGGACCGGCATTGCGGCATTCGCTGGGGCGTCACCGTTTCGCGCGCTGCCATTGCGGGTATGTTGACGCATGTGTCCGTCGCCCCCTATGCCGCCGTGTGGGGGTTTCCTCCCACAACGCCGTCTTTCCGGAATATGCAGAGCACCTATCTCCAGCATGACACCGTGAATTTCCGCTGGGATCCTGCAGAGGACAATGAATCCTACCGGCTGACCGTCCTCCTGAATGGGGAGGAGCTTTTCTCACGCAATCTGAGCAATTCACTTGCCTTCGCCCTGCGGCTTGACAATGCCGGCACCTATACCGCTATACTCAGCGCCACAAACGGCTACGGCGCATCCGAGGAAGCCGCCTGTGAGTTTTCCGTTCTTGCGCGCAAGCAGACAGTCTCCGGCTGGAACACCTCCAGTCCCTTGTGGGTGCAGCGCGGTCTGGAGTTTCTCAAAAAGGGCAGTAAGAATAACGAATCCACGCTGGACCCTGCCCTTTCTCTGAATCAGGCGACGCTGGCAACACTGCTGTGGTGCGCCGCCGGTCAGCCGGAATCGTGTATGAGGTGCGCCGCAGAGCAGACGCACTGGTATTCCGGTGCCGCTCTTTGGTGCGAAAGTGCCGGACTGTTTGAAGATTTTGAATTTGACCCGGATACTGTGATCACCCGCGAACAGCTTGCGCTGGAGCTTTTCCGCTATGCCGAATTCTCCGGTACTGCCGTTCCGAAGCGCGCTGATCTTACCACCTATCCGGATGCCGAGAGCGTCGATGATGATGCGCTGGAGGCCATGCAGTGGGCGGTTGCCTCCGGCCTGCTGGCCGGATCCGGCTCTGGCGGTATCGTTTATCTCTCGCCGAAGGATGCCGTCACCGGGGAGGAGGCAGCGCTGGTTCTCGCCCGCTATCTGCAAAGCACGGTACCCTTCCGCAAAACCATCCAATCTTTAACCATTGCACAGTCATAAATGCTGAACGCAGCGGGCTTCTGCCGGGATACGGCGGAAGCCCGCTGCGTTTCTCTCCCGTCCATATCTTTTTTCAATAGGCTCTTGACAGTTGTGTATTTGTGTGTTAGTATACTAGTACACTAATTCAAAGGAGGGTTGTACATGAGCTGGAAGCTAAGCACGGACCGTCAGATCTGGCTACAGCTTGAGGAAATTCTGACACAGCGCGTCGTGTCGGGCCAGTATCCGCCGGGCGTGCGAATTCCGTCCGTGCGCGACCTGGCGGCGGAGGCCGGAGTCAATCCGAACACCATGCAGCGCACGCTTGCCGCGATGGAGGAAGCGGGGCTTCTGACCTCGCAGCGCAACACCGGGCGTTTTGTCACGCAAGATACCGCCCTCATCCGTGCCACCCGTGATGCGCTGGCGCAGAAGGAGCTTTCGCTGTTCCGCGAAAAAATGAAGCAGCTCGGCTATACCGGGCAGGAAATCACACAACTATTAACGGAGGTGGAACCCCATGAATGACCTTGTCGTTTGCAGCGGCTTGACAAAGCGCTACGGCGCTTTGACCGCTTTGGATCATGTCGATCTGCATCTTGATTCCGGCCGGATCATCGGCCTGCTTGGCCCGAACGGTTCCGGCAAGACCACGCTGATCAAAATTCTGGCCGGACTGCTCCGTCCCACAGACGGCAGTGCCACCATCACCGGTCTGCCCATTGGCACCGGCACAAAGGCGGTCGTCAGCTATCTTCCGGACAAAATGTTCTATGCCAACTGGATGAAGGCCATCGACCTCATTGACCTGTTTGCCGATTTTTATACCGATTTCCGCCGGGATCGTGCGGAAGCCATGTGCTCGGCACTGAGCATCGGAATGAAAATGAGCGTCAAGAGCATGTCCAAGGGTACACAGGAAAAGCTGCAGCTCATCCTTGCTATGAGCCGGGAGGCAAAGCTCTATCTGCTTGACGAACCCATCGCAGGCGTTGACCCTGCCGCGCGCGATTTCATTCTGCACACCATTCTCACAAATTACTCCCCGGAGAGTACAATTCTTCTGTCCACACATCTGATTGCGGATATCGAACCGGTACTGGACGAAGCGGTCTTTCTGAAGGAAGGCCGGGTTGTGCGGCACGACTCTGTCGATCACATCCGCGAGGTCGAAGGAAAGTCCGTAGATGAGGTTTTCCGTGAGATCTTCCGCACCATCCCCTACGGAGGTAACTGGCCATGCTGAGAAAACTATTGAAATACGATCTGCGCGCCAACATCAAGCTGTTTTTGTTCATCTGGCCGGCTATGCTGCTGCTCGCAGGACTGCAAAGGCTGCTGCTGGAGCTGCCGATGACCGGCTTCCTCAGTCACTTCCTCATGTCGCTTTTGACGGGGCTGATGGTTCTGGCGCTGATCGCCATGGTTGTCCTGTGCTTTGTCATCTGTGTCATCCGCTTCTATTCAGGGCTTCTGCGGCGGGAGGGCTATCTGATGTTCACGCTGCCTGTCAAGCCCTGGCTGCTTCTGCTTTCCAAGCTTCTGGCAGCAATGCTGACCCTCATTCCGACGTGCATTTTCGCCTATTTCGGCATTGCGCTGATTCTTTCCGGTACGACGGACGGTGTCTGGAACACGATGTTCAATTTTTCCCAGATTCTTGACCAGCCGCTGAGCGCCGGGACGCTGATTTTGGCGGGGCTGACCGTACTTGCTGCCGTGGCAAACATGATTCTGCGGGTCTACTTTGTGTCCTGTCTCGGCCATCTGTTCCGCCGCGCGCGCATTTTCCTGTCCATCCTGTTTTATTACCTGATTGGCGTTCTTATGCAGATTACTTCGATGCTAACGCTGGTATCCGTCAACTACGAGCCGAACACGTTCGTCAATTCCGTCTTTACGTGGGTGGAAACCCTGAGCTTCAACGGCGCCATGAGCGCGTTCCTCGGTACAATTCTCCTGATCAACGTTGCCATCGGCTGCGTCTACTTCTTCGTTTCCGAGGTCATCCTGCGCAAGCGTTTGAACCTTGAATAATGTAAAAGTCGGGCAGGAGAATACTCCTGTCCGACTTTTGTAAGTCTTAGATTTCTATGCAATGATCTCAAAAAGCTCCGGCGGATATAGATAATTCTCGCCCCTGATGTCTATCAAGCGATACCAGCCGCGCTCGATGAAATGACATCATAGATTTTCCCATTGGTCAAGACCAAAAACTCTGTTTTTCCAAAATACCTTGTCCGCATCGCCCACCCTCCTAATAAAAGCAGCCGGCAGCACAAGGCTGCCGACTGGAAAGTTCGTTATTCGCGTCTTCTTTTTTCAGAGGGCGCTTTTCTTATTCCACTACGCGGATGTGAACTTCGTCAAGCTGCTTCTGCTCGACGGTGGAGGGAGCTCCCATCATGACGTCCTGCGCATTCTTGTTCATAGGGAAGGGAATAATCTCACGGATGGATTCCTCGCCCGCCAGCAGCATAACCATACGGTCAACGCCCGGCGCAATACCCGCATGAGGCGGCGCACCGTAGCAGAACGCATTGTACATGGCGGGGAACTTGGCCTTGACATCCTCCTCACCCAGACGAACCAGTTCAAAGGCTTTGATCATGATTTCGGGGTCGTGGTTCCGGACAGCGCCGGAGGAGAGCTCTACGCCGTTGCAGACCAGATCGTACTGATAGGCATTGATGCTCAGCGGGTCGATCTCGCCGCGCTCAGCCTTTTCCAGTGCCTCCAGGCCGCCATTGGGCATGGAGAAGGGATTGTGGCAGAATTCCAATTCTCCGGATTCCTCGCCGATCTCATACATTGGGAAATCGACAATCCAGCAGAATTCATAGCGCTCGGCATCCATATGACCGGGAACAGCCATGCCCAGCAACTTGCGCAGAACGCCTGCGGTCTTCTGCGCCGCAGTCTTCTTCCCGGCGCTCACACCGACAAAGGAACCGGGCGTCAGGCCAAGCGCCTCGACAATGGCATCCTTGCGGTCCGCAAGGAACTTTGCAATGCCACCGGCCAGCTCACCGTCCTCGCCCAGCTTGAACCACATGGGCTTGCTGCCTGCAATGACCTCCGTCTCCGCAACCAGCTTATCCACGGCCTTGCGCGCAAGGTTGCAGTCATGCACGACAATAGCCTTGACGGTATTGCCCTCGGCAAAGGGTGCAAAATCGATGCCGGAAACCAGCGAGGTAATGTCATCGACCACAAGGTCAATGCGCAGATCGGGCTTGTCGGAACCGTAGCGCTCCATGGCTTCCTTGTAGCCGATGCGCTTGAAGGGCGCAGAGGAGGCAACATTGTACTTTCCGTACTTTGCAAAGATGGGCGGCAGCACATCCTCCAGCACGGCGAACACGTCATCCTGATCGGCAAAGGCCATCTCCATATCGAGCTGATAGAACTCGCCGGGGCTGCGGTCGCCGCGCGCGTCTTCATCACGGAAGCAGGGAGCGATCTGGAAATAGCGGTCGAAACCGGAGGTCATCAGCAGCTGCTTGAACTGCTGCGGCGCCTGCGGCAGAGCATAGAACTTACCGGGATGCTTTCTTGCAGGAACCAGGTAGTCACGTGCGCCCTCCGGAGAGGAAACGGTCAGTATCGGCGTGGTGATCTCCAGGAAGCCGTGCTCCGTCATGGCCTTACGCAGTGCGGCAACAACGTTGCAGCGCAGGATGATATTGTTCTTGACTGCGGGATTGCGCAGGTCGAGATAGCGGTACTTCAGGCGGACGGACTCGTCGGCGTCGCGGCTGCGGTTGATCTCAAACGGCAGCTCGTTGTAGCGGCAGCGGCCCAGCACCTTAATCTCCGTAGGCACGACCTCGATCTCGCCGGTGGGCTGCTTCGGGTTCTTGCTCGCGCGTTCGCGGACGACGCCGGTCACACCGATGGTCGATTCCTTGTTGATACCGCGGATGATCTTCATCATTTCCTCGGTTTCCGCAACGATCTGCGTCGTTCCGTAAAAATCGCGCAGGACAACGAAGGCCAGGCTGCTTCCGACCTCGCGGACGTTCTCCATCCAGCCGGCCAGCGTGACGGTCTTGCCCACGTCAGAAAGGCGGAGCTGGCCGCAGGTATGCGTTCTTGATTGCGTCATAAATGTTTCCCCCAATTACTTCTCTAAAATCACGGAGCCTTTGTTCCGCTCAGAAATTCCCTTTTGAATCAGCTTTACCGCTTCCCCCGGCGCGAGGCTCACCTGCTCGCCACTGGAGAGCTCCTTCACGGAGCACACCCCCTGCGCGATCTCGTCCTCACCAAGGAAGACCACATAAGGGATGCCCAGACGGTCGGCATAGGTCATCTTCGCCTTGAACTTTTTCTGCTCAGAGTAGATCTGCGTGCGGATCCCGGCTTCGCGGAAACGAGTGGCCAAAGACACCGCTGCGGACAAATCCTCCGTCATCGGCAGCAGCAGCACATCTGCAGGGGCGGTGGGCAGCTCCGGGTTCAGCATTCCCTGCTCGTCCAGCACGTAAAACAGCCGCGTCAGGCCGATGGCCACGCCCACGCCGGGCAGGCTGCGCTCGGAATAATACTCAGCCAGATTGTCATAGCGGCCGCCGGCGCAGATGGCGCCAATCTCCGGATGGTCGAGCATTCTGGTCTCATAAACCGTGCCGGTATAGTAATCCAGACCGCGGGCAATGGTCAGATCGACCGCAAAATTCTCCTCCGGCACGCCGAAGGCGGAAAGATATTTCGTTACCGTGGTCAGCTCGTCGAGTCCCGTGTCAAAGGCTTCATTCTTCCCGCGGTAAGCCTCCAGCGCGGAGAGGACCTCCTCGTTGGTGCCGCGGATGGCAATAAAGCGCAGAATCTCATCCGCATCAGAGCCTTTCAGGCCAATCTCCTCCGTCAAGACGGCATGGACCTTTGCCGCCCCGATCTTGTCGAGTTTGTCCACCGTGCGCATAATGTCGCCGGACTGCTCCGTCAGACCGAGAATCGCGTAGAAGCCGTTGAGAATTTTTCGGTTATTGACGCTGATACGGAAGCGCTTCAGGCCAAACTCGGAAAACACTTTATAGATCACGGACGGGATTTCCGCCTCGTTGACCACAGAGAGCTTCCCGTCGCCGATGATATCGATATCTGCCTGATAAAACTCACGGAACCTGCCGCGCTGCGCACGCTCGCCGCGGTAGACCTTTCCGATGGCATAGCGGCGGAAGGGGAAGCAAAGTTCATTTTCGTGCAGGGCAACGTATTTTGCCAGCGGAACGGTATGGTCAAACCGGAGCGCCAGATCCGAATCACCCTTCTGGAAGCGGTAGATCTGCTTTTCCGTTTCGCCGCCGCCTTTTGCAAGCAAAATATCCGCCGATTCGATCACCGGCGTGTCGATGGGGGTAAAGCCATAGAGCGCAAAGGTTTTACGCAGGATTTCCAGCATCCGTTCAAACTTCTGCTGGGGAGCGGGCAGCAGCTCCATAAAGCCGGAGAGCGTCCGCGGTTTCAATTTTTCCATATTTACTTCTTCCTTATGATTTATGACTGAACAGCAGTTCGTCGAGAGTGTAATACCCCGGCGCACGGCCCACAAGCGCCTGCGCCGCGCGCAGCGCACCCGCAACAAAGATTCTCCGGCTGGCCGCCGTATGCGTCAGCTTGAGCGTTTCATCCTCGCCAAAAAAGTATACCGAATGCTCCCCGGCAACCGTGCCGCCGCGGATGGAAAACACGCCGATCTCCCCTTCCGTCCGCTTGCCGCACAGGCCCTCACGGCCGTGCAGAACCTTTGCCTGTCCGTCCGGATCCAACTCCTGTAAGAGGAGCTTCGCCGTTCCGCTGGGCGCGTCCACCTTCTGATTGTGGTGGATCTCAACGATTTCCTTATCCCATTCGGAAAGCGCATTGGCATAATCTCGCAGCATTCGCCGCATCACAGCAATGCCGGTGCTGTAATTCGCCGTCCAGATGACGGGAACCAGCTTTGCAAGCTCGCGCAGCTCATCGAAATCCGGCTCGGTCAGCCCGGTCGTGCCGCTAAGAAGGGGCGTTTTTGTCCGGCGCACATAGGCTGCCAGATGCGGCAGGGCTCCCACGCCGGAAAAATCCAGGCAAACATCCGCCGCCGGTGCGGTTTCAAAAACCTCGGGGCAGGTCACGTCCGCCTTACCAACGACCGTCCAGCCTTTTTCCTGTGCCATTTCCTCGATGAGCTTGCCCATTTTCCCGTAACCGCTGAGGAAAATCTTCATTTATGCGTCCTCCCTGACGGGCAGACCTGCCTCGCGCATGATCTTTGCCAGCTTTGCGCGGTTTTCCGGTGCCATGGGATACATCGGCATCCGGTAGCTGCCCGCACGCAGACCCATGAGGTTCATCGCTTCCTTAACGGGGATAGGGTTGACCTCCATGAACAGAGCGTTGATGAGATCAAGATAGCGAAGCTGCGTCTTGCGTGCCTGCTCCTCGCGCCCTTCAAAGTAGTCCATAACCATGTTGTGCACCTCGCGGGGCATGATATTCGCCCAGACCGAGATGACGCCGGACGCGCCGACAGACAGCAGCGGAACGGTGATGTCGTCGTTACCGGAATACATCACGAAATCATCGGAGAGGTAGCGCGCAACCTTCATCGCATAGGACATATCGCCGCTGGCCTCCTTGATACCCATGACGTTGGGATGCACAGACAGGCGCCGCACGACCTCGGGGGAAATTTTGCAGCCGGTGCGGCCGGGGACATTATAGAGGATGATCGGCGCGGACGCTGCATCCGCCGACATCATGAAATGACGGTACATTCCCTCTTCGTTCGACTTGACATAGTAGGGGCTGATGCACAGCAGCGCTGCCGCGCCCATTTCGGAGTAGATGACGCTCTTATGCTTCTGCATTTCACTGGAGTTTGAGCCGCTGCCCGCAATGACGGGCACGCGCCCGGCGGCCTGCGTCAGAACACAGTCCAGCGTCTTGATGTCTTCCTCCAACGAAGTGGATGCCGTTTCGCCCGTGGTACCAAGCACCAGCAGGGCATCAGTCTGATTCTCGATGTGCCAGTCCACCAGCTCACGGAGCCTGACAAAATCCGTAGAACCGTCCTGATTGAACGGAGTGACCAGAGCCACGATGGAGCCTGTGATTCTCTGCATGATAGTTCCTCCCTTTCGTGTGCTGAAAATCGGTTCTGCCGGAGGATTCCGGCAAATTTCCTTTTAAATCATAGCATTTCACGCAGAAAAATGCAAGTGTCCGCGGACATTTTACACCAGCGGCGCCGAGGTTTTTCACAATCCGGGCAAAAACAAGAAAAAATACGGTTTTTTTCGCAAAAAACAAGTTGACAAATCAGAAAATCAAGGGTAAAATAATCAAGTCTGCGAATGCGGACAATCCTTGCTGCCGGCGCGTCCGGCGGCCATAAGTCCAGAAGGAGGTGCAAACAACAATGGCTAAGAATTCCGGTAAGTATGAGATCGTCTATATCATCGATCCCGCAAAGGGTGAAGAGGGTATTGCCGCTCTTGTGGAAAAGTTCAAGGCGATGGTTGAGGCGGAGGGTACCCTCACGGGTATCGAGGAATGGGGCAAGCGTCGGCTGGCCTATCCCATCAACGATCTGCCCGAAGGCTACTACGTGCTGATGAATTGCGAATGCAAGCCCGAACTCCCCGCGGAGTTGGACCGTGTGTTCAAGATCACCGACGGTATCCTGCGTTCCATCATCGTCGCTGTCGAAGAGTAAGGGGGCTCGTTCATGCTGAACCATATTGTTCTCATGGGCCGTCTTACCCGTGACCCCGAACTGCGCCGGACCGGTTCCGGTGTGGCAGTGGCCACTTTCTCGCTGGCGGTTGACCGTGACTTCGGCAACAGTGCCACCGGCGAAAAGGAAACGGATTTCATCGACATCGTGGCATGGCGCAATACTGCTGAATTTGTCAGCAAGTATTTCACCAAAGGCCGTATGGCGGTGGTGTCCGGCCGGCTCCAGATCCGCAACTGGACCGACAAAGAAGGGAACAAGCGCCGCAGCGCCGAGATCGTCGCCGACAATGTCTATTTCGGCGATTCCAAGCGCGACAATGCGGAGGGCGGTTACGGTCAGGCGCCTGCCTACGGCGGTTATTCCGCTCCGGCGCAGCAGTCCGGCTATGCAGCGCCCAGCGCACCGGCTCCCGCGTCCGATTTCTCCATGATCGAGGACGACGACAGCCAGCTCCCGTTCTAAACTTTTTCACTTGAGTCTGAAAGAAGGAGGATTTCATCATGGCAAACGATAGAGTTCGCCCGCGTAAGCGCAAGAAGGTATGTAACTTCTGCGTCGAGAAGGCTACCAGCATTGATTTCAAGGATTCTGCAAAGCTCCGCCGTTACACGTCCGAGCGCGGCAAGATCCTGCCCCGCCGTACCACCGGCACCTGCGCAGCGCATCAGCGCCAGCTGACCATCGCCATCAAGCGTGCCCGTCAGATCGCTCTCCTGCCCTACGTCGCAGACTGATTGCAAAATAGCCGCCGCCCTGTGGGAATCCCACAGGGCGGTTTTTCTGGTCTCATCAACCTCTTCGTAAAAGCTCCGCTTCTGAAAAAGCGCCCGTCACGGAACAGCCCGCGCCGGATGTTTTTTACACTCTGACGATTTTTGTTGCTACACGCTCACAGAACGCCCGATCGTGCTCGACAAAGAGCATCGTCGGCCGGAATTGCAGCAGCAGCTCCTCGATCTGGATGCGGGAAATCACGTCAATGTAGTTCATCGGCTCGTCCCAGACGTGCAGATGCGCCTGCTCGCAGAGGGAGGCCGCCAGCAGGACTTTTTTCTTCTGCCCGTCGCTGAGCGCTCGCAAATCGCGTTCCGTCTGCACCTTCGGCACATCCAGCTTGGTGAGGATTGTGAAAAACATGCTTTCATCTATTCCCTTTTTCCGAATATAGTCCGTTACGCTGCCGCAGAGCTGAACGGCATCCTGTCCAACATAGGATATGCGAAGGCCGCCGCCCCGCCGGACTTCGCCGGTGTGTGGGATTGCCTGCCCGCATAGTAGCTTCAAAACGCTGCTTTTTCCGCAGCCGTTCGGCCCCTGCAAGGCGATTTGCTCTCCTGCCTGGACAGACAGACTGAAATCCTTGCAGACCGTCCGCCCGTCATAGACGATGCTGATGTCCCGCAGCTCCGCCAGTCGCTTCGTATAAAAAGGTAACTGCATCAGCTTCAGCGCTTCCCGGCGCTCCAAGTTTTTTAACAGACTTTTCTTTTCCTCCATTGCAGCGTCGAGACGTTTTTCGATTGCCTTTGCACGTGACATTGTGTGCTCTGCCTTTGCTCCCTGATAGGAGCGGAAATTCTTTGGCTTGTCCGTCTGTCCATGGCCGATCTTCCGGCGTTCGGCCGCGCCGGCCCACTGCGATTTTTCCCGTGCAGTTTCCTTCAAACGGGAAATTTCGCGCACTAGCTTTTCATTCTGGCGCTGCTCGAAGGCATCCTGCCGCTCCCGGTTTTCCAGCCATGTGGAAAAATTTCCCCTACTAACCTGGATGTCTGCTTTGTTGATTGACAGAATATGGTCGACACAGCCGTCGAGAAAGGCGCGGTCATGAGAGACGAGAAGAAAACCGCGCTTCTGGCCGAGATAGCGGCTCACCACCTCCCGCCCCTGTAAGTCCAGATGATTCGTCGGCTCGTCGATCAGGAGGAAGTTGTTTTCCGAAGAGAACAGAACCGCAAGCTGTAATTTTGTCCGCTCGCCGCCGCTGAGGGTCGCATAGGGGCGATACAGAATTGTCTCGTCCAACTGCAATTTTGCCATTTCGCACTGCAAGCACCAGAATTCATACGTCGGATTCATCTCCTCCGCGGCCTCGATCGCCAAGGACTCCGGACGCTTCACGGAAAAAGGAAAATAGGAAAACGGCACGCTTGCGGAGATCGTCCCCTGATAGGGAAACTCCCCCAGAAGCAGGCGGAGAAAGGTCGTCTTCCCACGCCCATTGCGTCCGGTAAGGCCAAGCTTCCAGTTCGTGTCGATCTGGAAGCTGACATGCTCAAAGACGGGCTCATAGCTGCCGTCATAGGTAAAGCTCAGATCCTTAATTTGAATCAGTGACATCGTATGCCCTCCAATAACAAAATAGCCGCAGGATAGTATCCCGCAGCCTTAGGGCAGAGTCCTCCAAAGTGGGCAGACTCCTCCGATGTTGCACCGGGACACGCATATTCCTGCATCAGGGCATAGCAAAGCTCAGCGGCTCACTCACCGCCTCAACCTGTCAGCCCAACGTTCAGCAGGAAATATGGCGCATCCTCTCAACTCCAATCCGTTTTTATTTAATATAGCAAAAAATTACAGCAATTGCAAGAAGTTCATACATTTTATAAAAAGTCAATGGGCTGGTTGGAAAGCACACTAAAACCTCCGTACCTTAGTGGAATAAGCCGGTAAATAGGAAGCTTGTCACTGGCCGATTGCAAACAAAAAAGCTCTGACCGAAAAGGTCAGAGCCTATGTTGGCATTACCTATCTTCCCAGGCAGTCACCCACCAAGTATTGTCGGCGCAGATGAGCTTAACTTCTGTGTTCGGGATGGGAACAGGTGGACCCTCATCGCAATCAACACCAACTATTTTTCCATCTCCAGGTTCCCCTGAAAACTTCTTTTATTATACTACGCTTTTCCCTCTTGTCAAGAACTTTTTCCTTGGTGACCCCAGCGGGATTCGAACCCACGTTAACGGCGTGAGAGGCCGCTGTCTTAACCACTTGACCATGGGGCCATGGTGCACCTTCACGGACTCGAACCGGGGACCCACTGATTAAGAGTCAGTTGCTCTACCAACTGAGCTAAAGGTGCATATTCGCTTTTGCTCTGCCCTACGCATCTTCCTGCCAGCCATACCTGCTCGCAATGCTTGCTCCGCCGGAATCCAAATGCCGCTTCGCGGTTGATTCCGGCACGCTCGCTGCGGCGAGTGTACCAACTGAGCTAAAGGTGCATATTCGCTCTCTCGGGAATCGCTTCGTATCTTCAGACACACCCTGAAAACTGAACAAGAATGAATGGAACTCAGATCAGCAACCGAGCCTGCTCCTTCTTTTGTAGGTCAAGCTTTCGGCTTATTAGTATCAGTCAGCTTAACGCCTTACGACGCTTACACCCCTGACCTATCAACGACATAGTCTACGTCGAGCCTTACTCCTCGAGGGAGGGGAGATCTCATCTTAGGGGGAGTTTCACGCTTAGATGCCTTCAGCGTTTATCTCGTCCATACGTAGCTACCCAGCTGTGCCCTTGGCAGGACAACTGGTACACCAGAGGTATGTCCATCCCGGTCCTCTCGTACTAAGGACAGCTCCCTTCAAATCTCCTACGCCCGCAACAGATAGGGACCGAACTGTCTCACGACGTTCTGAACCCAGCTCGCGTGCCACTTTAATCGGCGAACAGCCGAACCCTTGGGACCGAATTCAGCCCCAGGATGTGACGAGCCGACATCGAGGTGCCAAACCTCCCCGTCGCTGTGGACGCTTGGGGGAGATCAGCCTGTTATCCCCAGGGTAGCTTTTATCCGTTGAGCGATGGCATTTCCACTCACATACCACCGGATCACTAACTCCAACTTTCGTTACTGCTCGACCCGTCGGTCTCGCAGTTAGGCTGGCTTATACGTTTACACTCACTGCATGATTTCCATCCATGCTGAGCCAACCTTTGAGCGCCTCCGCTACTCTTTAGGAGGCGACCGCCCCAGTCAAACTGCCCGCCTAACAGTGTCCCCCGACCCGATTCAGGGCCGCAGGTTAGAAACCCAGCAAACCAAGGGTGGTATCCCAAGGATGACTCCACCAAACCTGACGGCCTGGCTTCTCAGTCTCCCACCTATCCTGTACATGATTTACCGAATCTCAGTATTAAGCTGCAGTAAAGCTCCATGGGGTCTTTCCGTCTAGTTGCGGGTAACCGGCATCTTCACCGGTACTACAATTTCGCCGGGCGGGCTGTTGAGACAGTGCCCAAATCATTACGCCTTTCGTGCGGGTCAGAACTTACCTGACAAGGAATTTCGCTACCTTAGGACCGTTATAGTTACGGCCGCCGTTTACCGGGGCTTCAATTCAAGCCTTCGCGTTTCCGCTAAGCCCTCCTCTTAACCTTCCGGCACCGGGCAGGCGTCAGCCCCTATACGTCATCTTTCGATTTAGCAGAGACCTGTGTTTTTGGTAAACAGTTGCTTGGGCCTATTCGCTGCGGCCGGCTTGCGCCGGCACCCCTTCTCCCGAAGTTACGGGGTCAATTTGCCGAGTTCCTTAACAACCCTTCTCCCGTTGGCCTTAGGATTCTCTCCTCATCTACCTGTGTCGGTTTGCGGTACGGGCACCATACTTCGCCTTTTCTCGCCTCAGAGCATCATCGACTTCCCTACTTGTAGTTCGGTCCCTTTCGCCCGGCGCGACCAACGGCCGGGTTCGATTATCTCCAAGTGTCAGCTTTCTAGTGTATGGTGGCTACGGAATTTCAACCGTATGTGCATCGACTACGCCTTTCGGCCTCGCCTTAGCTCCCGGCTTACCTTGGGCGGACGAACCTTCCCCAAGAAACCTTAGATTTTCGGCCATTATGATTCCCACATAATTCTCGCTACTCATTCCGGCATTCTCACTCGTGTACAGTCCACACGTCCTCTCGATCGTACTTCACCCCGTACACGACGCTCCCCTACCACTGCGCATTGCGCAATCCCAAGCTTCGGTTACATGCTTAGCCCCGTTAAATTTTCCGCGCAAGATCACTCGACCAGTGAGCTATTACGCACTCTTTGAACGAGTGGCTGCCTCTAAGCCAACATCCTGGTTGTTTATGCAATCTCACATCGTTTTCCACTTAGCGTATATTTGGGACCTTAGCTGTAGGTCTGGGCTGTTTCCCTTTTGACCACGGATTTTATTACTCGCAGTCTGACTGCTGGCAAGCATTTCTACGGCATTCTTAGTTTGTTAGAGTTCAGTAAGCTTATCGCCCCCTAGCTCAGACAGTGCTTTACCTCCGTGAAACTCATTACCAACGCTAGCCCTAAAGCTATTTCGGGGAGAACCAGCTATCTCCAAGTTCGTTTGGAATTTCACCGCTAGCCACACCTCATCCCCGGTCATTGCAACGAACGTGGGTTCGGACCTCCATGGAGCTTTACCTCCACTTCATCCTGGACATGGCTAGGTCACCTGGTTTCGGGTCTATGGCAACTGACTCCTCGCGCTGTTCACACTCGGTTTCCCTTCGCCTCCGGTACTCAATACCTTAAGCTCGCCAGTTACTATAACTCGCCGGACCGTTCTACAAAAAGTACGCCACCACCCTTTAACGGGCTATGACTGCTTGTAAGCACAAGGTTTCAGGTACTCTTTCACTCCCCTCCCGGGGTGCTTTTCACCTTTCCCTCACGGTACTGCTCCTCTATCGGTCATCAGGTAGTATTTTGGCTTGGAGGGTGGTCCCCCCGGCTTCCCACGGGATTCCTCGTGCCCCGCGGTACTCTGGATCCAGTCCCAATCTCGTTCGCTTTCAATTACGTGGCTCTCACACTCTATGGCAGGCCTTCCCAGACCTTTCTTCTAGCAAACTCAATCTTTCCGACTGTCCGCAACCCCAAGAATATTGCTACCCTTGGTTTGGCCTCTTCCGATTTCGCTCGCCACTACTTTCGGAATCTCGGTTGATTACTTTTCCTCGCCCTACTTAGATGTTTCAGTTCAGGCGGTTCCCCACGCATGACTATTTGATTCACCATGCGTTACTAAGATTACTCTTAGTGGGTTTCCCCATTCGGATATCTCCGGATCTCAGCTTATTTGCAGCTCCCCGAAGCTTTTCGCAGCTTATCACGTCCTTCATCGGCTCCTGATGCCAAGGCATTCCCCTTGCGCTCTTTTTCGCTTGACCTTTGAATCTGCTTTGCAGTTCCTTTTACAAGCTCTTGCAGATCAATCCATTTCTGGTTTCTCTTCAAGTTCTATAAGAATTATGCAGGCTCACATTTTTTCGTTTCCCTTTTGGCTAAATTGTTATTTACCCTAAATTTGTTTCCTTACTGTTGCCTTTTCTTATCGTTTCTCATTCACTCTTTGTTCAGTTTTCAAGGTGCATCCGCGAGCCTTTTTACTCGCTGGTGGGCCAAAGTGGACTCGAACCACCGACCTCACGATTATCAGTCGTGTGCTCTAGCCAGCTGAGCTATTGGCCCGTCTTCTTTTTCGCTCCGTCATCCCATTCCCTCTTTCAAAGAAATGGTGGAGATTAGCGGGATCGAACCGCTGACCTCCTGCTTGCAAGGCAGGCGCTCTCCCAGCTGAGCTAAACCCCCATCTCTGACTTCGCTACTTTAGAGGGCATACCCTCTAAATTAAACAACGGTACTTCATGACTCCAAATGACGCCTGACCTTAGGATGTTATGCAATGCTCTTCACATCACATGGTCTCCTTAGAAAGGAGGTGATCCAGCCGCACCTTCCGATACGGCTACCTTGTTACGACTTC